>NZ_JBFADC010000004.1:0-430481 GCF_040641195.1 Glycomyces sp. NPDC021274 | reverse complement strand
TCGGCGACGGTTGCACAGGTCGGGTCGTCGCAGGCGGCGAAACGCTTCGTGGCGATCACGGGTGTGTTACTCCTTACGGGAACGGGACAGGGAAGTTTGGTGGTGCTCATCGAGGCGCTCCGGACTCGCCGTGCTCGAAACGAGCCATCCGCGCGGCGTCGTACGCGGCCTCGCAGGAAGGGCCGGCCATGTTCTGGACCGGCGTCAGCCAGCCCTTGCGATCGCAGTTGTCAAACGGTGTAGAACTGCTGGTCTCGGTCAGCCGAGTCAGTCGGCCCGTCCCGAAACCCACCCACTCTCCGAACAGCAAGGTGTCGCCTTCCAGGACCTCAGAGCCGATCCGCATCCAGGCCCAATCCCAGTCGCCCGGCGTCATGGGCTGTGGGACGTTTCCGAGGAACAGGAGGCTTTCCCCTAGGGGGAGCTCGGCGGCGAACTCCGCCATGAAGACGTGGTCCAACATCCGCTCGTCGCCCTTGACCTCGACCCAGGTGCTCGACTCGGGCAGGTAGAAGTCCGGCAGGTATGCGCGTCCGTTGACTAGGAATCCCTGCGGCTCGTACTCCCACCGGATGCCGATCTGCTGGAAGAACACGCACCACTTCGCTTCCAGGCGGGAGCGGAAGCGGTGGCCGGCGTAGCGCGTTTCGATGGCTTTCACAGTCAGTGGCCTTTCGAGAGGGCGGATGCGGTGTAGGACTTCGGGGCGCAGTCCACGAGACGCGAGCGGTGCAGCTGGGCTACCGCAATGACGGTGTCCTGCTGGCCGTGACGGTTCTTGTCGACGATCAGGTCGATCTCGGCACCGCGGGGCGTGGCCTTGTCGTAGTACGCGGGACGGTGCAGCAGGATGATCACGTCGGCGTCGTTCTCGATCGATCCGGATTCGCGGAGGTCCGACATGGTGGGCCGCTTGTCGGTTCGTGACTCGACACCGCGGTTCAACTGGGCGGCGGCCACCACGGGGACACCGAGCTCCATCGCCAGCAGCTTCAGGCCGCGGGAGATGCCGGAGACTTCGGCCTGCCGGTTGTCGGTCTGCTTCGACCCGATCATCAACTGCAGGTAGTCGACCGCGACCAAGTCCAGGCCGTGTTGCTGCTGGATCCTCCGGGCTCGCGCCCGGATCGACTCGATCGTGGACCCCGCGGCCTCGATCACCCGCAGCCGCGAAGAGTCCGACTCGGCCCGGAACGTCATGACCTTCGACCACTCGTCTTCAGTCAGCTCACCGGACTTCAGCGCCGACAAACCGATGCCGGTCTCAGCCGAAACGATCCTGCGCCCGAACTCCTGCTTCGACATCTCCAAGCTGAACAAGGCCGCGGTCATGCCATCCCGGAACGCTGCCTGCCGGCAGAAGTCCGCCAGCAGGACCGACTTGCCCATGGCGGGGCGACCGGCGACGATGATCAACTGTCCGGCGCCGAGCCCGCCGATGAGCGCATCCAAGTCGGTGAGCCCGGTCGACAAGCCTTGCGTCGCACCTTCGGCCGCGGCTTCGATCGCGCTGATGGTCTCGTCAGCAACGTCCGCCCACGACGTCGAGTCCTCCGAAGACGACCCGGTCGTCGCTGCGTGGATGCGGGCCTGCACGCGCTCAACCAGCTGTTCGGTCAGGTCCTCGTCGATCTTGTGCGCCCACTCGATGCCGTACGAGCAGGCAACGATGATCTCCCTGCGAGTGGACTTGGCCTTGACACGCTTCGCGAACCACTCGGCATTCGCCGGGGTCACACACGAGTCGACCAGGTCGTGCAGGTAGGTCGGGGAAGGCAGCTTCGACAGGTAGCCCGTGTCGAGGAGCTTCGCGGCGACGGTCATCATGTCGACCGGCTCGCCGGCAGAGTCCAGGTCCGTGATCGCTTCGAAGATCAGCCCGTGCACGGGCCGGTAGAAGTCGCCGGCGTTCAGGATCGCCGCGACGTCGATGATGACGTCGCGGTTGAGCATCATCCCTCCGAGCACGACCATTTCGGCCTGCTGGTCGTTCGGGGGGACTCGCTGCGCGAGCGGGTCGCTGGATTCGCTCATGCCGCACCCCGCTGCTCGGAGTCGCAGATCGTGCAGTGGTCAGCGAGCTCCCGCGGGTGCTTCCCGCAGCGGGCCGCCGAGACGTCAACGAGTCGCCTGCTCGGCTCACCCATGCGGGCACTGCGGTCGGCCGCGTCCTTGTTGGCCTTGCGGATCCATGACCGCCAGGTCGCGATCCAGTCCAGCTTCCACGCCTGCTTGTCGCTGCGGGCTTTCCAGTAGTCCACGAACTGCTCAGTGTGGTATCCGAGGTTGTCCGCGACGAGCGGGGCCTTCCTACGGGCCCACTCTTGCATCTCGGTCGTGAAGGTGAACCCGTCTGGGACGCGGGTGCCTTTCTTGGGGGTCTTCTTCGGGGCTTCGTCGTCAGACGAAGAAGAGTAAGTACTAACAGACCTAAACCCTGCCCCTAGTCCCTTACCCCTAGTCCCTGCTGAATTGGCATCCCCCACGGCATGGGTCATGCCATGGCCCATCGAAGGGCCATCCGATGCCCCATCAGATGGGGCATGCGATGGGGCATCGGGTAGGGCATGGCCTGGCCTACCCAGGATCCCCAGCATCCCGAACAGAATCGGCCGAGTTGATGTCGTCGCTAGACCTTCATGTAGGGACCGTTCGATCTCGTTCGCGATCGTCTCCTTGATCGGCTTCGACATCACTTGCGGCAGATTCGACTCCGCAGCCTTCAATACCTTGAAGTTGCGCAGCACCCCGTCGTTCCGCAGGTAGGAGCGCACTAGTAGCTCCTCCTCGTCGTAGTCGACGACGACGAACCGCGACTCCGAGAGGCCAGACAAGACCCCGTCGAGGAGCTCGGGCGTGTACTTGAGCTTCTTCGCCCACCGCTTCAACCGCAGCGACAACACCCCACAGTGGGAGATGTCGGGCTGCGAAATGAAGAAGATGTACGCCAGCTGCTCGCGACCGGGGCGGGCAAGGAAGTCGTCGTCATCCCAGATGCTCGTGCGCAGCCTCGCTTCGCTTCGTGCCACTAACACACCCCCGTTCTGTTGGAAGATGTCGGCGAGGTTGTCGGGGACGACCACGGCGCCGGCGAGTCGCTGGGACTTCTCGGCCGCGATCACATCCACGGCCTTCCCCGCGGTGGCTTGTGCGAGGTCGATGGCGTCGAGCGGCGGCATCTTGTGCCGGAGTTCCCATGCGGCGGCGTCCAGGTAGTCCTCGATTGCTTCCCGGAGGGCCTTCATGGCTTCGGCGTAGTCGTTCATGACGTCTCCTCGGGGCGGACGCCGCGGATGATCGCGACCAAGTCGGCGAGGGTCATCAGCACGACCTGCTCCCCGGGGTCGGCGGAACCGTGGCGTTTCGCGACGACGATCCCGGCAAGGGCGTTGTCGTTGATGCGTTCCTTCTCGGCCTCACGAAGCCACGTCCCGGGCTTCCAGTCGCGGCAGTTCTTGACCTCGACCGCTACATGCTGGCCGTGGGCGCGGAGTCCGGCGATGTCGCCGCAGTCGCGTGCGCCGGTGCGGACTCTGCGGTCGATGCGGTCGTCGATGGTGTCGCGCATGTAGTCGGCGACGACGCGTTCGAACGATGCGCCTGCTTTGCGTGCGGAGCCTCGGGTGCGTTTCCGCGCGGGAGTCAGGTCAGCCACGGCCGCCACCCCCTACCTGCACGGGCATTTCGCGGACGCGGAGATGCTCAGGCCATGCGAGCGGGTCTCCGCCCTTCGGGTTGTCGGACCGGTTGATGAAGTGGTCGGCAGCCCACACGGAGCCCATCTGCTTCACGAACACAGCAGTCTCGGCGGATTGGCACTGGTCAACGATGCTGGTGGCCCACTCCTGCTTCATGGGTCGGGCACCAGGCCCGGACTCGCCACCGACGATCACCCAGTCGAGGAGGGACCCGCGGCCGGAGACGGTCGCGAACATCTCCTCGAGCCACATGCCCATGTCGGACCATTCGATGCCCAGCCACTTTGAGAGGTCGACGGCTCCCAGCAGGGGCTCGGCGGAGACGAAGCGGACCGCGGCCGGGGTCTTGAGGAGTTCGGGGATGCGTCGGTCGGCCTGCTCCTGGTTCTCGGACGAGACGCCCAGCCAGACGTTCGGCAGCGGCCAGGCACCCTTCGGGTTGTAGATCCTGGCGACCCAGTCGGGGTTGTTGAGCAGGGACCGCATCCGCGGTGCCCTCTTGGTCAGCACCTGGTAGGTGTGCTGCGGGGTGGCGGCCATGGTTGCGAAGACGCCAGCGATGAACTGGTCCGAAACCTTCGGGTGAAACAGGTCGGACATGGAGTTGACGAAGACCGTGCGGGGTTTCTTCCACCGCAGCGGGATGGTCAGCGTGTCGTAGTGGACGGCCACGCCGAATCCGGGGCCGGAGGTGCGCGTGTCACCATCGGTCTGGTACTTGTCGGAACCCATGGCCTTGAGCCGCTTCGCCATGGTGAGCGCGTAGCAGTTGTCGCAGCCGGGGGAGACCCGGTCACATCCGGTGGTCGGGTTCCAGGTCTCTTCGGTCCATTCGATGTTGCTCACTGCTGGCCTCCTGTGGCGGCGGTGTACACGTCGAGGGAGGCTTTCGCCTGCCGGACTCGGGCGGCGAGGCCGCGGCTCCCCGGGTTGTCCTCAGACGCCTGCACGGCGGTGGCGAGGAGCGAGTTGAGGCTGTCGCCGACGCGGTCGAGTTGGCCGGCGAGGTCACGGGACACGGCACGGAGCCGGGTGTTCTCCGACCGCACCGAAGCGAGCTGCTTGGCCAGTTCGGTGTTCTTGTCCTCCAACTCGACCCGGGCCCGCTCGACCGCGTCGAGGCGGCCGTTGAGGACGTCAAGCTGGTTGTTCAGGATCTTCGTGTCGCTCACGCCGCACCTTCCAGGTCGGTTCCGGTAGCGGCCTTGTAGGTCGCGCAGGGCCACGGAGCCCCGTACTCGTCGGGGGTGCCGCACATCTGGCAGGCGGGGTCGATGTATCCGTACGAGCCGTCAGGCAGGTAGCCCTGGACGGGTTCAGGGAATGGCTGGTGGAGCTGCTGGACGCGGGAAACGCGCTGCTCGAACTCGACGGCGATGCCGCGGGCCCGGTCGCGTTCTCCCTCTAGCTCCGCGGTCTGCTCCATGTACGAGTCGCGGTCGTCAGCGTTCGCCTTGGCGACGCCCTCAAGGACCGTGATGCGTTCCTCGAGACGGCCGTTCTTCGACTTCAGGGCCGCGATGGTGTTGTCCGCTGACCGGTTCAGGCTCGGGCCTCTACCGTCGATGCTCATGCCGCGGCCTTCCTGTTGGCCCGGATCTGGGCGCTCTTAAGGGACTTCACGTGGACGGTGAACCGCATCGCGATCGCTTCCTGGGTCTCGCCCTGATCCATGAGCCACGCGAGCTCATCGACATGCGGAAGGCGCCGCCTCAAGTTCGGCCTCGCTACACCCTGGGGCTGCTCGGCCGGGTCATCGATGTCATCCCAAGCCATCGACGGTGCCCACCCGTACCGAGAGGCGATCGTCTTGGCCCGCTTGAACGCCGACCGCTCCTCAACGGTCGACTGCGGTGGCGCTGCATCCCACATCCGCTCGTAGACGGCTCGCACCAGCCGCGCGGTTTTCGCGGTTACTTCCGGCGTGCGGATGACCCTGGCGAGATTCCCCGGGGTCATCCCAATCTCGGCGGCGATCAGGTTCTGCGCCCACCCGTGCGCAACGAGGGCCTGCAACCGGCGGCGGGTACCGGCGCCGTCGATCTTGGCGTACTCGGCGACGGCTTCGAGGTTCGGTTGTACTGCGAGGATGCTTTCGGCCGTGTCGGTGCGGAGGTTCTTCGTCGGCGGCTTCCCGGTCGACTTGACCCCGTGGAGGAGCCGGAAGATGAGCGGCTCCGACGTCCCGGCCAGAGCTGCGATGCGTCGGTACCCGAGGCCGGACGCCTGGAGTTGACGGACGTGCTGGCGGACGGGTTCGGCGTCCACGAATGGCTGCCACCGCCCGTAGGCTTTGAGCTTGCGGACGTTGCGGGCATACCGGAGGACAGCTGCCTTGCAGGCTTCGTTGTCGCATCCGGTGGCGCCGCAGGAGTACGTGCCGTGTTTACGGGGCATCGGTGGCCTCCACAGGCTCGGAGAGGTACTGACCCTCGTCATCGAGCCATCGGGTCTGCCCGGACAGGTCGGTGACCGGCACGTCGAGCGGCGAGTCACCGGAGAACCGCGGGATGATGAACCCGGCCTCGGCCGACTCCTTCGGGTGGGCGTGAACCCAGTCATGACAAGGGCGGCAGACCCACACGAGGTTCGACGGGTCGTGACGGTCAGGTGCTTTCGAGCCGCCCATGCCGCGGACCCTGCGGTGGTGAGGGTCGCCGGCGAGCGTCGCGTGGAGGCAGCGTTCGCACCGGCCGAACGCTCGACCCATGACGATCTGCCGGATGGCGGTCGGGACGCGGTCAGCCATCGGACTTCTCCGGTCCGGCCGTCAGCTCCGCTGCGGTGACCTTCTTCGACGGGAACTCCTGCTCTACCGTCACCTCACCGGTCTTGATCGAGCCGTGGATGACCAGGAGCTCGCCGAGGTCCTTCTCGGTCCACTTGCCGCTGGGGCGGTCCAGCTTCGATTCCAGCTGGTCGACGGTGACCCCGAAGCCCTGGAAGGCTTGGACTGCATCGGCCACTCGGCGCTCGAGGGGCTTCCCGGAGCTCTTGCCGGACATGGTGGCCTGGCAGATCTCCTTGGCTTCCTCGATGAACCAGTCCGGGAGGACCGCGAAGATGCTCTCGCGGACTCGTCGGGCGCCGACGTTCGAGTTCTGTTCGTAGATCTCGCGGAGGTCCACGAGCTTCTCGGCGCCCCCGCGCTTGTCGCGCTTGTGAGGGGAGATGAATGTGGCGGAAACCCGCGTGTTCTTCTCGACGTCCCAGGCCCACGCCTGCATCTCGGACTCGCCGGCGTCGTCGTCGCGGCGGAGTTCATTGATGCCGTACTGGGCGTTGCCCCAGCAGCGGGCGAGTTCGCGGGCGAGGTGGATGGAGGGCCCGGAGACGTTGGTGCCGCCGCGGGGGAACCGGAAGAACGCCTTCTTGGCGAGGGTCTCCTGCCCGCAGACCTGTCGCATTTCGGCGATGGCCGCGGCGATGTTCCGGGGGCACTGCTGGGCGACGACGATCGCGGCCTGCACTTCAGCGATCGCACGGGACTGCTCGACGACGGTCGCCTGCCCGATACGCGACGGGGCAAGCTGGGACTGGACGTCCGTGTTCGTGAAATCAGACATGGGGCAGGTACTCCTCGGATTCGGTGCGCTCAGCCCAAGGCGGGAGCGAGACGGTGGTGATGTCGGTCGGGTAGCCGGGCCAGGTGTTGGTTTCGGCGCATTCGGCGTAGACCTTGAGGGCGCGTTGGTTTTTCGCGTGGGCGATCTGGAGCGTGTACGCGTCCAGCTGGACGACGTGCACCTGATGCGGCGGGGTCTTCTCGACGAAGACCAGGACGAACGCCGGGTCCGGGTGGATGCCGAGTGTCCGGACACCGTCGAGGTAGAACGCGCCCTGCTGGTGGTAGTTGAAGTTCGCGATCGACTTGGTGATCGACTCTTCGTCGGCGGCATTCGTCGTCTTCAAGTCGGCGACGATGACCCTGCCCCCTGTGGGTGCGGGCTTGAGCCAGTCGAGGCGGGCCCGGCACCACACGCCGGTCTTCTCGTCGATCCAGAACAGGGACTGCTCGGCGGCGCCCGTGTCTTTGGCGAGGAGCGGGCCGGCGATCTCGTGGTGCCGCAGTGCGATGACCATCGACATGACCGACTCGTACTCGTGGGTGAGCAGCGGGACCTGGCCGGCGGCGCGGGCGCCATTGCGGGCTTCCTTCGCTGCCTTGGTCAGGTAATCGGGGAAGTCGAGGATGACGATCTCCGGCCCGGTGCCGAGCGCGATGGCGTGCGCGGCGGTGCCGAGGTCCCACTCCCGTTTGTGGATCTTGCGGTGGCGTTCGTAGTTGAATCTGGCGGGCGTCCCGGGCGGGAGGATCGCGCGGGCCCCGGTGGAAGACAGGGAGCCGCCGGGGACGGGGTCGCGGTGGTAGTCCGCCTCGTCGAGGTCGGCATACACGCCCGGTTCAGTAATGAGGATGCGCTCGCTCACTGTCCGGTCCAATCGTTGACGAGGCCAGCAAGGAGTCCGTCGTCGTTGACGTCAGTGCCTTGGCCGTGGAGGTCGTGGAGGAGGTCACCGATTTCGCAGACCTTCCTGTCGGACAGGTCGGGGTCGAAGTAGGTGAGCCTCGGCCCGAAGAACTTGCGGGCCATGGCGGCCCACCCGTCGCGGTCGTTGCGGAGTTCTTCGGCTCGCTCCTCCGCGCGGCGAGCCGTCTCCTC
Organism: Glycomyces sp. NPDC021274; assembly: GCF_040641195.1. NCBI lineage: Bacteria > Bacillati > Actinomycetota > Actinomycetes > Glycomycetales > Glycomycetaceae > Glycomyces > Glycomyces sp. NPDC021274. Next base: position 422,119 of record NZ_JBFADC010000004.1, on the reverse strand, counting down.
CCATTCCCGGGCACGGTCCTCGGCCTGTGCTTTCCCGGCTAGGGCGGCGTCGCGTTCACGGCGTGCCTTGACCAGGAGCATTTCGATGGGGATCACGTCAACCGACATCACGCACCACCCGAAAAGTCGCGCGCCTTCACCTTCACGGTGATGCGCTTCCCCGACCGGTCCAGCAGGCCCGCCTTCGGGACACCCACCAAGCCCTCGGCGGTGAACGCGCCCCACGCGGAGTCCAGGCCGCCACGGACGCGGGTGATCGCGTCGTGCAGCGTGCCCTCCAGGACGATCGGCACCACGTCGACGCCGACCTTCGCGGCCACGTCCTCGACACCGTCCCGCAGCAGCCACCAGTCGCCCACGAGCACGTCGAACAGGACGAAGCTCATGTCGGGCCGGTAGACGCCACCCTTCTGGATGCCCGACCCGTATCCCTCGCCGTAGAGGGTCGCGGTCTGCTCGCCGAAGGTCTGCTCGAACAGCTCCTCGGGGAACATGCCGACGAGCACTTCGATGAGCTTCGCGGGGATCTGCGCCCGGTCGGTGCGACCGCCGAACGTGACCTTGTGGCCGTCCCAGTGGACGCGGATGTTGGTGCCGTCGACCTTCTCGGTGAACAGCCAGATGGTGTCCTGGAGGTACTCGAAGGCGGGGGAGGTCCACTCGCCGTCGATGAGCTTGTTCTTATCGGGTCCTTCGGTGTGGCGCTTGAAGGGGCCGTAGATCTTCGGGTACTCGCGCATGTCTTGTCTCCTCGGTAGGTGGGCCGGGCGCGCCCTGGGGAACGCGCCCGGCGAAGGTGGTCAGGTAGTCGGCCTCTGACGCAGCGCGTCGAGGACCGGGAGCATGAACTCGGGATCGTGGGCCAGAGAGGCTTCGATCCCCTTCCAGCGGATCAGCGCCGGAGGGCACAACGGGGTTGCCGGAATCAGGTCCACAAGGGCCCGCTGTGCGTCCCGGAACCGCTCCACAACCGGGTCGTCCTCGGCCGTGTCGAACAGGTACGTCTCCCGAAGCAACTGCTCGGTCTCGTCCCGCTCTGCCGCGAGACGGTCACGCCACCACTCGATAGGGTTCATCGCTGCCCCTCGTCCCCATCGAACGGCTGGAACGGCGTTCCCTCGTGGCGGTCCTGAATCCAGCCCGCCAGACGCTGCGAACGGCGACGCTCAGCTTTGATCTCGGTTCGCTCGACCATCGCAACGAACGAGAGGACAATGGCCGCGGCGATCGCGACGAATACGATCACCCGCTGCCACACGTCCGCGTCCAGCGCCAGCGTGAACACGGCGTCCGAGACCAGCGCGGCCCCAATCAGGTAGCGCTTCACAGCGGCCACCGCCTCGGGGCACGGTGACTGCGAACGAACGGCAGCTCATCCGCAGGGAACTCGACAGTCCGCAGGTGGTCAACGACCGCCCACGCGAAGACCACCAGCACCGCAATGAACCCCTGGCCCGTCATGACGCACCGCCAGCAGGCTTCGCTTCCGGGTCGAACGCGTACTCCCGGTCACCCACGACCGACCCGAAGAACCCGTTCAACGTGTCGGCCTGGTCGGTCTGGTGCTCCAGCAGCGCGTTCGCAGTCTCCGCGCGGAGGATGTCCACCGCAGACGCGAGACGCTCCAACGCGCCATGGGCGTGCACGAGCTCGGCGTGCGCCTCGGCGTCCTCCGCAGGGCTCGACGAGGACGGCCGGAAGTCCCACTTGCTCATGTGCCGCTTTGCGGAGTCGAGGTGGTCCTGCATGTCCTGGAAGTTGCTGGAGCTCACCACGACACCTCCACGTACGCGCAGGGCGTGCCCGGGGCCGGGTCAGCACCCGCGTAGTGCGGGTGCTCGCCAATCAACTGGCCCATCAGCATGTACGTGTGCGGCGCGCACACGTGGTGCTCGGCCATGTCGTCCGTGACGACCGTGTAGATCGCGTGGGAGGTGCAGGCTTTCGCCGTGGGGACCTCAGCGTCGTGACGGTGGAACAGCGCGACCATCAGAGCTCACCGCCCCGGTTCGCCGTGGCGGCGTTGTGGTCGGACGAGCAGTACCGCGACATCCGCCGCGACGGCTTGCCACAGCCCTCCAGTGCGCACGTGTCCTGCGGGAAGGTCTCGGGGTGCGGCTCGTAGCCGTTCACGAGCTCGTGCTGGCGGCGGTGCAGCACGGAGCAGAACTCCTCGCCCCGCGGCGGGACGGTGTCGCAGCCCTCGCGTCCGCAGGCTTGCTGCGAAACCTGGTAGTTGTGTACGGTCTCCATGGGGCATCTCCTCCTGAAGGTCTTGCCCTGTAGAGGTCTCAGCCGTTGGCCCGGTCTGAGGCCTCGTTTTCTGTCGGGGGCTGGGAGGGAGTCGAACCCTCTGCGGTTGCTCTGCCATCTGAGCTCCAGCCCGTGCGCCCCTCCGTCTCCCGCGAGCGGAGGAGCTGTGAAGTTGTGCGGTGCGGTGAGAATCGATCTATGAAGTTGTGGGGCTTAGGTGGAGGGCCCCGTACCCCTCGAACGGGGCCCTCCGGGTGGGGAGCTGAAGTGCTCAACCCGTCTCGACCGTTGCGCTACCCCCAGCGCGAGGTCGAGAGTCTGGAACCTTCCGAGGCTTCGGCGTAATGGGCCTGGGGTTCGGCCTCGGCCCGGTGCCTGACCCACCTGAAGGGCCGGTGTTGCCGCCGCCAGCGCGGCGAGGAACCTTCACGCGGCCTGCCGGGATCGGTGGCGGTGCTCGTCCAGAGAAGTGACCTCGGACTTAGCCGGCACGAACGTCCGCGCCAGGAGCGCGTCGACCTCGGGCGCGGGGATGACGATTCGGGAGCCGATCCGGTTGTGCCCGAGTTCAGGCTGCCTGGGGTTGCCGTCCCGGTCTTCGACGGCGCACATGTCGTAGACGGCGTGCCGGGAGACCCCGAGACGTTTCGCTGTCTCAGCAGGGGTCAGCATCACGATTACGTCAGTCATGACAGCTCCTTCCGGATGAAGAGGGCCCGGTAGGGCAGGTCCAGTTCGGTAAGCAAGCGGTCGATGGTCTTCGCCGAGGGCTCTATCTTCCCTGAAAGGAGCTTGGAGAGCGTGGGCTCGGAGAACCCGAGGGCTTCTGCGGCAAGGGCGTTGGTCTTCCAGCCCTTCTTGCTGGCTTCCAGGGAGTACCGCTGCCGATCGATGACGATCTGATACTCGGATTCCGTTCTCGCTTGCATGATTCGACCCTAACATTTCATTCATGAATGATGACATCAGCCGTTCGGGTGATGTTGGCATCGAGCTTCGGACGATAATCTTTCATGCATGAAAGACGATTTGAGGACTGAAACAGTCATCCGTGAATCCACTGACCACCGGAAACCCGCAGGACGGGCCGGTCATGCCCGACCCGCCTCGCGCCGCGACAAGCGGTCCAGAGCCGCTAGGATCTTTCCTGTGAGCAACCCGGACGGACACGAAGTCGGCCCCGCCGCCGGCGCTGCGTACTTGAACGACGCACTCAACCGCCTCGGGCTCCGCAGTAACGCCGAAATCGCACGCATCACCGACGTCAGCGACGGACTCATCTCCAAGTACCGTCGCGGTCTCGTCACCCCTACTAACAAGAACCTCGACAAGATTGTCAGCGTGATCGTTCCGCTGGCGAACCGTTTGGGCATCCCCATGGACCCGGTGGAGTTCTTCGTCAAGTTCGGGCTCATTCGCCGTGAGCAGATCGACCAAGCGCCAGTCGAATCCATCTACGTCGAGCTGGTGCAGCTGGACCGGGAAGCCGGACTCATCGACGAGTTCGAGCAGCAGGTCCTTCGCCGCCACGTCCAGATGCTCGTCGAGGGAACTCGCCGGACGCTGGAGGAGAAGCGCGCGGCCAAACCCGGCACCGGCCGCAAAGCGAGCTGACCGCGGATTCATCCGAAAGGATGATGCTGCGAGGGCTACCAGACGCACACCGTGTGTGACAACATGAGTATCTGACGCTCGGGCCGTGAACCCTCGCTTACCCCCACCAGGGGCCTCCCCACTGGAGCGTCATCATGCGTGCCACCACCGCAGCAGCAACCGCAGCCATCGCCGGCGGGACCTTCGCGATCATCTACGGGACCATCGAAGTCACCGCCGCCGCAGCCGGTCTCACCATCTCGGACGGCGTCCGCACCCTCGCCGCCAACTTCATCGGCATCGTCGTCCTCGGGCCCCTCGGCCTCGCGATCCTCTGTCGCCAGCGCACCATCCTGGACGAACTCGGGTGCCTCAAAGACCTGGTTCTCACCGACGACCGGTTCCAGGCCCAGCGCGAGTACAACGCCATCCGCCGCCAGCTCGGAGACGACGGCGACAACATCACCCGCCTGTACCCCAAGGAGTAGCCATGCCCGAGGAACGACGACCCACCTCAACGATGTGGGAAGGGAAAGACGGGAACTGGCATGCGTTCGTCACTGTCGGCCGCAAAGCTGACGGCTCAACCGACCGCCGCCACCGGGAAGCCGCCACCGAGGAAGAACTCATCCCCAAGGTGTTGGAGCTGGAGGACCTCGTTTCGGACGGTGACGTTCCGAAAGTCGGTCGCTCTAAGAAGTTCGGCGACTGGCTCGACGAGTGGATCACCACCTACGCGCCGCTGCAAGTACGGTACAAGACCCTAGTGTCCTATTCCGGGCACGTCAGGAACTACCTGATCCCCAGGCTGGGGCAATGGCGCCTGTCGGAACTCACGAAGCGGCACTTCGCGACCTTGTACAAGGAACTCCAGACCGAGGGTTTCGCGCCGGGGACCGTGCACTTGATCCACCGCACCGCATCCGTCGCATTGAACCGAGCCATCGACTTCGGTGAGGTCGGTATCCACGAGAACCACGCCGCCGCCGCCCGGAAAGCGCTCCCTGCACTGCGTCAGAACAGTGTCATCCCGTTGAGCGCCGACGAGGTCCACCGAATCACTTCCACGGTTGCCGAGATGCGGAACCACGTCCGATGGTGGATCGCCTTTCTCGGTGCGCGCCAAGGCGAAGTGCTCGGGTTGAAATGGTCAGACATCGACTGGGAGTTGGGAATCGTCAGCATCCGCCGTCAATTGCAACGGCAGACCCTCGGGCACGGCTGTGAGAACCCCGCGGCCTGCGCGAAGCAGCATTGCACCACGGCCGAAGGATGCCCGAGCGAATGCCCGCGTCGGAGTTGGTTGCATGGCTGCGCCGATGCAAGGGCGTGCGCCCGCCGGCACTGTGAACGTCCCGCCTACCCGAGCGACCGGAGCCCGCGCAAGCCGTGCCCGCCTGGCTGCACGGGACACGGGAAGGCCTGCCCGCAGCGTTACCGGTCGAAGTGCAAGACCGCTTCGCACAACATTGCCTGTCCAAACGGGTGCACGGGGCATGCCAGGTTCTGCCCTCAGCGGACCGGGGGGCTGGTGCTGTCGGAGACGGCCTCGCCGGCCACTGCAGAACAGACGGTCGGCCGCACGCGTGGCCGCAAGAGCAAGCGCGAGCTGCGACCAAAGTCTGCTGCTGGCATGCGAAGGCTGCCCCTCCCCGCAGTGGTCAGGGAGGAGCTGCAAGTGCACAAGGCCCGGCAGGAGATGGAGAGGGCCGAGGCCGGCACGCTCTGGCATGACGACGACCTGGTGTTCACCAATCGGTTCGGTCTGCCCATCGACCCGTCGAGGGACTGGGAGACGTGGGGCGAGATCCTCGATGAGGCGGAGGTCGAGTACATCGAGCTGCATGGCGCGAGGCATTCCGCGGCGACGTTCCTCGGGACGCTGGGGGTTGATCCGGTGATCCGGATGGCGATGCTGGGGTGGTCGTCGCCGGAGATGGCGAAGCGGTACCAGCATGTCCCCGATGAAGCCCTGGTGGCGGCGGGGGACCGGTTGGGAGAGGCGGCGTTCAAGAGGGCCGCTGCTACGGGCGCTGCTACGAAGGCTCTCGGGGCGGGTGATTGAAGTGGCGAAGGCTGGCTTGGCGGGCCTTCTGCCAGGGGTTTTGGCGCGCCCGGCAGGATTCGAACCTGCGACCATTGGATTAGAAGTCCAGTGCTCTATCCAGCTGAGCTACGGGCGCCGGGCGGGGCCGCACAGGGCGCCGCGCCAGCGCAAGAATACCTGGGCACCGGCTCGTGAGGGGACCGGGGAGTCCAGAAGAGGGCATGGATACGGGGCGTCGCAAGAACACCCCAAACGATTCTCCACGACGCCCCGGAATTGCTGACCCACCTCAATGAGTAGTCCTTGCGGGCCTGAGTGTCAAGCGCCGCACGGCGTGTTGACGCCGATTCGTTATCTCGCCCCCTTGTGGGCGGCAATGCCCGCTATGCGTCCTGACTGCTTGGGCCCCTTGCGGACTTCCAGGGTGAAATCCGACACCGGCCCGGGGCCGCGGCGCGGATCGGCCTGGGGCCCTGCCGCTCACGCGCAGCCGCCGCAGCTGGCGCGGCCGTGCCACACTTGCACCAGAGCCAACCGTGAGGAGCGGGTATGAGCGAGGACCAGTCACCGGCCGAAGACGGGCCGGTCGAGATCAGGGACCAGGCTCGCGGGCCGGTCATCTTGCGCGGCATATCGACTCGGGCCTGGGAGCACCCCGCCGACCGGGGCGCGCTCGTCGCACTGCGGGAGCTGCGCGGCTTCGACGTCGTCCTGCGCAAGGTCTCCGGGATGATCTCCGAGCGGGCCCTGCGGTTGAGCCTCATGGGCTCCTCGATCCGCGTCGACCGCCACCAGTACTCGCGCGTCTACGAGGCCTACCAGCAGGTGGGGGCCGTGCTCGACGCCGCTGAACTGCCGGACCTGTACATCACGCGCGACCCCGACCTGGGCGGGATGTGCATCGGCATCGACAAGCCGGTCATCGTGATCAACTCCGGGTCGGTCGAGCTGCTGGACGACGCCGAACTGCGGTTCTTGCTCGCCCACGAGCTGGGCCACGCGCTCTCCGGACACGGGCTGTACCGCACGCTCCTGATGGTGCTGGTGCGGCTGACCACCTCGGTCGCGTGGATCCCGGTCGGCGTGGTCGGCCTGCGGGTCATCACCGCCGCGCTCTACGAGTGGAGCCGCAAGGCCGAGCTCTCGGCGGACCGGGCCGGGGCGCTGGCCGTGCAGGACCCGGCCGCGGCCATCCGCGTCATGGCGAAGCTCGCCGGCGGGGGCGATCTGCACGATGTGGACACTGCGGCGTTCCTGGAGCAGGCCAAGGAGTTCGAGACGGGCGGGGACCTGCGCGACAGCTTCCTCAAGCTCATGCTGCTCGAGACGCGCAGCCACGACTTCGCGGTGGCCCGCGCGGCCGCGATCAAGTCCTGGATCGACGACGGCGAGTACCGCGAGTACCTCGCCGGCGACTACCCCCGGCGCGAGGACGACAAGGACGCGTCGATCGCGGCCGAGGTCAAGGCCGCCGCGAACTCGTACCGCCACGTCTTCCAGACTTCGGGCGACCCGCTCGCGAAGGTGCTGCGCAAAGTCCGCGAAGGCCTCTGACCCTACTTATAGGAAACGGGGCCCGGACGATTCGTCCGGGCCCCGTTCACGTCGCTACCGCTTGAGCTTGCCCAGCAGCAGTGCCTCGGCCACGCAGACCCGCTCGAACATCGCGATGTCGAGGGACTCGTTGGGGCCGTGGGGGTTCGAGTACTGGTCCTCGACGCCCGTCACCAGGATCGCGGCCTCGGGGAACAGCTCCTGGAAGGTGGCGATCATCGGGATCGAGCCGCCCACGCCGATCTCCACCGGCGCGGTGCCGTCCCAGGCCTCCGCGAACGCGGCGCGCGCGGCGTCGTAGGACGGGCCGGTCGCGTCAATCGCGCACGGGTCGCCAAGGCCGCCTTCGGGAGTCACCGTGACCTCGGCGCCCCAAGGGGCGTTCGCCAGGAGGTGCTCCTCGACGGCCTTCAACGCGTTCGCGGCCGAATCGCCCGCGGCGAGCCGGAACGAGACCTTCGCGCGCGCTCGCGGCTGCAGCGCGTTCGCCGACTCCGCGGCGCCCGGCGCGTCGATGCCCAGCACCGTCGCCGTGGGCTTCGACCACAGCCGCTCGGTGAGCCGCCCGGTGCCGATGAACTCGGTCCCCGGCAGCATCCCGGCCTCGTGGCGCAGCGCCGCCTCGTCGTAGTCCAGGTCCGAGCTGCGACCCGAGGCCAGGCCCGCGACGGCCACGTCGCCCGCGTCGTCGTGCAGGGTCGCGACGAGCCGTGCGAGCGCGGTGAGCGCGTCCGGCACCGGCCCGCCGAACATCCCGGAGTGCACCGCGCCCTTGAGGACCGCGACCTCCACGTACACGTTGATGACGCCGCGCAGCGTGGTCGTGAGGGCCGGGACCTCGGTGCGCCAGTTCTGCGAGTCGGCGATGACCACCACATCGGCGGCCAGCAGCGCCTGGTGCTCGCGCAGCAGCCCCTCGAGCGTGGGGGAGCCGAACTCCTCCTCGCCTTCGATGAGGACCTTCACGCCCACCGGCGGCTTCCCGCCGTAGGCGCGCAGCGCGGCGATGTGCGCCATCACCCCGGCCTTGTCGTCGGCGACGCCGCGGCCGTACAGCCGCCCGTCCCGCTCGACCACGGTGAACGGGTCGGGCTGCTCCCACTTCGCGAGGTCGCCCACGGGCTGCACGTCCTGGTGGGCGTACAGCAGCACCGTCGGCTGGCCCGCGGGCGCGGGGAAGTGCGCGTACACGCTCGGCTGCCCGCCGCCGTGGGAGAGCTGGCGGGTCTCGGCCGCGCCGGCCTCCTCGAGGAGGCGCTGGACCGCATTGGCGCCCTGGCGGACCGGCTCGTGGTCGAGTCCTTCGAAGGCGATCGCCGGGATCTTGACGAGGGCCTCCAGGTCGGCGCGCACCGCGGACATGGCGGCGCGCACCGCATTCACTACATCGCTCATGAGGGGCAAGTCTAAGCCGCGGCTAGACTCGGCGACGTGATGCAGCGGTACCGATTCGTCCTCGCACCTCGCTGGCTCCTGCTGACCCTGGCGGGCCTGGTCGTGATGGTCGTGTGCGTGCTGCTCTCCCAGTGGCAGTGGGACCGCGCCGTGCAGCGCGCCGCCGCGAACGAGGTCATCGAGCAGAGCCGGGTCGCCGTGCCGATCGAGGAGGTCCTGCCCGCCGGGGAGCCCCTCGACGACGAGGACCGCTGGACCCTCGTGGAGGCCACGGGCGTCTACGACACCGAGCACGAGATCGTGCTGCGCGCCCAGACGAACAACAGCCTCAACGGCTTCGAGATCGTCACGCCGCTCGTCCTGGCGGACGGCACCGCGATCCTCGTCGACCGCGGCTTCGTCGCCTCCGAGTCCACGGGGCATGTGCCCGAGTACCCGGCCGCCCCCGCGGGCGAGGTGACGGTGACCGCCCGCGTCTACGAGTCCGAGCCCGAAGGCGGCTCGGTCGCCGAGGTCGACGGGCACCTGGAGTCGCGCCGGCTGAGCCTCGAGATGTTCGCGGACCACTACGACTACGAGCTGCGCTCGGCGTGGGTGGCCGACATCGAACCGGCCGAGGGCTTCACCGCGCTGGAGACGCCCTCCTTCAAGGACTGGCAGAACTACTCGTACGCGGTCCAGTGGGCGCTGTTCGCGGCCATGGTCCCCGTCGGGTGGGTCGTCCTCGCCCGCCGCGAGCGCCGCGACCTGGACGCGGCCGACGCCGCAGGAGACGACCGCATGGAAACGGCCTCCGGCGAGGAGCCGGAGGCCGCTGCGTCGTCCGAGGCGGTCAATCCCCGTACATGATGTCGCGTGACGGCGGTTTGAACTCGATCTCCTCCACGCCCTTCAAGGCGTCCCTGAAGATCTTCCCCGCCGTCTCCTTCGACGTGGACGTGTTCGACTTGCCGACGGGATTGTGGATGTAGTCCGGGTCGGCCATGAACGCCCCCACCGTCAACTGCGGCGTGTAGCCGAGGAACCACGAGGCCCGGTCGTTGTCGGTGGTGCCGGACTTGCCCGACACGGGGCGGCCGGCCAGCACGCCCACGTTCGGCGAGGTGCCCCACTCGCCGCACTTGACGCCCTTGCGCTGGGTCCAGGTCACGCACCGGCCCGCGTCGGTCGCGGCCCGCGCCACGTCCTCGTCCAGCTCCTGGTGGCAGCGCGGCGCGGCGGCGTCGAGTTCCTTCCCCTCCGGGTCGATGATGCGCAGCGCCGGGATCGGCTCGCAGTAGAGGCCGTCGGCGGCGAGCGTGTTGAACACGTTCGTCATCTCGATCGGCTGGACGTCCGAGACGCCCAGGGTGAACGGCCCCCAGCCGGCGCGCCGCTCCTCCGAGGCGTAGTACGCGTCGCCCTCGGACCGCCACTGCAGGCCCATCCGCTCGGCCATCTCCACGGCCTTGTCCGCGCCCACCCGGTCGATGAGCTGCGCGAAGTACGTGTTGACCGACATCCCGAACCCGGACCACATGTTGCGGTTGCCCGCCATCTGCGGGTTGCCGTTCTTGGGGCACCAGCGCCCGCCGCACGCCGTGGTCGCCGACACGAAGCTCGTGGCGACCCGGTTGGGGGAGTTGATGGCGTAGTCCAGCGGGTAGCCCGCGTCGAGCGCCGCGAGCAGTGTGAAGATCTTGAACGTCGAACCGGCCTGGTAGCCGCCCTCCGCGCCGCCGCCGAGCACCGGGTTCACCGTGTTCGGGTAGTTGCCCTTGCGGTCGAAGGACGGGTTCGAGTGCGGGCCGTTGTGCTTCTGGTCGTACGAGAAGGTCCGGTTCAGGCCCATGGCCTTGATGCGGCCCGTGCCCGGTTCCATGACCACCGCGCCGTGCGCGAGCTTCGATTCGTCGCTCTTGCCGTCGTTGACGTGCTTGTTCGCCGTCTTCTGCAGGTCCGGGTCGAGCGTGGTGATGATCGTGTACCCGCCCTGGCGGAGCTCGCGCTCGCGCTCGGCCGGGGTCGCCCCGAAGGCGTCCTGCTCGCGCCACCAGCGGCGGAAGTAGTCGCAGAAGAACCCGAACTCGGTCGGCGTGCCCTCGATGCCGATGCACGAGTTCGGCGGGTCCGAGACGTTCAGCTCGATCGGCAGGCCGCGCACCTCGGAGGCGTCGCCGCGCGAGAGGTAGTCGATGTCGACCATCCGGTCGAGCACCCAGTTGCGGCGCTCCAGCGCCCGCGTCTGGTCCGAGGTGATCGGGTCGTACGCCGAGGGGGCCTGCACGAGTCCGGCGAGCGTCGCCGACTCCTGCAGGTTCAGCTCGGACGGGTGCTTGGAGAAGTACACCTGGGCGGCGGCGAAGATCCCGTACGCGTTGTGCCCGAAGTAGGCCTGGTTGAGGTAGCGCTCGAGGATCTCGTCCTTGGTGAGCTGCTCCTCGACGGCCATCGCGAGGCGGGCCTCGCGGAGCTTGCGGGTGGCGGTCTGCTCGGTGGCCAGGATGACCTCGTCGATGGTCTCGGCGTTGAGCTGGAGCGCACCGCGCACGTACTGCATGGTGATCGTGGAGGCGCCCTGCTCGACCCCGCCGGAGGAGTTGTTGGCGACCATGGCGCGCACGATGCCCCGGTAGTCGACCCCGTTGTGCGTGTAGAACCGCGCGTCCTCGGCCGAGACCATGGCCTGCTGCATGACGGGCGCGACCTCGTCCAGCGTGACGTGGCGGCGGAACTCGTCGTAGAAGAGGCTCACGAGCGTCTCGCCGTCGGCCGCGTACACGTACGAGGTCAGCGGCGGGTCCGTCTCGGTGACCTGCACGGAGAGCGTGTCGATCGAGTCGAAGCCCGCCTTCGCGCTCAAGCCCGCCATCGCGGCGAGCGGGAACAGCAAGGCGGCGATCGCGAGCCCGGCGAGCAGGCTCGTGCGCAGCAGCGCGTAGACGCCTTCGGCGGAGGGCTCGGGTTCGTCGCTCCCATGTGCGGACAGTCCGGGCACACGGTGCTGGCGGGGTCGATCGCGCATATATCCAGCTTAGGGCACACAGAGGGCCCCAAGGTGAAAAAACTCACGAGCGCCGGTACTCCTTTTCCGAAGGCTCCGAACGCAAAGCGAGCTCGCATAACTCTGGTCGGTTCACGCATCGCGAGTTTCGCGTAACAGGCTCGCAATCCGCCGGATAGCTGCCCGCGACGAAACCGGCCTACGCTTGTCGAGTCTTAACGGGGAGTGCTGGAGGAGGCACACGTGTCGGTCTACGAGATCGGGCTGCGGCTGCAGGGCAAGTCGGTGCTCGTCGTCGGCGGCGGTTCCATCGCCGGCCGCCGGGTGCCGCGCCTGCTGGCCGCCGGCGCCCGCGTCCTGCTGGTCGCCCCCGAGGCCACCACCACCCTCTCCGACTACGCCGCCGCCGGCGAGATCCAGTGGGAGCGGCGCGAGTGGCGCTCGGGCGACGGCGACGACGCATGGTTCGTGCTCGCCGCCACCGACGACCCTGACGTGAACGCGGCCGTCGCCGCCGAGGCCGAGGCCCGCCGCACCTGGTGCGTGCGCGCCGACGACGCCGCGGCCTCCGACGCCTGGACCCTCGCGCACACCGCGTTCGACGGCGTCTCCGTCGCGGTCTCCGCCTCCGGCGACCCCCGCCGCGCCGCCGCGGTCCGCGACGCGATCGCCGCGGGCCTGCGCACCGGCGACATCGACGCGCCCCGCAGCCGCACCGCCCGCCCCGCCGGCGTGGCCCTCGTGGGCGCCGGGCCCGGCGACGCCGACCTCATCACCCTCCGCGGCCTCGAACTGCTCCGCCAGGCCGAAGTGGTCGTCTCCGACCGGCTCGCCCCGCAGGAGCTGCTCGACATGCTCGGCGAGGACGTCGAGATCGTCGACGCCGCGAAGCTCCCGTACGGGCGGCACACCACGCAGGAGCAGATCAACGCCGTCATGGTCGAGCGCGCCCTCGAAGGCAAGTTCGTGGTGCGACTCAAGGGCGGCGACGGGTTCGTCTTCGGCCGCGGCGCCGAAGAGCTCGACGCCTGCCTCGAAGCCGGGGTGCCCGTCGAGGTCGTCCCGGGCCTCTCCTCCTCCATCGCCGGACCGGCCGCCGCAGGCATCCCCGTCACGGAGCGCGGCGTCGTGCACGACTTCACCGTCGCCACCGGCCACGTCCCGCCCGGCCCGCAGAGCAAGGTCAACTGGGCCGCGCTCGGGGCCGGGAACGGCACGATCGTGTTGCTCATGGCCGTCAAGAACCGCGCCGCGATCGCCGCCGCGCTCATCGATGGCGGGCGCTCCCCGCAGACCCCGGTGCGCATCGTCGAGAACGCGACCACGAAGAACCAGACCGTCCGCAATTGCGCGCTCGCCGACCTCGGCGTCACCGAAGCGCACCACCCGTCCGTCATCGTCATCGGAGACGTCGCCGGGAGGGCCCGCGAACTGTGAGTTCTCGCAGGTAGAAGCCTGAATTGCGGCGGCGTCGGAGGTTCACTCCGGCGCCGCCGCAGTTTTACCTGATCCACTCTTTACAAGGCCGACCACAGGCCGTAATATTCGTCCATCAACAGCGCAGCGATCGTTGCGCTAAACCACCGTGGTCACGTTCTGCACCAGCGGTGTACTTCCATTCAAGCGGGTGCTCCCGCTGACCCTTTCTGTCCTTTTTGGAGTGTGCATGCGCATTCGTGAGTTCTCCGCTGAGCTCGCTTCGCGGCTCAAAGTCGCCTACGCGGTCCGGAATGTCGACCTGACATCACCCGGGCTGACCCTGGTCGACGGATGCGCGCCCCGACCCGGCCACATCCTGGCCGCGCGGGTCGACGCGATCGGGCACCACAACTGGCTCGAGCTCGGCAACGGCCGCAAGGCCGCCATCTACCCAGGGGACGAGATCCTCCTGGCATTCGGCGAGCGCTACGCGCCCGACCAGTACGAGTCCCGCGTGCCCGAAGTCCTCGGCAGCTCCGTGGACCTCGTCGCCGCCGGCGGCGTCGCGGGCGAGGTCCTCTCGCGCCACGGCGACATGCGCCCGCCGACCCGGCTGGAGCCGCTCGGCATCCTCGCCGACCGCGAAGGCGTCCCGATCGACCTGCGGCGCTACAGCGTCCTCGCGCCGTTCGGCCTCGGCGACCACCCGCCCGTCGTGTGCGTCGTCGGCACCTCCATGAACGCCGGCAAGTCCACCACCGCCGCCAGCGTGATCCGCGGCCTGTCGCGCGGCGGCCGCCGCATCGCCGGCATCAAGATCACCGGCACCGGCGCCGGGGGCGACCCCTGGATGTTCCGCGACTCCGGCGCGGTCGTCGCCGCCGACTTCACCGACGGCGGCTACCCGACCACCGCAGGCATCCCGGTGCCCGAACTCGCCGAGCTCGCCCAGACGCTCTACCACCACGCCGCCGCGCACGACGTCGACGCCGTGGTCATGGAGATCGCCGACGGCATCCTCCAGGCCGAGACCTCCGCGCTCCTGGAGCACCCGCTCGTGCGCGAACTCGTCGACGGCGTCGTCCTCGCCGCAGCCGACGCCGCCGGGGCCCGCTACGGCGCGCAGCACCTGCGCGGCCTCGGCCTCCCGGTGATCGCCGCCTCCGGCAGGCTCACCCAGTCCCAGCTCGCCATCCGCGAGGCCATGGCCGGCATGGACGCCCCGGTCTACACCCCCGGCGAACTCGCCGAGGCCCACGTGGCCCAGGAGATCCTGGCCCTCGCGGGCGTGGCCCGAGCCCGCCGCGCAGGAGTCCTCGAACTCGGCGAGGCCGCCTAGCGACGACCATGCGAGAACATAGACCGGCGATGCCCACCGCATCGCCGACCAACCGCACACAGGCAGACGACGAAGGCGGTGCGCGCAGCGCACCGCCGTTTTTGTGCCCTTAGGACGGCTTTAGCCCTGCGTATGCATGTCGGCGACTTGACTCGCTCGCACCACTTTCTGCCACCCCGGACCGATACCGTCTCGTGACGATGGCAGCCTAGTCCTGATTGCGCCGATGAATTAGGCTCGGATTCGTGTGCCGCCCCGAGGCACCACCAGGGCCCTTCTCGCGCTCGCGCCCCGACAATCCGGCATAGCTGACCCCGCAGAGGATTTCCCCCTTATGACCACTCGCAACGTCGACGCCCGACGCCTCAACGTCAAAGGTCTGCTCATAGCGATAGGCCTGCCGGTGGTACTCGTCGGCGCGCTGGTGGCGACGCTGCTGGGGACGGGTGCGTTCAGCCGCGACAGTGAGCTGGAGGACGAGAGCCTGTGGCTGTGGACGACCCCGGCCGGTGAGATCGCCCGGGTCAACGGCCTCACCGCCGCCACCGACGTGCGGTTCCCGCTCACGGACGCGGCGGGCAACGAAGTGCAGATCGTGCAGACCGACTCGCACCTCCTCCTGCGTGAGATCGTCTCGGGGAAGGTCTCGGCCATCGACCTGTCCACGCTCGAGCTGACCGGTGAAGCCGAGACGGCCCCCGGTGAAGGTGTGCGCCTGGCGCTGGCCGATGAGGGCGCGTTCATCATCGATCAGACGCAGGGCCTGGTGAACCAGGTGGATCCGAGCACGCTCGCGGCGATCGGTGACCCGTTGCAGTTCCCCGCTGGGTTGACCGGTGGTGCGTTCGACAAGTCGGGGAAGTTGTGGGTGGGTGTGCCGCGTGAGGGCACGATCGTGCAGATCGAGCCGAAGGACCAGGGCGCGAAGACCGTGGCGACGGAGGTCGTGGCCGAGCCGCGCCAGGAGTTGGCGCTGACGGTGCTCGGTGATGGTGTGGCGGTGTTGAACTCGACGGCGAAGCAGATGACGACGCTGCGTTCGGATGGTCGCAGGTCGGTGACCGATGTCGAGCTTGCGGGTCCGGCGGAGACGGCGGAGACGAGTCCGGGGACGATCGCGTCGGTGACCGTGACGGACCCGCCGTCGGTGATCACGGTGAACGATGAGGAGTCGCAGCGGTTCGCGATCGCGGCGGCACCGTCGAACCTGCTGGGGGCGTCGGTGGAGTTCCATCAGCGGATCTATGTGCCGGATGGTGCGTCGGGCCTGGTGTGGGTGTACGACCTGGAGGGTAAGGAGCTGGACCGGATCGAGATCGATGCGGGCGGCGGTCCGGTGGAGATGTACCACACCGGTGACACGTTGTTCGCGAACGCGTTGAACACGAACGCGGCGGTGGTCGTGTCCGCGAACGGGAACGCGCGGCAGGCCGAGAAGGACCGCGACGACATCCTCGGCGGCAACGCCCCGCCCGAGGATGACGACTCGCAGGGCGACGAAGGCGACGACGAGGGCAGCGAGGAGTCCGCTCCCCAGATCGGCCCGCCCGGCTCGGTCACCAACCTCCGCGGCACCGTCGGCGACGGCCTCATCAACCTGTCCTGGGACGCCGCGCCGAACAACGGCTCCGCGCTCACCAAGTACACGATCGAAGGCGCGGGCGAGACCTGGGAGATCGCTCCGGACCAGCGGGTCCTGGAGATCGGCGACCTCACCAACGGCACGCCGTACAGCTTCACCGTGACCGCCCACAACGCCGAAGGCCAGGGCGACCCGGCCACCTCGCCGACGATCACGCCCTCGGCCGACGTGCCCGACCCGGTCGGCAGCGTCGAAGCCGTCGCGAACAACGACGGCACCGTCAAGGTCTCGTGGGACGAGGCCAACGGCCAGGGCAACGATGTCAGCGGCTACCAGATCGAGGCCATCGCCTCCGGCAAGCAGGTCGTGGTCGGCCAGTCCGACACGACCACGTTCACCGTTCCGGAAGGGACCCTCGACTACGGCACCGGATACGTGTTCCAGGTGACGACCCTCGCCGGGGCCGCCGCCTCCTCGCCCTCCGCGCCGTCGAACTCCGTGACGCCGTTCAACGTGCCCGAAGCGCCGACCGACCTGCTCGCCGAGACCGCCACGGACGCCGCCGGGTCGATCGACGTGAGGTGGCAGAAGCCGTCCGACAACGGCCGCCCGATCGAGAAGTACATCGTCCGCGCGGGAGACAAGGCCAAGGAAGTCTCGAACGCGACCGCTGTTCGCATGGACGGCTTCGCCGACGGCGAGCAGGTCACCGTCTCCGTGACCGCCGTGAACGAGGCGGGCGAGTCCGAACCGGCAACGACCACCTCGAACACGATGGTCGCCCCGCAGGTCGCCATCACCGGCTGGTCGAGCGACACCCACTACATGACCATCGAGTTCACCTTCGACGACGGCGGCGGCGACGCCGAGTGCCAGCTCGTCAGGCACCCGTCCTCCGGCGAGGTGCTCGACACCAAGGAGGCGTGCGACGGATCGATCACCTCGACCAAGTACTACTCGTCGACCGAGTACACCTGGGCCGTCAAGATCACCAACCCCGTCGGCTCGGTCAAGTCCGGGAAGCAGCTGACCGAGACCAAGGCCATCAACGGCACGGTGTACTTCGGCTGCTCCGAGCAGAGCACGAACTACTGCGATAAGCCGAACGCAGACGGCGGCGGCGCCGACGGCGTTTCGATTCGCAGCCAGCCGAGCGGCGGGAGCCACCTCGGCTATGTCAAGACCGGTAGGACGCTGACCGCGAAGTGCTGGACCACCGGCCCAGAGGTGAAACCGCGCGGTCCCGAGTCGGACGGCACCCACGACTACCACCCGGGCAAGGACGCCACCGACAAATGGATCCGCGTGAACTACGGCGACAACGAGAACGCCTTCATCTCGTTCGCCTGGTTCAACATCGACGGCGAGGGAAAGAACTCGACCGGCGGCCTGGTCCCATGCAACTAGCAAGGAGAACTCCCCGTGCACGACACCGAGCACACCCACCCGCTGCAAGTGCCTAGGCGCATGCAGCAGCCGGTGACGCTGGGCGCCGCGCAGGCCGAGCAGTTCGCGGCGACGTTCGAGGCACTCGCCGCGGCCGTCGACACCGTGCTGCTCGGCAAGCAGGAGGTCGTGCGGCTGGCGCTGACGGCGATGTTCTCCCAGGGCCACATCCTGCTCGAGGACGTGCCCGGCACCGGCAAGACCACGCTCGCGCGGACGATCGCCGCCGCGGTCTCCGGGCAGTGGCGGCGCATCCAGTTCACGCCGGACCTCCTGCCCTCCGACGTGTCGGGCGTGACGATCTTCAACCAGGCCAGCGGCGCCTTCGAGTTCCACCCCGGCCCGGTCTTCGCGAACATCGTGATCGCCGACGAGATCAACCGGGCCAGCCCGAAGACGCAGTCCGCGCTCCTGGAGGTCATGGAGGAGGGCCGCGTGACCGTGGACGGCAACCCGCACCAGGTGCCGCAGCCGTTCCTCGTCGTCGCCACCCAGAACCCCGTCGAGATGGACGGCACCTACCGCCTCCCCGAAGCCCAGCTCGACCGCTTCCTCGTGAAGCTCTCCGTCGGCTACCCCGTGGAGGCCGCCGAGATCGAGGTCCTGCGCGGCACGCACCAGCGCAGCCCCGAGCACCTGGCCCCGGTCATCGACACCGAGACGGTGGCGCAGATGGCGGAGATGGCCAAGAACGTCTACATCGCCGAGCCGCTGTACGCGTACCTCGTGCAGCTCGCGAACGCGACCCGGAACCACCCGCAGGTGGCAGTAGGCGTCAGCCCCCGCGGTCTCATCGCGCTGACCAGGGCCGCGAGCGTGTTCGCGCTCTCCCAGGGCCGCACGTACATCATCCCGGAGGATGTGAAGGCCCTCGCCGGACCGGTGTTCTCGCACCGCATCCAGACCGCCCCGGACGCGGCCATGCGCGGCGTCACCGGCGCCCAGATCGTCACGGACGCCTTCGACCAGGTCCCCGTGCCACTGCCGGCCTCGGCGGCATGAGCGAGACCGGTCAGGCCGCCGGAGCCGGACCGGGCGAGGCCGACAAGTCCATTGCGTCCCGCGGCCGGAGCGGGCGGCGAGCCGACTCGGGCCCGAAGGCCCCGTCGCGCCTGCAGAACCTCGCGCTGGCCGTCCCGGTCACCGGACGCGGGGTCGCCCTCGCGCTCGCGGCGGTCGGACTGCTGCTCGCCGGCTGGATCTGGGGCTACCCGGAGTTCGCCACGCTCGGCGCCGCCGCCGCGCTGGCCTGCGTCGCCGCCGGTTCGGTGATCGCCGCGAAGCCGCGCCTCGAAGTCGAACGCTCCGTGAGCCCCGACCGGATCTCCGTGGGCCAGACCGCCACCGTCAATCTCAACGTGCGCAACGCCGGCCGCTGGCGCGCCGTGAACGCCCGCGCCGTCGACGCCTACGGCGCTCCGCCCATGCACGGCTCGCCGGCGTCGCCGGTCGGCGGCCTCGAGACGCGCCGCGTCGCCATCCCGCTCGCGCGCCTGCGCCCCGGCCGGAGCGCCGGGGCGAGCTACGCGATCCAGGCCGAGCGCCGCGGCGTGGTCGACGCCGGGCCGCTGAGCATCGGCAAGCGCGACCTCCTCGGCCTCGCCGCGACCGCCGGGAACTTCGGCCCGACCGCGCGCCTGTGGATCCACCCGCGCCTCCACCAGCTCGCCCGCACCCCCGACGGCCTCGCCCGCTCCCTCGAAGGCACCGCGGACAAGGTCGAGCAGGGCTCGCTCACGTTCCATGCGCTGCGCGAGTACGTGATCGGCGACGAACTGCGGCACGTCCACTGGCGCACCTCCGCGCGCATCGGCAAGCTCATGGTGAAGGAGCACCTCGACACCTCGCTGCCCACGGTCGCGATCGCGATCGACGACCGCGCCGAAGCCTGGGCCGCCGAAGGCGCCCCGGCCGGGCAGTCGTGGGCCGCGCCTTTCGAGGCCGCCTGCGAGGCGGCCTACTCGGTCCTCACCGCCTGCTTCCGCGCCGAGTACCACGCGGCGCTCGTGCCCGCGTCCGGCGCGGTGGTCTCCGGGGCCGGCCGCGACTCCTACGGCGACCTCCTCGCCGAGCTCAACCCGGACGCGAAGGACTCGCTGAGCGCCTACGTCTCCCGCCTCACCGCCGCCCGCTACGGCGACACGCTCGTGTGGATCACCGGCACCGAGCCGCCCACGGACCGCCTCGCGGTCCTCAAGCGCGCCTACCCGACGGTGATCGCCGTGCACCTCGCGGCCGGGCTCCCGACCTCCGCCTCGCTGGCCGGGGGCGTGCCCACGATCCGCGCCGCCGACGGCGAGCAGTTCGCCGCGGCCTGGAACAACGGCGGGACACGGCTGTGAGCAGGGCGAACAGGGACCAGAGCAGGCAGCGGCGCACGCGCTACCGCCTGCGCGTCGCCGCCGTCGCCGCGTGCCTCACGCTCATGTGCCTGGTCGCGAGCAGCGTGGCGGCCCGCGTCTACCACGGCCAGATGCTCCTGGCGCTGTGCGCAGGGGCCGCGTTCGCGGCGTTCGCGATCGGCTTCGCGCTGCGCAACCGGCCCGCGTTCCTCGCCCCCGGCGTCTCGGCCACGGGCCTGGCCGCGTACCTCCTCGGCGCGATCGCCCTCACCAGCGACGGCACCGACCCGCTCGGCGTGACCGTGGTCGACGCGCTGGTCAACGCCGTGCCACGCACGCTCACCGCGCTCATCCCGGTCGAGCCCGTGCCGGACACCGTGGTCGTACCCGTCTTCCTGACCTGGCTCGCCGCCACCCTCTCGTGCGAGTTCGCGATCCGCTACGGCCGCACGCTGCTTGGCTGCCTGCCGCCGACGCTGCTGTACGGCGCGGGCCTGTACCTGG
This sequence comes from Glycomyces sp. NPDC021274, assembly GCF_040641195.1. NCBI lineage: Bacteria > Bacillati > Actinomycetota > Actinomycetes > Glycomycetales > Glycomycetaceae > Glycomyces > Glycomyces sp. NPDC021274. The sequence continues at coordinate 401,662 of NZ_JBFADC010000004.1, read as the reverse complement.
TCGGCCCGAACGCCGACGCGGGGCCGCTCTACGCGATCGCCTTCTGCGTGCTCGCCGCCGTCGCCTTGGCAGTGACGGCCGCGCCGCCCGAGCGGCGGCCCGACCGCGACGCCACAGTGGATGGAGAGACGCCTTCGCGCACCCCCGCGCTCATGGGCGCGGTCGTCACGGCCACCGTGCTGGTCGCGGCGGTCGCGGTCCTCGGCCCGGCCGCGGCCCGCCTGGTCACGACCAGCCCCGGGGACCCGCGCGAGTACGTGGAGCCGCCGCAGCTCACGGACATCGACCTCAACCCGCTCGTGCGCATCGCCGAGTGGGCCAAGTACCCCGAGCAGGAGCTGTTCAAGGCCGACACGAGCGCCGACGCGTGGATGCGCCTCGCCGTGCTCACCGAGTACGACGGCACCACCTGGCAGTCCACCGGCGACTTCCGCACCGCGGGCACCGTGGTGCCGGGCGCGGGCGAGGCCACCTACTCGGCCGACATTGAGATCATCGAGCTCGGCGGCAAGCTCGTGCCCGCCCCCGCCGACCCCGCGAGCGTCACCGACCTGCCGATCGCCGTGAACCTCTACACGAAATGCCTGCTCACCCCGGACGGCCTCGCCACCGGCACGAGCTTCCACGTCGACGCCGCGCTCGTCGGCAACGACCCGGCCGGCGCCGAGTCGGCCCGCCCCGACCTCTCGGACGCCACCACCATCGCCGTGCCGCCCGGGACCCCCGAGATCATGGCGACTATCGCCGAGTACATCAACGCCACCTACGACACGCCTTACGAACGGGCCCAAGGGCTCGCGGACTTCCTCTCCCAGCACTACTCCTTCGACGCCGAGGCGCCCTCCGGCCACGACCTGCCCGCCCTCGGGTTCTTCCTCGGGAGCCCCGTGACGGCGGGCGGCCAGCGCGGCACGTCGGAGCATTTCGCCTCCGCGTACGCCGTGATCGCCCGCCTGGTGGGCCTGCCGAGCCGGGTGGTGGTCGGCTTCGACGTGCCCTCGGGTTCCAGCACGGTGACGGCCGCGCAGGGCCAGGCCTGGCCGGAGGTCGCGTTCGACGGGCCCGGGTGGGTGCGGTTCGATCCGATGCCGGCCGCGGGGGTCGCTCCGGTGCCGCCGGAGGACACGCTGGAGCAGATGGAGGAGGAGACGCCGAGCCCCGAGGAGGCAGAAGGCGGCGGCGGTGAGGCCGAGGACTTCAACGACGAGGCGCTGGAGCAGGACGGCGACTTCAACGAGGAGGCCGGGCAGGAGGACGCGGGCGTCCCGCGCTGGGTCTGGTACGCGGCGGCCGGGCTGCTGCTGGCCTGTGTTCCTTTGGCGCTCAAGGCGAGGCGGGCGCTGCGGCGTCGCCGGCGGCTGCGGAAGGGGACGCCGGCGGAACGGATCGCGGGAGCCTGGGCCGAGGTGCTGGCGGAGGCCGCGCGGGCGGGCGTGAAGGTGCCCGCGCACGCGAATGCGGAGGAGGCCGCGGTGCGGCTTTCGGCGCTCGAGGCGGATGTCGGGGCGCTGCCGAGACTGGTGAACGGTGCGGCGTTCGCGCCCGGGGCGGTCTCGGAGGCGGACGCGAATGCGGCGACGGCGCTGGTCGCGCCCTTCTCACGGACAATTCGGCATCAAGTGAAATGGGTGAGACGTTTCCTCACTTAACTTGTGGCCGTTACGAGTTGTTATGACCGTCGAAATTTGATCAAGGGCGGGGCGATCCCACTCCGTGGTGTTGACCTGGCAGACTGTGACGTATGGAGAACCCCTTCTTCTCTGTCCGTTTCCGCGGATACGACCGAGCCCAAGTCGACCGTGCCGTGGCCCGCATCAGACAAGCCACCGAGGCCGGCGCGCCCCCGCACCCCGACTCCCTCAAGAACCTCGGCTTCCAGCTGACCATGCGCGGGTACGACACCAGGGAGGTGGACGAGTACTTCACCGAGGTCGCGAGAACCCTTCGCGGCGGCTAGTCTGGTGGCGTGACCGCGCAGGATCCGTATCAACCTCACATGCAGCCGCCGCCCCAAGCGCCGCCCGCTCCGCCGGTCCACGGCTACGCGCAGCCGCAGTACCCGTACCCCTACCCCTATCCCATGCGGCCGATGCAGCCCGTCTGGCAGCCGATGGCAGTCCCCGCACCTGTCCTCGTCGACGGTTTCGCCCTCTGGTTCCCGCGGCTCAAGCCCATCCCTTCCGGTCCGGCCATCGGTTCGCTGGTGGCCGGGATCGCAGGGACGGGCGGCGCGGTCCCCGGGCTGATCAGCGCGATCTTGAACCCTTGGGCGGGGCTCACGTTCTTCATGTCCATGGCGCTCTTCGGCATCGGCTCGGTCGCCCTGGCCGTGTACGCGAAGCGCCAGATCCGGAACGCGCAGGGCGGCGTCTCGGGCAAGGGCGTGGCGACGACCGGCCTGGTCCTCGGGCTCGTGGCCTGCGGGCTCGCGCTCCTGGTCGGGCTGATATCCCTGGTGAACGCTTAAAGGACGCACGCGACGGCGGCCCGCTCATGCCGAGCGGGCCGCCGTCGCGCGTCGTCTAGCAGTAGGTGTTGAAGTGCGACTGGATCGCGCTCTTCTCTGCGGCGTTCACCGTGAGGTCGTACAGGTACTTCACGTGCGTCCAGGCCTTGACGTAGTCGCAGCGCACCGCGCTGTTCGGCGGCATCCACTCGGCCGGGTCCTTGTCGCCCTTGCTGGAGTTGACGGAGGTCGTGGCGATCCACAGCTGCGGCGAGCTCACGTCGTTGGCGAAGGCCTGGCGCTGGGAGGTGGTCCAGCGGCTCGCGCCGGAGGCCCAGGCCTCGGAGAGCGCCACGACGTGGTCGACGGTGGCGTTGGAGACCGTGGTGGTCCAGACGTTGTCGAAGTCGGACTGCCAGCGGCCGGAGTCGGGCTGGCAGTCGGAGCCGGTCTGGACGTTCTGGCCGTCGCGCTTGAGCACGTACTGGCGGGCGGTGCAGCCGCCGCCGACCGAGGACCAGTGCGGGAAGAGGTCGCGGTCGTACGAGTCGCCGTTCGACTCGTTCGCGACGGTGAGCTGGTTGAGTTCGGACTGCGCTGTGGAGAGCGAGGGGATGCCCGGGGGCCGCACGGCCTCGGCGGGGGCGGCGTCGAGCACGATCACGGCGAGGACGGCGAGCGAGGCGGCGGTCGCGAGTGCGATGGCGCGCTTGGAGACGCGTTTGACGGCATGCATGGAGGCTCCTGTGGGGGGAGTGACCGGCGGATTCGGGGGGACGGGCGGGAACGGCGCGAGGAGAATGCGACGTTCACTCGCGAATCATCGAATCATGGGATGTCAGTCACGCGCAAGGGGCGAAGTCAATCTTTTACCCACAGGACATTGCAAACTTACGCAATCATCCCGATGTGGACACGCGGGCTCGCGGCCGCCGCGTCGCGGCAAGTCCGGTTAGACGGGCGGACAACTGGGTACGATCGCGGCATGACGATCAGCGGCACCGAATCGCGCCTCGATGGCCTGGCCCTCACCTACCTGCCCGAAGACCTCGGCATCCCCTCGGATTTCGTGAGCGAATGGGAAGGCGTCGACTGCACTCAGCGCGTGTGGGAGACCGAGATCGAGCCCGGTACTTGGCGCGTCGACCTCCAGGTGCAGGTCATGCGCGCGCCGCGGCTCAAGGACGCCCAGTCCCTCAAAGAGTTCCTCGCCGAGTACCACGAGCGCGGCGACGACTGGGAGCCCGGCGCCTTCGGCGACGACGGCTTCGCGAGCGAGCGCGAGATCGCCCGCCTCATCGAGCCCGGCCTCGCGGTCGAGGTGCGCGACCCGTTCGAGCGCAAGGGGTTCGAGGCGGTCAAGGCCGTGGCCGAGGGCATCCGCTACCCCGAATGACCTGCGTGTTCGGGAGTACAGATCACATTCCGCATTCGACGCTTCCCCATTAGGTTAGGCTCGCCTATGCTCTAGTGCGTGCCCTCAGCCGCCGCCCGCCTGCGACCTGCTCCGACCGCGCGCGGACGCGCGCCCGCGGCGGCCCGCAACCGGGCACTGGCCGTCGCCGCCTCCGCGATCGCGTTGGGGCTCATCGTGATCGCCTCGCTCGCGATCGGCGCCCGCGACCTCACCCCCGCCGAGGTCTGGCACGGTCTCACCCGCGCCGACGCCATCGCGGCCGCGGTCGTGTGGGACCAGCGCGTCCCCCGCACCGCCGTCGGCCTCCTCGCCGGAGCGGGCCTCGCCGTCGCCGGAGTCCTCATGCAGACCCTCACCCGCAACCCCCTCGCCGACCCGCGCATCTTCGGCGTCGCCGCCGGCGCCAGCCTCGGCGTGGTCATCGGCCTCAGCGTCCTGGGCCTCACCGGCATCGGCCAGTACGTGTGGCTCGGCATCGCCGGCGCGCTCGCCGCCGGGCTCATCGGCTACGCCGTCTCCACCGTCGCCGCCCGGAACACCGGCGGCGGCACCGTCACCTACGCCCTCTGCGGCGCCGCCCTGGACGCGAGCCTTTCCGCGATGGTCTACGCCGTGCTCGCCACGGACGTCCACTCCTTCGACCAGTACCGCTTCTGGGCCGTCGGCTCGCTCGCCGGACGCGACGCCGAAGTCGCCTGGGGCATGGCCCCGTTCCTGCTGGGCGGCATCGCCCTCGCGTTCCTGGCCGCCCGCGGCATGGACGGCCTGCAGCTCGGCGCCGAGACCGCCGCCGGACTCGGCCACCGCGTCGGCCTCACCCGGGCGACCGCCGCCGTCACCGTCGCCCTCCTGACCGGCGCGGCCGTCGCCGCCGCGGGACCGATCGGCTTCATCGGCCTCGCCATCCCGCACCTCGCCCGGTGGGCCGTCGGCGCGAGCCACCGCGCGCAGATCGCCCTGAGCCTCATGCTCGGCCCCTGCATGCTGCTGACCGCCGACATCATCGGACGCGTGATCGTCCCCGGGGAGGCCCCGGCCGGGATCATCTGCGCCGTGATCGGCGCACCGCTGCTCATCGTGCTGGTAAGGCGAGCAAGGACGGTGACCGCATGAGGCCCGCAGGCGTCGGTGCCGACCGAAGCGGAAGGGCCGCGCTGCTCCGTGCGTCCGGCCGGCCCGCGGAGCCTCGCAGAGGGCGCGCCGTCCGCGTCCGCCGCTTGTGGACGGTGACCGCATGAGCCGCACCGAACTCCCGCCGCCCGAACCGCGCACACTGCGGCTCCCCGGCCGCACCGTCGTGCGCTCCGGCGGGCTCTCCCTCACCTGGCACCGCCGCAGCGCCGCCGTCTGCGTCCTCCTCTTCATCGCCCTGCTCGCGGCCGTCACCGCCGCACTCTGCCTGGGCGACACCTACATCACGTTCGCGGACACGCTCGCCACCCTCACCGGCACCACCGGCTACGACCGCACCATCGAAGTCCTGCGCCTGCCCCGCACCGTCCTCGCCGTCGCCGCCGGTGCCGCGCTCGGCATCGCCGGAGCGCTCATCCAGTCCGTCGCCCGCAATCCCCTCGCCAGCCCCGACATCATCGGCGTCACCGCCGGGGCCGGACTCGCCGCGACCTTCGCCCTCACCGCCGGGCTCTCCTACGCGCTCCTCGCCCCGGCCGCCCTCACCGGCGGCCTCGCCGCCGCCGCGCTCGTCCTCCTCGTCGCCTCCCGCGGCTCGCTTTCGGCGCCCCGCTTCGTGCTCGCCGGCGTCGCCGTCGCCGTCCTCCTCAAATCCGGCACGCAGATCCTCCTGCTCTCGGCCGACGCCATCGACGCCCAGCGCGCCCAGATCTGGCTCATCGGCACCCTCGCCGGGCGCGGCTGGACCGAGACGGCCTTCCTCGGCGCGTTCCTCCTCCTCGCCCTCCCCGCGCTCGTCTGGGCCCAGCGGGCCCTCGACACCACCGACCTCGACGACCCCACCGCCACCGGCATCGGCGTCCGCGTCACCGGCAGGCGCATCGGCCTCGCCGTCCTCGGCATCGTCCTCGCCTCCGCCGCCGTCTCCCAGGTCGGCGCCGTCGAGTTCGTCGCCCTCGCCGCGCCCCAGGTCGCCCGCCGCCTCGCCCGCACCTCCCGCCCGCCGCTGCTCGCCTCCGCCCTCACCGGCGCCGTGCTGCTCGTCCTCGCGGACTGGCTGGGCCGCACCGCCTTCGGCGACTACCAGATGCCCGCGGGCGTCCTCACCGCCGCGCTCGGCGGCGTCTACCTCATCTACCTGCTGCTGACGAAGGGAAACCGAAATGAGAAGAAGACTGCTGGCCTTCGGCGCCGCCTCGGCCTGCGCGCTCGCGCTGGCCGCGTGCGGGACGTCTGACCCGGCCGCCGAACGCAACGAGGCCGAAGGCGAGACCCGCACCATCGAGCACGCCATGGGCGGCTCCGAGATCCCCGCCGAGCCCCAGCGGGTCGTCGTCCTCGACACCGACAAGATCGACACCGCGCTCTCGCTCGGCGTCACCCCGGTCGGTGCGGCCCGCGCCGGCGAGACCGAGCTGCCCACGTACCTCGGCGACCTCTCGGGCGTCACCGTCGTCGGCACGACCTCCGAGCCCGACCTGGAGGCGATCGAGGCCCTCGAGCCGGACCTCATCCTCGGCTCGAAGTTCCGCCAGGAGGCGTTCTACGACGAGCTGAACGCGATCGCCCCCACGGTGTTCACCGAGCAGGTCGGCATCACCTGGAAGGAGAACTTCCTCCTCGACGGCGACGCGCTCGGCAAGGGCGAGGAGGCGAAGCAGCTGCTCGAGGACTACGAGACCCGCGCCGCCGACTTCGGCACTGCGCTCGGGGACGCGATCGGCACCGAGGTGAGCCTGGTGCGGTTCATGCCCGACCAGATCCGCGTCTACGGCCCGGACTCCTTCTCCGGCATCGTCGTCGGTGACGTCGGCCTGGCCCGGCCCGAGCTCCAGCAGCTGAACGGTGCGGAGGACCGCCGCTTCGCCGAGGTGTCGGCCGAAGAGCTGGACACCGTCGGCGGCGACGTGATCTTCTACTGCGCCTACGGTGCCGACGGCGAGTCGATGCTCGCCGACTACACCGGCGGCGAGCTGTGGCAGTCGATCCCGGCCGTGCAGGGCGGCACGGCCCACCAGGTCGACGACGAGGTCTGGATGACCGGCATCGGCGTCTCCGCCGCCGGCATGATCCTCGACGACCTGGAGCAGTACCTCCAGGCCTGAGTGGACGAACAGGGCGCGCCTCCTCGCCGGGGCGCGCCTTTCGCGTGGAGCCCGGTCGACCTGCGGACGCGGCGCCGAGGTGACGTCCGCGGGCCGAATTGTCCCTTATGCTTACCGGACCGATCGGACAAATGCGACTTTCGAGGCTCGCTCGTATCGGTATCTCCAGTTTCTCCAGCGATCACGCAGGGACGACACAGTGAAGACTTTTGCCAGACTGGCGACGGCTGCGTCCGTCATCGCCGCGGGTGCCCTGCTCGGCACCCCGGCGGCGGCGCAGACCACCGGATGCGGGTACGGGACGGGCGGCGAGTTCGCCAACACGATCTGCTGGATCGACATGAGCGGCTTCGACCAGACGACCGCGATGAGCGCCGCCGGGCAGCCGATGTCGATCGAGCTGACCCCCGACTACACGATGACGTTCACCTTCAAGGTCGCGCCGGGGGCCGGCGGCTACCGCGTGCTCAACGAGACCGCGTTCCCCACCTACAACAAGGCCCCGATCGGCAACACCGCGTACACCGGCACCCCCGGCAAGCCCGCGCTCTACCAGCAGGTGGACGGCGGCACCGGCGCCTCCGGCGACCTCGGCACCCTGACGATCGAGAACCTGGTCGTCACCGGGCCGGACGGCACCGCCGTCGACGGCTACGGCATCGTGATGGCCGACGCCGAGACCACCAACCGCCAGGAGGGCCTCACCTTCACCTCGGACCAGCCCATCGAGGAGCTGACCCGCGCCACCATGCCGGACGCCCAGCCCGCGTGCGGGCAGGAGCTCTCAGGCCTCGGCACCACCTCGGTGACCTGCAAGGGCAACACCGCCGGCGGGCTTCCAGTCGACGAGATCGTGCTCTACTCGGTCGCCCCCACCACCGCGACCATCGGCTTCCTCGACCGCACCGCGAACGCCGTGCAGGGCGTCGCGTTCGGCATCCTCACCGCGAAGGTCGGGATGGACAAGACCGTGGTCGACAAGACGGACGAGGCCGACTCGTTCGCCATGACCATCGAGGACGACGACGGCCACGTCATCGGCGAGGGCTCCACCGGCGGCGGCGACTCCGGGACCATCGAGTCCCAGACGATCCTGGCGTCCACCGGTGGCCGCGACTACACGCTCGCGGAGACCGCCGAAGGCGGCACCGACCTCTCGACCTACACCCAGGACTGGGCCTGCACCAACCACGGCGCCGAGGATCCATCGCTGCCTTCGGGGGAGGGCACCTCGCAGGTCGTGAACGTCAAGGTCGGCGACGACATCCGCTGCACCGTCACCAACACCGGCACACCGCCGGACCCGTCTCCGAGCCCGTCTCCGAGCCCCGACCCGAGCCCGAGCGGTTCCAAGGGCCCGACCGATCCGGCCACCTCCAACGACTCCGCCGACGGGGCGCTGCCGGTGACCGGCGGCTCCGCGATGCTCTACGGCACGCTGGCCGCGCTCGCCCTCGCCGCGGCCGTGGTCGGCTGGCTCATGATCCGCCGCGCCCGCCGCGCCTCCGACGAGTGGCCCAGCATCTGATCCCTTGCGCAGCAAGAAAAGAGGAGGCCGGGCCCGCAGGCCCGGCCTCCTCTTTTACATCGGTCTCAGCCCGCGTTCGAGTGCCGATCCCGTCCCGGCAGCCGTTTGGCGGGCGGCGCGGCCCGACTTCCCGCCATCTGCGGGTATCGCGGCGTCCGCGGCCGGTCGAGGATGGAGGGGCATATCAACGCAGATCCGAAGGAGCCGACCGTGCCTGAAGAGACGTCCACCGCCGTACTCGGTGCCGTGACGACCCGCCCGCCCTTCGACCCGGAGCTCGTTCCCGCCGAAGTGATGCTGCGGGAGGCCACAGCCGCACCCACGATCGAGTCGCTCCCGGCGGTCAGGGCGGCCATGCAGGACGGGTTCCTCGGAGCGGAGCCGACGGACCTGACCGCAGGCGGACGCGTGCGGGTCGAAGAACGCCGGGTTCCCGGTCCCGAAGGCGCACCGGAGATCACGCTGCTCATCCTCAGCCCGGTCGAGGCCCGTGGCCCGGTCGGCGGCATCTTCAACATCCACGGCGGCGGCATGATCGTCGGCGACCGCCGAACCGGCATCGAGATGTACCTGCCCTACGTGGTCGACGGGGACGCCGTCGTGGTCTCGGTCGAATACCGCCTCGCCCCCGAACACCCCGACCCCGCACCGGTCGAGGACTGCTACGCCGGTCTGGTGTGGACGGCGAAGCACGCGACCGATCTCGGCATCGACCCGGACCGTCTCATCATCGCCGGCGGCAGCGCCGGCGGCGGCCTCGCCGCCGGGACCGCGCTCCTCGCCCGCGACCGGGCCTTCCCGCAGCTCAGCCACCAGGTGCTCGTCTGCCCGATGCTCGACGACCGTTTCGCGACCCACAGCAGCCGCATGCTCGACGGCGAAGGCGTCTGGGACCGCAACGCCAACCTGTTCGGCTGGACCGCACTGCTCGGCGAACGGCGCGGCGGGCCCGACGTGTCGCCGTACGCCGCGCCTGCGCGCGCCCAGGACCTCGCCGGACTGCCGCGCACCTACATCGACACCGGTTCGGTGGAGGTCTTCCGCGACGAGATCCTCGACTACGCGACCCGGCTCTCCCAAGCCGGCGTGAGCGTCGACCTGCACATGTGGGGCGGCGCGTTCCACGGCTCGGACATGATGGCGGGGCACGCGGCAGTCTCACGCGCCTCGAACGCGACCCGCGACGAGTTCATCCGGCGGGCCCTCGAAGCCTGAGGCGAGCGCTAGCCTTCATCCCACGAGCAGCAACGTCGCCGGCTTTGGAGGTTCGCGTGCGTGAGCTCATCGGCAGACTGGAGTCCAGCAGCGACCCCTCGGCCGCCGCGCTGCGCGTGATCGACCATTTCGACCGCCTCGTCGAGGAGCGGGCCACGGCCGCCGCCGTGGTCCGCGCGGCGGCCGCCCTGGCGGGCTGCCCCGCCGGACTGCACGACGCCGAACGCGGTGTCATCCGCCGGTTCGACCCCGCCGGCAGGCGGCTGCCGGACACCGAGGACGCCTCGACGGCGAGAGCGGCCGTGCCCGGAAGCATCGGCGTCTGGGTCTGGCTCGAACGACCCGACGCCGCGGCGGCGGGGCCGCTGGATTCGCTGCTGCTGGAACGCGCGGCCCGGACGGTCCAGGCACTCAACCGACCCGACCCGCGGACTCCCGGGGCCCTGATCCGGGTCGCCTGCGACCCCGACGCGGCCGACAGCGATCGCCGCAACGCTGTGAAGGACCTCGGCCTCACCGGCCCGATCACCGTCATCGTCGGCACCGACCCCGGGGCGAACGCGTCGCTCGCGACGACCATCGGCCGGTACGCGATCGCGCTGGCTACCCGGGCCCCGGACCTGCCCTCCGGCCTGCGGGCGGGCACCGCGACGGCGAGTGAACCGGCAGCCCTGCCGACCGCATTCGAACGCGCCGCCACCGCGTTCCGCCTGGCCGATCGCATCGACGGGCCGGGCGCCTCCGTAGTGCGCTACGAGTCGCTCGGTGCAACCGCCGCTCTGGCCGAGCGCTTCACCCCGCCGGAGGCTGCGGGCGTTCCCGACGTCCAGCGGTTGGACGCGGCCTTGGCGACGCATCCGTGGCTGGTGGACACGCTCCAGGCCGCGCTCGACCAGACCAGCCTGCGCCAGGCCGCGAGCAGCCTCCACGTCCACCACTCCACCCTCCAGGAGCGGCTCGCATGGCTGGAGGCCCGGCTCGGCATCGCGCTGGCGCAGCCGGGCGGACGCCAGCGCGCCGCCGTGGCCCTCGTGCTCTGGCGCATCGCCCACAGCGAGGATTCCCAGCCCCCGGAGTGACCCGGCCCAGGCGGAGTCCATATTCGATGGTCAGCGTGGAAGTCGTCGCGTCGCGCGCTTTGATTCAGCGCGCGCTGTCGTAGCGCTCGCGGGCTTCGAGGACTTCGGCGGTGTGGGCCTCGGCCCACTGCCCGATCGCGGCGAGGGGGCCGTGCAGGGTGCGGCCCAGTTCGGTGAGCTCGTATTCGACGCGGGGCGGGACCTCGTTGAAGACGAGGCGGGTGACCAGGCCGTCGCGTTCGAGGTCGCGCAGGGTCTCGGTGAGGACCTTCCCGCTGATGCCCTCCACGGAGGCGCGCAGATCCCGGAAACGCGTGCGGCCGCGGCCCAGCACGATCACGATCATGGCAGTCCACTTGTTGGCGATCCTCGCGAGTGAAGTCCGCGAGGGGCACGTCTGCGTCAGGACGTTCCAGTCAGGCTCGTATGACATGCGACACAAAACTCCAATGGTTACGTTGAAGTGACTGGTTTCCAAAAGTGACTATAGACCGGAAGCAGCAACAACGCAAAGAACGAGGAGCGAACCGATGAGCGATTCCGTCAACACCGCGAAGGTGGCCCAGCGCTACTACGACGCCATGTCCTCCGGCGACATCCCCACCGCCACGGGCCTGTTCGCCCCCGACATCAAGTGGCACCAGCCCGGCGGCCACCGCTTCGCCGGCCTCAAGGACGGCCCCGCGGCCGTGGGCGAGATGATCGGCGGCCAGATGGAGCTCACCGCCGGGACGTTCGCTCTCGAGTTCACCAGCGGACCGATGGTCAACGGCGACCTGGCGGCGTTCACCGTCCACTTCTCGGGCAAGCGCGAAGGCGCCGAGATGTCGATGGACGGCGTCGACGTGCTGCGCGTCGAAGGCGACACGATCGCGGAGATGTGGCTGTTCTCCGCCGACCAGGACGCCGAGGACGCCTTCTGGGGCCAGGCCTGAGCGAACACCATAGACACGGCCCCGCCTCCGATGCGCTTCCGGCAGAAGCACATCGGAGGCGGGGCCCTTTGCGGTCAGAAGCCGATGGCCACGATCGTGCGCCTGAGCAGGGCCCCTTCTGCGAGGTAGTCGATCGTGCCGAGGTAGCGCCGGTCCGCTTCCAGGCCCGACCAGGTGGCGGTCACAGTGTGGGTGCCACCGCGCCTGGTCTCCAGCGATGCCGGGGCCACGGTCAGGTTCCCGGTGGCCGTCTCGGGGACGACCCAGGTGTGGACCAGTGCCTCCACCGCGGTGGTGGGCGCGTCCCACAGGTCGACGAAGACCATGTAGGTCTGGCCCGCCTCCAGGTCGACGCGCTCGTCCGAGCTCGGCAGCTGCGGAGTACCGAACAGCTCGAGGGTCCCGTCGTCCAGTTTCGTGTAGACGTAGAGGTCGAGGTCGGTGCCGCCGGCGTGGTCGCCGTTGAAGGTCCCGACGCTCCCCATCGCGGCGTCTGCGGGGACGGTGAGCTCGAACGCCTTGGTCTGGTCGCGCTCGACCGGCTCCTCCATCGGGAAGAACGACCGGTCGTGACCGGACAGCGACAGCGTTCGGGTGTCCGAGGCGGCCAGGCCCGAGGCGTCGAGGTCGATCGTGCCGTCGATGCCGGACTGCAGATCGAACTCGGCCGAGCCGTCGGCGCCTGCACCCGTGATCTCGGTCGGGGCGCCGAGGTTCACCGCGCGGAGGGTGATGGGGCTGCGGACCTCGCGCCCCTGCCAGTCGCGCCAGGTCAGCGCCCCGAACGACCATTCGTCGAAGGCCGCGTCGGTGCGGGTGATGGTGAGCGAATACGTCGCCGACGCGCCCGGCTTCACCGCCAGGAACTTGCGGTCCACGGTGACCGTGAAGCCCGGCGGGGCCTCGACGACCGGGTAGTAGACCCCGATCCGGTTGTCCACGTTGGTGACCGTGCGCGTGATGGTCTGCACTCCGGCGAGGTCGCCGACCGCGATCGACGGGTAGTTCAGGTCGCTGGGGTCGAGCGCGCCGTGCTCGGTCTCAGCGGTCTCGCAGGTGTCGGCGGGCGCCACCTCCTGGAACTGGCCGATGGCGCAGCCGTAGCGGATCCAGTCGGTCGCGTCGGAGTCGTAGACCAGGCCCGGGTCGAACATGGCCCGGCCGTCGACGTGCCCGGCACCGGTCTGGAACGGCGTGGCGGGGGCGTCGGCGCCTTGGCGCCCGATCGGGTCGCCTGCAGCGTTCTGGTTGTAGGCGGTGGTCATGATCGCCGACTTGATCGCCATGGGCGACCAGTCGGGGTTGGCGCTCTTGAGGAGCGCCGCCAGGCCGGCGATGTGCGGGCTGGCCATGGAGGTGCCGCTCATGAGGCCGAAGTGGCCGCCGTCGGGGTTCGCCGACGGCAGGTAGCCGGCGAGGATCTCCTCGCCGGGTGCGGTGATGTCGGGCTTGAGCAGGTCGCCGTCGCCGGCGATCGCCGGGCCCTGCGAGGACCAGTCGGTGGAGACCGGCGCGGTCTGGTCGACCGCCTCGAAGCCGTGGGTGGTCACGGTCGCGGCATCGTTGCCCGAGGCGTAGGCCTCGATGGCGTCGCCCGCGGCGAGGCCGGCTCGGGCCGTCCACTGCGGGGCGTCGAAGCCGCTCCCGATGGTGTCCGGCTGGGTGGTGTCGTCGTTGTAGATCAGCGCGAACGCGCCCCCGGCGTCGGCCACGGTCCGGGACTTCTCGTCGAGGAAGTAGATGCCGCGGGCGCAGGCGACCGCCCGGCCCGCGACCTTGGCCGCGTCCAGCGTGCCCGGCGCGCACAGCCGCGCCTCGACCGGATCCGCGCCCGCCGCGGCGACCTCCTGGGCCGGCACCAGGCCCGCCTGGGTCTCGGTGAACCGGGGAGCGCTGGCGGCATAGGGGAAGGTCTGGCCGTCGCCGAGGGTCAGTTCCGCCGCATAGGTGCGGGAGTGCGTGCCGGCGGCGACGGAGGTGATCCACGGTGCATTGTGGCCGGTGGTGCTCGCACCGGCTTCGCCGGAGTTGCCCGCCGAATTGGCGACGAAGACGCCCGCCTCGGCGGCGCCGAAGAGCGCCATCGAGATCGGATCGACGACGGTGTCCCCCGGGCCGCCGAGGGAGATGTTGATGACGTCCACGCCGTCGGCGACCGCCGCGTCGATCGCGGCCACGACGTCGGAGTTCGGGCAGAAGCCGCCGATCGCGATCCAGCAGACCTTGTAGATCGCGAGCCGCGCCGCGGGCGCGATGCCCGAGACCGAGCCGACCGGGACGCCTTCGATGACGGCTTCGGTGTCGAGGTTCCCCGCGGCGGTGGTCGCCACGTGGGTGCCGTGGTTGTACTCCTCGCGGGGCGACTTGAAGCCGTCGACCTCGCTGTGGCCCTCCGAGTCGAACCAGCGGGCCCCGATCACCTTGTTGTTGCAGACGACGTTGTTCTCAGGCGTGTCCTCGCCCTCCTCGCACGTGCCCTTCCACTTGGCGTCGATGACGTCCTGGTCCGGGCGGGGCTCGGGCAGGGGCGCGAACATCGGGTTCTCGGGGATGAAGCCGCCGTCGACGATGCCGATGACGACGCCTTCACCGGCGTGCTCGCCGCCGCCGAACTGCGACTCCCAGGAGCCGTCCGCCCCGGACAGGCCGAGGAACTCGCTCGAGGCGTCCAGCTGGGGCTCCGACAGCCCGTCCGGGATGACCGCGGCGACCCGCTCGTCACCGGCGAGTGCCGCCGCCTCTGCGGCGGTCAGCTCGGCGGCGATGCCGTTGAAGGCGGTGTCGTACGCGACGTCGGGTTCGACGCCGGGCACGTCGGCGAGGACCTCGTCGCGGGCCTCCTCGAGATGTGCGCGGTAGTCCTGCACCGCAGCCGAATCGAAGGCGATGCGCTCGCCCTCGTCCGGAGTGGTGGCCTCGAGTCCGGACACGCCCCCGTCGTAGACGGCGACCGGCTCGTCGACGAACTGGACGATGTAGCGACCGTCCTTGAAGGCGTTCGGAGTCGGGGGGAGCGCCGGTTCGGCGTTGGCCGTGAAGGCGAAGACGCTGAGGCTCGTAGCGGCGACGGCCGTAGCGCTGAACGCCGCTATGACTCGTCGCCGACGACCGGCCCGCCATGATCGCGTGAAGGTCACTGGGGATTCCCTTTCGTGCGGAGGTGGTGAGGGCTCAGAGGACGCGGCCGGCATGAGAGGGAACGCCCTCTCATGCCGGAACGTGATGCCCCCTCCGGAATTATTAGAAGCTTCAACCGAGCTGAGATCGGTTGTCAATTAGGAATGATGCAGATCACCCGAAACGTATTGTTACCGACAAGTAGTACTTATTCGGTTAACCCGACTTATAAAGGGCGCAACGAACATCGCTGTCGGCCTGGTCCGTCACCGGACCAGGCCGCTGCATCGTTCGAGGTCAGTCGCCGACTGCTGTCGCCTCCGCCGGCAGCAGTGCGATCACGAGAGGAATAAGCTCGCGGACGCGATCGCCGCCTCGACCGATTCGGCGAAGGTCGCCGAATCGACGAGTCGGCCCTCGACCATCGCGGTCGGCGTACCGGTCACCCCCTGCTCGCTGGACGCCGAGGCCGTGCCCTCATCGACCCAGCCGCGGTACGTCTCGTCGTCGACGCACGCCTCCCAGTCCGCGCCGAGCCCGATCCCGGTGCCGATGCGCCGCAGCTCGTCGTCGCTGAGGCCCGAGGTGTTCTCGGCCGGCTGGGCCGCGTACAGCGCGAGCGTGTAGTCGAGGAACTCCTGCTCCCCGGTGTCCGCGGCGCACACTGCCGCCGCGGCCGCGCGGGTCGAGTAATCGGTCCCCTGGCTCATGCGGTTGAGGATCGCGATGGGGTGGTAATTGATCTGGACGGCGCCTTCGTCGACCCAGCGCTGCAGGTCGGCAGCGTAGGCGTCCTCGAACTGCTTGCAGGCCGGGCACATGTAGTCGATGTAGAGGTCGATCGCGACCGGTCCGTCGCCGATCGCGACGGCGTAGGTGTCGGTGGTCGCGGCCGCCGGCTCGTTGACGTCGTACTCGATCTCGCGGTTCATCCAGATGCCGAGGCCGAGCAGGCCGCCGATGAGCAGGACGGACGCGCCTATGGCGGTGCCGAAGACGATGCGCTTGCGGCGCGCCTGCGCCTCCTGCTGCCTGCGCAGTGCCGCAGCGGCCTGCTTTCGTGATGAGGTTGCCATCGTTGCGCTCTTTCTTTCGATGCGGCGGACCGCATTCGTGCTGAGTGAAGTCATGGGGAAAGGGGGGCGGACCGCCCGAGCATCGCCGTAGGACCAGGCCGTCGGGCGGCCGTGAAGACACGTCGCCGCTAGGCCGAGCGAGTGCGCGGAGCGCTCGACTCGGCAGGGCGGCAAGCGAAGACGTCATCCGTTCAGCCGCAACGCGGCAACGTCGACGGGGCGAGCGCCTCCGTCGATGAACGGGTTACCGGGAGCAGACCGCCGTCGGCGGGCCGCGTCGCGGCACGGCCGCGGCGAGGAGCGTCAGCTGTGGACGCACACCTTCAAGGGCGCACGCAAGGCGGCGCGGCGGCAGGGCCGGACCTTCCGCCTTGAGCAGCCGCAGCCACAGGCCCGGTCCGAACGCGAGGATGAGCAGCTCGAGAAACGCGGCCAGCGCGGCGTCGCCGCGGGCCAGCCAGACGGCCGTGACCGCCATAGCCAGCGCGTGCGCCAGCAGCATCATCGGGCTCGGCGCAAGATGATGCGCGTGGCCGGAGGCGACCATGAACCACACGTGCAGGCCTGATTGCGCCAGCGCGCAGGCGGCCGCGATCACCCCGGTGCCGCGCTGCCGGTCGCCGAGGCAGTACGCCGGCGGCGCGAGGACTGCGACGGCGGTCGCGAACGTTCCGAAGGAGAGCAGCGACCCGCCGGCCATGAAGTGCAGGGCGGCCGTGACGGCCACGCAGGCCACCGCGAAGACCAGGGCGCGGAGCCCTCGGATCAGCGGCTGACCGATATGCACCGAGTGATTCTCGCATGAAGGCCGCGGCGACCGGGGTCCCGGACCGCGGGCCATGAGCCGCCGGTGCGGCACGGGTAATCTCACTGATCGAACGCAGGGAGGATGCATGGCCGGCAAACGCAGCAGGGCGCAAGGCGAGCTCGAACGCGAGATCCTCGCGATCCTGCGCGCGAACGACCTGCCGCTCAGCGGCAAGGAGATCCTAGAAGTCTTCCCGGGCAGCAAGCCCGCCCACACGACGCTCCTGACCACGCTCGATCGGCTGCGCCTCAAAGGCGATGTCGAGCGCGTGGGCACCGCCGCCCGGAACATGCGGTTCAGGGCCACGCGGACCGACCCGGAGCACACGGGCAAGGCGATGCTCGACAGCCTCACCGAGTCCAGCGACCGGCGGGCCTCCCTGCTCAAGTTCGCCGGCAGCCTCGACCCGGGGGACCTCGAGGTGCTGCGCGACGCCCTGACGCCGAAGGCCCCCAAGCCGCCGAAGGTCGACCGCGGCGAATGATCGCCTTGGCGCTGACGCTCGTCGCCTACGCGCTGACGACTTTGGCCGCCGCCCCGCTGCTGGTCGGCCGCGGCCGATGGCGCGTCCACCGTCCCGGCCTGGCGCTGGCGGTGTGGTTCGCGATGTTCTTCAGCGGCCTGACCGCGGCGGTGGGGAGCCTGGCGGCGGCCGTGGCCGCGGCGCTCGATCAGGTCTTGGCCGCACACCGGGACTCCGACTCGCTGATGGGGCTCCTGGCGGTGATCGCGCTGTGCTGGCTGGGTTTCGGCCCGCTGGGCGCGGTGCTGTTCGTCGTGACGGAGCGGACTCGCCCGATCCTGTTGCGCGAGAGGGCGACCCGTGAAGAACTGACCGAGCTGGTCCGCCGGCTCCGCTACCGGACCGAGCGGTTCGGCGACCTCACCGTGGGCTTCCTGCGCTACGAGCGGGCGTTCGCGTGCACGCTGCAAGGCCCTGACCTGGACGTACTGGTCTCCTCGCGAGCGGCGAGCGCCCTGACGCGAGCCGAGCTCGCGGCGGTCGTCGAGCACGAGCGGGCGCACGTCGACCTCCGGCACGGGCTGGTGCTGCGGTTGGCCGAGGTCAACGCCGCCTGCCTGCCGCGCGTGCGGGCGGCTGCCGAGATGATGCGCTCGAGCGCGCTGCTGGTCGAACTCGTCGCGGACGATGTGGCCGCCCGGCGGTGCGGTGCCGCCGTCGCGGGCGCGTTGCGCACGTTGGGAACGCTCGAAGACGACGAGTCGATGCTGCTGCGCGCCAAGCGACTGGAGCAGCAGCATGGTGCGGCGCGGCGTGCGGTGGTATCCCGCTAGGCGCAGCTCGTTCGATACCTGATGGAATATCGAGGAACCGGCTCGAGACCGCTTCCATTCCGATGCCTCTGAACTGCGTCGAGGCGACTCGGCGGCGGGTCCATGATCGTTCTGTTCTACATCCGATAGATTAAGCGCCGTTCTCACCGCATCTGTCGAGAGGCGCAGTCCTTGGTTCCGGTTCCGACTCGATCACCACTGCGAAGCACGGTGCTGCTCCTCGCAGTCGACGCCGTCGTGCTGGTGCCGCCGCTGGCAACGACCGCGGTCGTCGGCGACACGGGATTCACGCAGGTGGGCCTCGGCTACCCGGGGGCGTTCACGGCGCTCGCCGCGACCGCGCTCCAGTCAGTGGCGCTGCTCGCCTCCTGGCTCACCGTGGGCGGCCTGTGCGTCGCCATGTTCCTGCTGCCGACCAGGCGCACCCGGCCCCAGGCGGTCCACGATGGACCAGAGCTGACGGTCGCCCGCCGGGCCGCGATCGTGTGGGCCCTCGCCGCGGCGGCGATGGTGCCGTTCTCCGCGGCGGACGCGGGCGGCAAGGAGCTGTCGGCCCTCGGCGAGCGCTCGAGCGTGTCGTTCCTGCTGACCTCCACCGACTTCCCGGTCGCCTGGATGATCGCCACCGGGACGGCCGGACTCGCCGCCCTCCTGCTGCGGCACGCGTTCCTGTGGCGGCACCTCATCGGGCCGCTCGCACTTGCCCTACCCGCGATCCTCGCCCCGGTCGTCGTCGGCGACATCCTGGTCGGGCCCGCACACGACCACGGCGGCGACGCCGGCGCGGTCCAGGCCGTAGTCGAGGCCGTCTTCTTCGGCGCGGCGACCGTGCTGGCGCTGCGAGCCGCGGGCGGGACGCCGCCGTCGGTCCCCGCAGTCCGCCGGTTCGCACTGGTCAGCTTGGCTGCGTTGCCGCTGCTCGCGACTGCAGCGCTCGTCCTCCTCCAGTTCAGGATGGCGGGCCTCGCTCCATTGTCGAATCCGACCGGGCGCTGGAGCCTGCTCGCAGTCGGCGCCCTCGCGGCCGCCACCGCAGCAGTGGCGGTTCTGGCCCGCCGACCCGGAGCCCGTCCGGGCGTGCCGCTCGCGGTCATCGCCCTGGCCGGGGCCGTCACCGCCGCCTGCCACGGCGCGATGGGCCGCATCCCGCCGCCGCAGTACTTCGTGCCGACCGAGCTCGTCGAGGTCTTCCTGGGCTACACGCTGCCCGACGCCCCCGATCTCGGCACGCTGCTCACGGCCTGGCGGCCCAACCTGCTGTTCACCCTCATCGCGTTCGCGGCGATCACCTGCTACGGCGCCGCGTGGATCCGCGTCGCCAGGTCCGGCGAGCGGTGGCCGGTCGGCCGCGGCGTCGCCTGGATGCTCGGCTGGACCACCGTCATCGTCGCCACGAGTTCCGGCGTCGGCAAGTACGCCGGCGCCGACTTCGCCCTCCACATGCTCATGCACATGGGGCTCAACATGCTCGCGCCGATGCTCATGGCGCTCGGCGGCGCCGTGACGCTGGTGCTCAAGGCGGCCCGGCCCGCGGGCCGCGGCGAGCCCGTCGGGATCTACGAGTGGACCGGCGAGCTCATGCGCTGGCGGCCGGGGGCGCTGGCGTACCACCCGGTCCTGGTGTTCGCGCTGTTCGTCGGCTCCTACTACGGGCTGTACCTGACGGAGCTGTTCGGGCTGGCCATCCGGTTCCACTGGGCGCACCAGCTCATGAACGTGCACTTCCTGGTCACCGGCTACCTGTTCTACAGCCTCGCCGTCGGCGTCGACCGCGGGCCGCGCCAACTGCCGCACATCGGCCGACTCGGCTTCGTGTTCGCCTCGATGCCGTTCCACGCGTTCTTCGGCGTGATCCTCATGTCGATGTCCACAGTGATCGCCGAGACCTTCTACAACTATCTCGACCAGCCCTGGGCGACCGACCTGGCCGCCTCGCAGCGCGCCGGCGGCGGCATCGCCTGGGCGGGGGCCGAGATCCCGCTGCTCATCCTCATCATCGCGCTGTCGCTGCAATGGGCCCGCAGCGACGAGCGGGAGGCGCTTCGCAAGGACCGGCACTACGACACCGGTCTGGACGACGAGTTCGAGGCGTACAACCGCATGCTGCAGGCGCTCTCCGAGCGCCCCGGCGCGCCGGGCCCGCAGGAGACGCGATCACCATGACCGTCACGGAACCCGCCCCCGAGCGGACGGCGAACTCGTTCGACCTCGACATCGAGGGCATGACCTGCGCGGCCTGCGCGGGCCGAGTCGAGAAGGCCCTCAACCGCGTCCCCGGGGCCGCGGCCACGGTGAACTTCGCGGCCGAGCGCGCCACGGTGACGGGCATCGAGGACGCCGCGCAGGCCGTCGCCGCCGTCGAGCGCGCCGGCTACCGCGCGCAGCCGGTCGGCGCCGACCACGGCCGCTCCCGCGCCGCGGCCTTCGACCGGATCAGGTCCCTGCGGCGGCGGTTGACGATCGCCGCACTCCTGACCGTGCCGCTCATGGACGCCACGATCATCCTCGCCCTCGTCCCCGGTCTGCGCTTCCCGGGCTGGGAGTGGGCGTGCGTCCTCCTGGCGGTGCCGATCGTGACGTGGGCCGCCGCGCCGTTCCACCGTGCAACGTGGAACAACCTGCGCCACGGCACGGTCACCATGGACACCCTCGTCTCGCTCGGCATCGCCGTCGCGTTCGGCTGGGCGGTCGCGTCGATCCTCTGGGGCGGCGACGACGGCGGTCACTGGCTCGGGTTCGGCGTGGCACCCGGTGGCGCGCCTGCGATCTACCTGGACGTCGCCGCCGGGATGACCACGTTCCAGCTCGCCGGCCGCTACTTCGAGGCCAAGGCCAGGCGGCGCGCCGCCGACGTGCTCGAAGCGCTGCGGGCCCTCGAGAGTCCGACCGCGCGGCTGCTGCGCGACGGCGAGGAGCGGATCGTCCCCACCTCCGAGCTGCAGATCGGCGACCACGTCCGGGTGTTCCCCGGCGAGGCGATCCCCACCGACGGCACGGTGGTCGCGGGCCGCTCCGCGATCGACACCAGCGCCATGACCGGCGAACCGGTCCCGCGCGAAGTCCACAGCGGTGACGCGGTCATCGGTGCGACCGCGAGCACCGACGGCGTCATCACCGTCGAGGTCGGGGCCACGGGCGCGGCCACGCAGCTGGCGCGGATGGCCGCGATCGCCGAACGGGCGCAGGAGCGCAAAGCCCGCGTCCAGCGCCTCGCCGACCGCGTCGTGGCCGTGTTCGTGCCCGCGGTCATCGCGATCGCCTCCGCGACCGCGTTCGCGTGGATCCTCGCCGGCGGCAGCGGCGGAGAGGCCGTGAGCGCGGCGGTCGCGGTGCTCATCATCGCCTGCCCGTGCGCGCTCGGCCTCGCCACGCCGACCGCCCTCATGGTCGGCATCGGCCGCGGTGCGCAGCTCGGCATCCTCATGAAAGGCCAGGACGCGCTCGAGGCCTCGGGCCGCATCGACACGATCGTGCTGGACAAGACCGGCACCCTGACCGACGGCCGGATGACGGTCCGCACCGTCGCGATGGTCGGCGACCTCGATGAGTCCACTGTGCTCGCACTGGCGGCGGGCGTGGAGCGGCCCGCGTCGCACGCGGTCGCCCGAGCCGTGGTCGACCGGGCCGCCGAGCTCGGCCTGGAGGTGCCGGAGGTCGACGACTTCGCGCTGATGCCCGGTCTCGGAGCCCGCGGTGTCGTCGACGGGAAGGAGGTCCTCGTCGGTAGCGAGTCCCTCATGGACGATCGCGGCGTCGTGCTCACCGAGGCCGCCTGGGTGGCCGCGATGGGCATCGGCTCGGACGGCGAGACGCTCATGATGGTCGCCGTCGAGGGCCGGATCGAGGCCGTCTTCGGCCTGGCCGACGCCGTCAAGGACTCCGCCGCCGCGGCCGTGGCGCAACTGCACGCGCTCGGGCTGCGCACGATCCTGCTCACCGGCGACGGCCCCGCCGCGGGCCGTGCGGTGGCCGATCGCCTCGGCATCACGGAGGTGCGTGCCGGGGTCCTGCCCGCCGGAAAGGCCGCGGCCGTCGCGGAGCTCCAGGAAGCGGGCCACCGGGTCGCGATGGTCGGCGACGGCGTCAACGACGCGGCGGCCCTCGCGCAGGCCGACCTGGGGCTGGCGCTCGCCTCGGGCACCGACATCGCGCTCCAGTCCGCCGACATCATCCTGGTCCGCGAGGACCTCTCCGCGGTGCCCGACGCCATCAGGCTCTCCCGCCGCATCCTCCGCACGATCAAGGGGAACCTGGCGTGGGCCTTCGGATACAACGTCGCCGCGATCCCCATCGCCGCGCTCGGCCTGCTCAACCCGCTCATCGCCGCGGCGGCGATGTCGCTGTCGTCGATGCTCGTGATCCACAACAGCCTGCGGCTGCGCCGCTTCTCCGGCAGCGGACGGCGAAGCGCCGATCGGCGGGACGAGGTCTGAAGCGGCCCACCGGTCGCGGGGCGAAGGGGCCGTTTACTATTCTACAAACTGTAGAATAACGAGTAGATCGGAAGTCCTCCATGCCGAACGCCCCCACCGGCCGCTTCGTCGCGGCGCTCTGCACCGCAGCCGCGCTCGCTGCCGTCGCCGCCTGCTCCGAGACCCCCGGCACCGCGAACAGCGCGTCCGACGACGGCACCGGCATCGGCGGCGGCGCCACCGAGTACCCGCTCACGATCGAGAACTGCGGCAGCGAAGTGACGTTCGAGGCCCCGCCGGAGAAAGTGGTGATCATGAACGGCGCCTCGGTCGGCGAGGTCGAGTCGCTCCTGACCCTCGGCCTCGAGGACGCGATCCTCGCGAACGTCCAGTCGTACGGGATGTCCGAGGACCCCGCGATGGTCGAGCGGATCGCGGCGCTGCCCGACGGCGGCCTCACCGTCAACGAGAACTTCGACGTCCCCGCCGAGCAGATGCTCGCGCTCGAACCCGACCTCGTGATCTCCACCGCCGCAAGCGGATTCGACCCCGCCTACGGCTTCGCTCCCCGAGACGAGCTCGCCGCTGTCGGCGCGAACACCCTCATCCACCCCGCCAACTGCGCGCTCGGGGCCGCCGACGCCACCGCCGAGCAGCGCGAGGCGCTCGAGAACGCCACAGTCGAGGACTCGTTCGCCTTCCTGCGGCTGCTCGGCAAGGTCTTCGACGTCCAGGACGAGGCCGAAGCCGTCGTCACCGGGCTGAGCGCCCGCATCGACGCGGTCGAAAGCGCCGTGGAGGGCGTCGAACGGCCCACCGCGCTGATCGTCTACCCCGGCATGTCCATGATGAACGCCAACGGCCTGCCCGCGGTCATGTCCGGCGGCATCTTCGACGACGTCCTCCACCGCGCCGGCACCGTCAACTCCTTCGCCGGCGACACCGAGCTCACCGCCTCGCTGAGCCAGGAGCAGCTGGCCGCAGCCGACGTGGACCTGCTGGTCGTCGGCGGGTTCACCCCGGGCGAGGACCTCGACGCCGCCGCGCAGGCCCTGTTCGACGCCTACCCCGACTGGGCCGCCAGCCAGACCGGGAACTACGTGACCGTGTCCGACGGTGTCTACCTCGGACCGCTGAACGCCCTGGCCATCGAGAAGATCGCCCAGCGTGCGCACCCTGACCGCTTCTGAGCACCTGGCCCGCCTGCGGAGCGGCGACCGGACCCGCCGCGCCGCGTCGCTCACCGCACTCGGCGCGGCCCTGCTCGTCCTCGCCGTCTTCGGCGTCGCCGTCGGCTCCGTCCCGGTCGCCCCCGACCGGATCTGGGCCGTGCTCGCCGCCAAAGCGGGCCTCGGCGGCGACCCCACGACGCTGGAGACCACCATCGTCTGGACGCTCCGCCTGCCGCGGGTGGCGATGGCCGTCATCGTCGGCGCGATGCTGTCGCTCGCCGGGGCGGCCCTGCAAGCACTCGTCCGCAACCCGCTCGCCGACCCGTACGTCCTCGGCGTCTCCTCAGGAGCCTCGCTCGGGGCGGTGGCCGTGATGGCCCTCGGCGCGGCATCCCTTGGGGGCCTTCCGGTCCCGGGCGCGGCGTTCATCGCCGCCGCAGCCGTGCTGGCCGCGGTCTACGCCTTCGCGCAACGCGCGGGCTCGTTCACGGACGCGCGCCTCGTGCTCGCCGGCGTCGCCCTCGGATACATCGCGATGGCCGGCACCAGCTTCCTGCAACTGCAGGCCGAACCGGCGGAGCTGCGCGGCATCATGTTCTGGACCATGGGGAGCCTCGCCGGCGCCCGCTGGGAGGCGCTGCCGATCCCGGCCCTCGCACTCATCGCGGTCGGCGCCTGGCTGCTCGCGCAGGGCCGCCCGCTGAACGCGCTCGCACTCGGCGACGACGACGCGGTCGCCGTGGGCGCCGACCTCAAACGCCTGCGGCTCGGGCTGCTCGCCGCCTCGGCCGTACTGACCGCGGTCGCCGTGAGCGTCGCCGGGGGGATCGGCTTCATCGGCCTCATCGTCCCGCACATCATGCGCCTGGCGGTGGGCGCCGACCACCGGATCCTCCTCCCCGCGTCCGCGCTCGGCGGTGCCGTGATGCTCGTCGGGGTCGACCTCGTCGCGCGCACCGTCGGCAGCCCGAACGAGTACCCGATCACGATCTTCACCGCGCTCATAGGCGGGCCGTTCTTCCTGTGGCTCATGCGCGCCCGCGACAAGGAGGCGGCATGAAGGTGCTCCTGCGCGACATCACCGCCGCCTTCGGCCGCACGGAAGTGCTGCGGGGCATCGACTTGGACGTGCCCGACGGGTCGATGACGGCGATCGTCGGCCCGAACGGCTCGGGGAAGTCGACGCTGCTGCGGGTGATCTACGGCGGGCTCCGCCCCGACCGCGGCACTGTCCACATCGGTGACACCGACGTGCTCGCGGCCTCGCCGCGGCGCGTCGCGGCCCTGCGCGGTGTCGTACCGCAGCAGCAGCCGGCCGCCGGGGGCCTGCGCGTCGCCGACGTGGTCGCCACCGCCCGGCAGCACCGCTGGTACGAGCGGGAGACGGCCGCCGACGTCGACGCCATCGGCTCGGCCATGGAGCGGTGCGGGGCCGCGCACCTGCTCGGGCGGCGCTTCGACTCGCTGTCGGGCGGTGAGCGCCAGCGGGTCCTCCTGGCCCGCGCCCTCGCGCAAGGGGCTCCGGTCCTTCTGCTCGACGAGCCGACGAACCACCTCGACCCGGGAGCGCAGCTCGAACTGCTCGCCATCGTCCGCTCCCTTGCGACCACCCGGATCATCGTGCTGCACGACCTCGACCACGCACTGGCGCACGCGGACCGAGTGGCCGTCCTCCACGAAGGCCGGGTGCTGGCCGCGGACGAACCCGAGCGGGCACTGTCGCCCGCGACCGTCCAGGCCGCCTTCGGGCTGCGTTCGGCGATCGCACCGCACCCGCTCACCGGCCGCCCGCACCTGACGTGCGCGCTGCCGGACTGACGAGCCCGCGAGCAATCAAGGCCCACAGGCCGTCAACGACGACCTGTGGGCCCGGAGCCATACCGCCGGTCGACGAGCGACCAGCCCTGACGCCGTTCCAGCGCCCGAAAAGCATTGAAGCCCCGGCAAGGCCGAGGCTTCTGAGCTTTGTATCTACTTGTACTCCCGAGCGGATTCGAACCGCCGTTTCCGCCTTGAGAGGGCAGCGTCCTAGGCCCCTAGACGACGGGAGCTTGGCCTGTGTTGTTCGCGGCTTGCCGCGGCAACGACGACAACTATACATGGATTGCCCCGGGGGTCCGCAAGCGGGATGCCGCTTGTGATGCGGCCAACCCCTAGGGCCCTTCGCGAGCGAGCGCGGGCCGGGCCGGTGCCGACACCTTCTCAGGTGAACCCCCGTGGCACCGGGCTCCGGCCCGCCGAGCGACTGTAACGCGATCCGCCGCCGGGCGGCGGGCGATCCTACTGGTTGGCGGTCTCGGCCTGGCCGGTGATCTCGTCGAGCCAGGCGGCGTCGACGCCGTCGTCGTAGTTCACGAGCTTCGCGGTGTACGCGGTGTCGCCGGCCTTCGCGGAGACGCTGGCGATGACGCCGACGGTGGTCACGCAGATCTCGTACGCGCCCACGGCCGAGTCCGCCGAGCCCTGCACGCTGACGCAGTCGGCCAGCTCGCCGGCGAGCGTGGTGTTGGAGAACTCGGTCGAGGCCGACGGGTCCGCAGCGGTCTCGGAGAGCCAGGAGGCCACGGTCTCCTCGGGGGGCAGGATGCCCTCGAGCTCCTGGCTCAGCCATACGGCGAGATCGGCCGGGTCCTCCCCGGCCCACAGGCGGGGCCGTTCGCCGACGACGACGGCCGCGGTCCCGGCCTCCGGGTCCACCGCGACCAGGACCGACTCCTCCGAGCCCTCGATGAGGTACTCGGCGGTGTAGGCGGGCTGGTCGCCTTCGACCAGGCGGCCGCTCAACTCGGTGAGCGCGGTCTGGTCCTCCGAGGTCGACTCACCGCCTTCCGCCTGGTCCGAGCAGCCGGCGAGGGCGAGGACCGCCGCCGCGCTCAATACAGCGCAGTGCCGCAGGGGCTTCTGCAGGATCATGGGGCTCCACTTCCATTGCGCGAGGCGAGGGGGGATTGCCGTAGCGCGGCGGCATCCGGGGGCACGCCTAGCACAGGTGTCTGATCTGAGATAGGACTCCACCATATAGCGGTCCGTCCACGCCCCATGTAACACGAGCGCCCGCGTCGCGGGCAACACCAATTCCCGACGCGCGGCAGCGGCAGGACGCGCCCTTTTAGCGGCTCGGAGGCATCGCCGACCCGCACAGGGCGTATCCTCGGGAGCTGTGGCCGACGCAGTGTCGGGTCGGCCGAAATCCTTCGGACACGGCCCGGTAATGGGGCCGGTCGTCAGATTCGGCTATTTCAGGAGTGACAGTGGCTGCAATTGAAGACATCCGGGCAAGGGAGATCCTCGACTCCCGCGGGAACCCCACCGTCGAAGTGGAGATCCTGCTCGACGACGACACGCTGCAGCGGGCGGCCGTCCCGTCCGGCGCCTCCACCGGCGCCTTCGAAGCCATCGAGCTGCGCGACGGCGACAAGAAGCGCTACCTCGGCAAGGGCGTCGAGAAGGCCGTCGACAACGTCAACGGCCCGATCCGCGAGGCCCTGATCGACATCGAGGCCTCCGAGCAGCGCCTGGTCGACCAGGCCCTCCTCGACGCCGACGGCACCCCCGACAAGTCCAACCTGGGCGCGAACGCGATCCTCGGCGCCTCCCTGGCCGCGGCCAAGGCCGCCGCCGACTCCGCCGAGCTGCCGCTCTACCGCTACCTGGGCGGCCCGAACGCGCACCTGCTCCCGGTGCCGATGATGAACATCCTCAACGGCGGCTCCCACGCGGACTCCAACGTCGACGTGCAGGAGTTCATGGTCGCCCCGATCGGCGCCCCCACCTTCAAGGAGGCCCTGCGCTGGGGCGCGGAGACCTACCACGCGCTCAAGTCGGTCCTCAAGGAGCGCGGCCTCTCCACCGGCCTCGGCGACGAGGGCGGCTTCGCCCCGAACCTCGACTCGAACCGCGCCGCGCTCGACCTGATCGCGGTCGCCGTCGAGAAGGCCGGCTACAAGCTCGGCACCGACATCGCCTTCGCGATGGACGTGGCCGCCACCGAGTTCTACACCGACGGCGCCTACCTCTTCGAGGGCCAGAAGAAGTCCGGCGAGGAGATGAGCGCCTACTACGAGGAGCTCATCGGCGCCTACCCGTTCGTGTCCATCGAGGACCCGCTCTCCGAGGACGACTGGGCCGGCTGGTCCGCGCTCACCGCGAAGGTCGGCTCCCGCCTGCAGATCGTCGGCGACGACCTGTTCGTCACCAACCCCGAGCGCATCCGCCGCGGCATCGACGAGAAGGCCGCCAACGGCCTCCTCGTCAAGGTGAACCAGATCGGCACGCTCACCGAGACCACCGACGCCGTCGAGATGGCCCACCGCGCGGGCTTCGGCTGCATGATGAGCCACCGCTCCGGTGAGACCGAGGACACCACGATCGCCGACCTGGCCGTCGCGATGTCCTGCGGCCAGATCAAGACCGGCGCCCCGGCCCGCTCGGACCGCGTCGCCAAGTACAACCAGCTGCTGCGCATCGAGGAAGACCTCGGCGACGCCGCCCGCTACGCCGGCGCCTCGGCGTTCCCCAAGTTCGGGAAGTAGCGGCGACACCGCGAACCGACAGGCCCCCGCGCCGAGCCGATCGACGCCCCGCAAAGCGTCGCCGAAGCTGGCGCGGGGGCCTTCGGCCTGCCCCGATCGACTAGGCTGGGCCCGTGAACGCGAGCCGCCGACCAAGCCACCCGGGAGCACGGTCCACCGGACCCGGCCGCACCCGTGCCGCCCGCCGGCCCGCCCCCGGGACCGGCCGCGCCGAGGTCAAGCGGGTCCGCTACCGCCCCGGCCGCAAGGTCTCCCGCCGCGCCGCGATCGTCGCCCTCGTCCTCTCCGCGCTGGCCCTCGCCTACGCCTACCCGCTGCGGACCTACGTCGAGCAGCGCATCGAGATCAACCGGCTCGAGGCCGAGCAGTCGGCCCAGTCCGAGAACATCGAGGAGCTCGCGGCCGAGCGCGCCAAATGGGACGACCCCGAGTACGTCAAGGCCCAGATCCGCTCCAGCCTCCTCCTCGTCCAGCCCGGTGAGGACCTCGTCATCGTCATCGACGAGGACGACCCCAAGCACACCGGTGGCGCAGACGACGAAGCGGCCGAGGACACGACCTGGTACGACGAGCTGGCCGATACCTTTGCAGACGCTGACCGGCTCGAACCAGACGAAACAGAGGAACCAGCAGAGTGAAGGCCGTGCCACCGCAGGACGCACCATCGACGACGGCACCGAACGGCGGAACGCTGTGAAGCCCGCCGACTGGCCCCAGCGGCCCGAACCCGTCACCGAGGCCGACGCCGCAGCCGTTCGCAAGCAGCTCGGACGCCCCATCCGCGGCGCCCACGCCGTCGCGTGGCGCTGCCCGTGCGGCCAGCCCGCCGTGGTCGAGACCGAACCGCGCCTGCCCGACGGCACGCCCTTCCCGACCACGTACTACCTGACCTGCCCGAAGGCCGCCTCGGCCATCGGCCGCCTCGAAGGCGGCGGGGTCATGAAGGACATGAACGCCGCCCTGGGCGACGACCCCGAGCTCGCCGCGCAGCACCGCCGCGCGCACGAGGACTACCTCGCCCGCCGCGCCAGGCTCGGCGACGTACCCGAGATCGCCGGCATCTCCGCCGGCGGACTGCCCGACCGCGTCAAAT
Organism: Glycomyces sp. NPDC021274; assembly: GCF_040641195.1. Classification (NCBI taxonomy): domain Bacteria; kingdom Bacillati; phylum Actinomycetota; class Actinomycetes; order Glycomycetales; family Glycomycetaceae; genus Glycomyces; species Glycomyces sp. NPDC021274. The sequence goes on along the minus strand of NZ_JBFADC010000004.1, from coordinate 372,300 downwards.
GCCTGCACGCCCTCGTCGGCCACGCTCTCGCCGCGGGACCCGGCGTCAGCCCCATGGGCGACCAGGCCATCGAGATGCTCCCCGAATGGTGGCAGCGCAGCAGCTGCGCCACGGGAACCGAGGAGGACGAATGACCCGCCGCGTGGCCGGCATCGACTGCGGCACCAACTCCATCCGCCTCCTCATCGCCGACGTCGACGATGCGGGACGCCTCCACGACGTGGTGCGCCGCATGGAGGTCGTGCGCCTCGGCGAAGGCGTCGACCGCACCGGACGCCTCTCCGACGCCGCGCTCGAACGCACCCGCGTCGCGCTGGCCGACTACACCGCCCAGATCCGCGAGCACGGGGTCGAGGCGGTGCGCATGGTCGCGACCTCCGCGAGCCGCGACGCCGCGAACGCCGCCGACTTCAAGGCCATGGTCCTGGCCGAGCTCGGCCAGGACCCCGAGGTCATCTCCGGCGACGAGGAGGCCCGCCTCTCCTTCACCGGCGCGGTCGCGACGCTGCCTGTCCATGAAGGACAGCGCCTGCTCATCGACATCGGCGGCGGCTCGACCGAGTTCGTGCGCGGCACCGGGGCCGATGTGGTGGCCGCGATCTCGGTGAACGTGGGCTGCGTGCGGATGACCGAGCGGCACTTGCGATCCGACCCGCCGCAGGCGGACGAGGTCGCCGAGGCCGTCACCGACATCACCGGCATCGCCGACGGGGCACTGGCGGTCGCCGACGCGGACCGCGAGGCCACGGAGCTCGTGGCCGTGGCGGGGACGGCGACCACTATCGCCGCGATCGCCTTGGGACTCAAGGCCTATGACGCGGCGGCGATCGACGGTACCCGGCTCTCGTACGAGCAGGTCGCGCAGGTGACCGCCGATCTGGCCGCCGCGGACCACGAAGCGCGCCTGGCGATCCCGGTGATGCACCCGGGCCGCGCGGACGTCATCGTCGGCGGCGCGCTCGTGCTGCGAACGATCATGGAGCGCAGCGGCATCGGCTCGGTGCTCATCAGCGAGCACGACATCCTCGACGGCATCGCCCTGTCGGCATAAGCGAAGCAAGACGACACGAAGGCGGCCCCGCGTCTGCGGGGCCGCCTTCGTGTTGGTGAGGTGCGCTCGCGGTCGAGCGGATGCGCTCGCCTTCGGGGTGTTGTCGGACCCCTCTGCAACCATGGGAATTGGGGGGCCCAGGGATGTCCGATTTGAAGGCCAGCGCCGGAAATATTGGGATATTCCGGCGCTGAGGCCTACGCGTTCTGGAGTTCCCGCTCCGGCGCCTTCGCCGAGGCCCGCCACATCTCGGCCGCGAGCCAGAGCGCCGCGACCGTCACCATTGCGCCCCAGGCGATCCGGCCGCTGTGCGGCAGGAAGTACTGCGGGAGCATCGTCGCCAGGAGTACCGCGAGCGGGACGGCGCTCCACTTGTGCAGCGTGCCCGAGCGCCACACCGCCACCGCCGCCAGTACTGCGGCGACCGCGATCAGCACGAGGCCGATCAGGAAGACGCCCATCGCGGTCGGGTCGTACCGGAACGCCTCGCCGACCTCGGTCATCGTCGCGTCGCCGTTTTCGACGGCCCGCTCGCCGATCGCCTTGAGGCCGTAGACCTCCGCGCCGTAGTACGAGATCGTCAGGGCCGAACCGATGTAGCCGATCGTCGCGGCGATGAAGGCCGTCTTCTCGTTCCGGGTGCCCTCGAGGTGGCCGCGCAGGGCGCCGTAGCCGAGCGGGAAGAGGATGAGGCCCACGATCGCAGCGAGGTGGGCGACCGACCAGCCGGCGCTGGTCCAGGACTCGGCCCCTTCGAGCGTGGTCTGGTCGACGCGCGGCGCGGCGGCCTCGTAGATGGCGAAGAGGACGCCGGCGAGTCCGAATGCCAAGGCGCCCATGCGGGCTCGGGGGTCGGTCGGGGGCTTGGACATGACTGCTCCTTAGGGGTTCACTGCTCATATTCGAGAGCACTGCTCTCTGTTGAGAGCAATGATTGCACACGCGCGCCGGCAATGCAAGAGCGGTGCTCTCGTTTCGGTACACTGGCCTGATGAACGCGCCGAGAACCGCCAGAGAGCGCGCCCGCGCCGAGCTCACCGCCGAGATCCTCGCCGCGGCCCGCCGCCAGCTCCGCGAAGAGGGCGCCGCCCTGCTCTCGCTGCGCTCAGTCGCCCGGGAGCTCGGGATGGCCTCCTCGGCCGTCTACCGCTACTTCGCCAGCCGCGATGAACTCCTCACCGCCCTGATAGTGCAGTCCTACAGCGAGATCGGCGAAGCCGCCGAGAACGCCGACCGCCCCGGCGCCGCGCCGCAGGAGCGCTGGCTCGCCGTCTGGCGTGCGGTGCGGGAGTGGTCCCTGGCCCACCGGCACGAGTACGCGCTCATCTTCGGCACGCCCGTCCCCGGCTACGCCGCCCCGCACATCACCATCGAGGTCGCCGGCCGCATGCCGCTCACCCTCGCACGGATCGTCGCCGACACCCGGCGGGACGGAAACCTCACGCCCGCAACCGGTCCGATCTGCCCCACCGAGGCCATCGCGCCGGGCATGCTGACGCTCCTGGCCGGCGAGCAGTTCAGCCCCGACGAGGTCGCCCGGCTCATCTTCTGCTGGAACCGCCTCGTGGGCATCATCGGCTACGAGCTGCACGGCCACCTCGCGAACGTCACCGCCGACGACGCCCTGTTCTTCGACCACACGGCCCGCACCGAAGGCGCGTACATCGGCCTGCCGTTCAGCTGAGGCGGTCCGGCGCCGTCACAGCCGTGGCGGTCTGCGCTCAGTTCCCGAGGGCCAGCGCGACCACGATCGCCGCGATCACCAGCACGACGCCGATAGCGGCGACGATCCACGGCCAGCGCCGCAGCGGCTTGTGCTCGGCCACATCGCCGACGACGACGGTGACGTTGTCCGGCCCGCCGCCTTCGAGGGCGAGGCGCACGAGCTCGTCCGCGGCGGCCTGGGGGTCGGCGAAGTCGCGGAGGACGTTCTCGATCACGGCGTCGTCGACCACGTCGCTGAGGCCGTCGGAGCAGAGCATGTACCGGTCGCCGATGAGGGCCGGGCGGGTCTCGAAGTGCGCCGGGGCGGGGTTGGCCTGGAGCACGCGGGTGACGACGGACTTGTACGGGTGGTCCTGGGCTTCGGCGGGGGTGATCGCGCCTTCGTCGACGAGGTGCTGGACGTACGAGTCGTCCACCGTGACCTGCACGAAGTCCTCGCCGCGCACCTGGTACGCCCGGGAGTCTCCGATGTGGACGATGTCGACCGCGTTGTCGCCCAGCCACAGTCCGGTGAGCGTGGTCGCCATGCCCTCGGACTCGGGGTTCTCGGCGACGGCCGCGCGGATGCGGTCGCGGGCGGCCTCGACGACCGCGCCCAGTTCGGCGGTGGCCTCGACGGGGGAGCGGCGGGCGAGCCGTGTCACCTCGGCGATGGTCACGCCGCTGGCGACCTCGCCGGCGGCCGCGCCGCCCACGCCGTCGGCGACCGCGAGGAGCCTGCGCGACGCGAGGTGGGAGTCCTCATTCAGGTCGCGGACTTTGCCCACGTCGGTCGCGGCGCCGTAGCGCCAACGCAATTCGGTCACAGGCGATCACCACTGATTCCGCACCGGGATTCGGCTGTCTGTTCAAAGCTTGGCCGTTCGAGGGACATGGGCGCAAGTGTAGTGTCCCGCCACTCACAGCATGCGACCGTTGATCCCGGTGCGCCCGCCCTCGCCCGCACTGCGGTGTATCCCCCGTTCGTGCCACCCTGCGACTCCGGTGCTGAGCTGCGAGGACACCACCTTTACAGTGGATTCAGCCCGCCTTGCCAGCCCTCGAGGAGCACCCATGCAGACGGTTCTGGCCGACCGGTACGTCCTGGAGCACGAGATCGCGCGCGGCGCGGTCGGCGTCGTGTGGCGGGCCCTGGACCAGGTCACCGGCGACCACGTGGCCGTGAAGATCCTCCGCCCGGAGCTGCGGGGCGAGGAGGAGATCTTCGAGAGCTTCCGGGCCGAGGCCGGCATCCTGCGCACCCTCGACCACCCCGGCGTGGTGTCGGTGAAGGACTTCATCGTCACCGACGCCGTGTGCGCGGTCGTCCTCGAGTTCATCGACGGGCTCGACCTGCGCGAGCACCTGCGCCTCCACGGGCCGCTCTCGGCCGCCGAGGCCGCGCGCCGCTGCGCGGGCGCCGCCGAGACCCTCGCGGCGATCCACCGGGCCGGATACCGCCACGGGGACGTCAAGCCCGGCAACCTCATGCTGGCCGGGTCCGAGGGCCTGAAGTTCATCGACTTCGGCATCGCGCGCGCCGCCGCGTCCAAGACCGCGCCCTCACACGGCACGCCCGAGTACATCGCCCCCGAGGTCGCCTCGGGCGACTCCGCCAGCCCCGGCGTGGACAACTACGCGCTCGGCCTGGTCCTCTACGAGGCGCTCACCGCGCACAGCGCCTACCGCGGCGGCTCGATCACCGATGTGGTCGAGCGCCACCTGACGCAGATCCCGGTCAAGCCCGTCGCCGTGGACGCCGAGCTGTGGCGGATCGTCGAGATGCTCCTCGCCCTGGACCCGCGCGCCCGCGGCGACCTCGACGCGGTCGCCGCCGACCTGCGCCGCCTCGCCCCGCGCCTGTCCAACCAGCCGACTGCGCCGATCACGCCCAAACTCAAGGAGCGGGACGCGACCGCCACCTTCACCTACGACCCCGTGACACCCCAGGCGCCCGAGATCGAGGCGGGCGCGCTCGGCGCGATGCTCACCGCACCCGAAGCGGGCCTGTCCGACGGGAACGACCGCGGGGGAGCGGTGTACGGCAAGGACGGCGAGAAGCTCGGCCGCGGCTGGGTCATCGGCCTCGCGGCAGCCGGATGCTTCGTCGTGATCGCCGTGATCTGGGCCTTCCTGGTGGTTACCCGCCCGGATCTGCCGGATGAGGACGATGTGGCCGATCCGTCGCAAAGTGCGAGCGAGACCGCGCCCGTCGAGGACGAGACCTCCGCCGCGTCAACGGAACCGAGCCCCGAACCGAGCGCCACTCCCAGTGAAGAGGCCGCCACTCCTCAAGGGCCGGACCTCGACAGCGAGTCACCTGACCAGAATTCGGATGAAATGTCCGAATCGGAAGACGGCGGCGATGATTCCACTGAGGGCAGTTCCGACGACGACTCGCCCGGATCGGATCTCATCGGATCCCCGATGCCCCGCAACTGAAAGCGGCAGCGACAGTCGATAATGATCCGTGACCGCCGGGCAACACCGGGTCATCGCAACCCAAGGGGGCGATCGGGATCACATGATTGGAATTCTCGAAACAGGCGTTGCAATCCAGCGGACCACTCCGACCGTTTCACAAGGCATGCAGCGTAATCGGTGAACGCATCCAATCAAGTATCGGTAACGGTCTATCGACACATTGGAGCTGTCCACTTGTCATGACGCCATCCACATGGCATCCTGTCGGGCATGGCAGGAAAAGAACTCAACGCAACCTCAGCAGCATTGCTGGGCTTGCTACACGAAGGACCGATGACCGGCGGACAACTCATGGCGGAGGCGACCCGTCGCCTCGGTCCGTACTGGACCATGACGCGTTCGCAGGTCTACCGCGAACTCCCGGCGCTGGCCGAAGGCGGACTCGTCCGCGTCGGGAAGCCCGGGCCCCGAGCCTCGGTGCCCTACACGATCAGCGCCAACGGCAAGCGGGCGTTCACCCGCTGGCTCAACGAGCCGGCCCGAATCGGCCAGCTGCGCGACCCCGTCGCGCTGCGCACGGCCTTCCTCGACTACCTCTCCAAGGACACCGCCGAGGAGATGTTCGCCGACGCGACCGAGCAGCACCAGGAGGCCTTGGCAGAGGCCCGCGCCGCTGCGAAGGACTACGCGGACGAGGACCCGAACGCGGCGATCGCGATGGAGTTCGCGATCGGCTACCACCGTTCGGCGCTCAGCTGGCTGAAGAAGCGATAGCGACAGGCACCACACCCGGGTAGCGACCCGGGGTACGACGATCAAGCACGAACGGGACGCGGCCCCACCGGGGGCTCGCGTCCCGTTTCGTATGAGCCCGAATACAGGCGTAGTCTGATCTGTTGTGACCAGTGTCGATGTTTCCGCCGATCTCCGTGAACTGAAGGCGACGCTCAGCAGCGTCGAGGCCGTCCTCGACCTCCCCGCGCTCCGGCGCGAGCTGGCCGAACTCGAGGCCGCGGCTGCCGACCCCGGGCTGTGGGACGACACCACACAGGCCCAGAAGATCACGTCCCGCCTCTCCTATGTGCAGGCCGAGCTCAAGAAGCTCGCGTCGCTGCACGACCGCATGGACGACGTCGCCATCATGTTCGAGCTGGCCGACGACGAGTCCGACCCGGGCGCGGCCGCCGAGGCGGCCACCGAGCTCGACTCGATCCGCAAGGCCGTCGACGAGCTCGAGGTGCGCACCCTCCTCTCCGGTGAGTACGACGAGCGCGACTCCGTCGTGACCGTGCGCTCCGGCGCGGGCGGGGCCGACGCCTGCGACTTCGCCGAGCAGCTCATGCGCATGTACCTGCGGTGGTCCGAGTCCCACAACTTCGGCACGGAGGTCTACGACATCTCCTACGCCGAAGAGGCCGGGATCCGCTCCGCCACGTTCGCCGTGAACGGCCCGTACGCGTACGGGCACCTCTCGGTCGAGCAGGGCACGCACCGCGTCGTCCGCATCAGCAAGTACGACAACCAGGGCCGCCGCCAGACCGGCTTCGCCGCCGTCGAGGTCGTGCCGGCCCTGGAGCAGACCGACGAGATCGAGGACATCCCCGAGGACGAGATCCGCGTGGACGTCTACCGCTCCTCGGGCCCCGGCGGGCAGGGCGTCAACACCACCGACTCGGCGGTGCGCCTGACCCACCTCCCCACGGGCATCGTCGTCTCCTGCCAGAACGAGCGCTCGCAGCTGCAGAACAAGGCCACCGCCATGGGCGTCCTCAAGGCCAAGCTCCTCCAGCGCAAGCGCGACGAGGAGCGGGCGAAGGTCGACGAGCTGCGCGGCTCGGCCACGGCCTCGTGGGGCGACCAGATGCGCTCCTACGTGGAGCACCCGTACCAGATGGTCAAGGACCTGCGCACCGGCTTCGAGACGGCCGACGTCAAGGGCGTCTACGACGGCAACATCGACGGCTTCCTGGAGGCCGGCATCCGCTGGCGCAAGAGCGGCGAGAAGTCCACCTCGTAGGAGCCCGCCGGATCGTGGATCCTATAGGAAATAGGATCTACGATCCGATGCGGCGGCCCTTCGTGGCGGATCCGTGACGCTCCGACGAGCATTCATGGGCCGCCTGACCATGCGGACTTCCCCCGTTCGGATGAAATCGCGTCGTAACCCTTGCACGGCCGTGACATATGGGGCTGAAACTGCGGAATATGCCACGCTTGTACTGGAGCCGCCCGACCGGCCCCGCGGTTCGGCGGTTAGACTCCGCCTCGTGATTCAGCTTGAGGGTGTAACCAAGCACTACCCCCGGTCGAACCGCCCGTCGGTGGAAGACGTGAACGTCTTCATCGACAAGGGAGAGTTCGTCTTCTTCATCGGTCCGACCGGTGCGGGTAAGTCCACGATGATCAAGCTCCTGCTGCGCGAAGAAGTTCCGGACAAGGGCAAGATCTCCGTCGGGGACACCGACGTGACGAAGCTCCGCCGGTGGAAGGTCCCCGCCTACCGGCGCAGCATCGGCTGCGTGTTCCAGGACTTCCGGCTGCTGCCGAACCGCACGGCCGCCGAGAACGTGGCGTTCGCGCTCGAGGTCATCGGCAAGCCCCGTTCGGTCGCCCGCCGGGTCGTCCCCGAGGTGCTCGAGCTGGTCGGCCTCGGCGGCAAGGAGCACCGCTACCCGCACGAGCTCTCCGGCGGCGAGCAGCAGCGCGTCGCGGTCGCCCGCGCCTTCGTCAACCGGCCGCTCCTGCTGCTGGCCGACGAGCCCACCGGTAACCTCGACCCGGACACCTCGATCGAGATCATGCGGCTCCTCGACCGGATCAGCCGCACCGGCACCACCATCCTGATGGTCACCCACGACTCCAACATCGTGAACCAGATGCGCCGTCGCGTCATCGAGATCGAGAACGGCCAGATCGTCCGCGACCAGGCTCGCGGCGTCTACGGCTAAGCGGAAGGCAGATTCAGAGCACATGCGCGCGAAGTACGTGATGTCCGAGGTCTTCCTCGGACTGTGGCGCAACATCTCCATGACCGTCGCCATGATCATCACCATGGCCGTCTCGTTGTCGATGCTCGGCGCGGGCCTGCTGCTGTACAACCAGGTCGACGTGATCGAGGAGTACTACCAGACGAACCTCGAAGTGGTCGTCTACCTCGAGCGGGACATCGAGCAGACGGTGACCGACCAGATCGACAAGGAGCTCAAGGACAACGAGCTCGTCGCCGAGGTCCAGTACGAGGACAAGGACGAGGCGCTCGAGCGCTTCCAGGAGACCTTCAAGGACTCCCCGGACCTCGTCAAGGCCGTCGAGGCCGAGGTCCTGCCGGCGGCGTTCCGCGTCAAGATGAACGACATCGGCGACGCCCCTGAGCTCATCAAGCAGTTCGAGGGCCGCGACGGCGTCTACCAGGTCACCAACCAGCGCGAGATCCTGCAGCAGGTCTTCGACCTCCTCGGCGGGGCCCAGCGCCTCACCCTGGTCATCGCGCTCGTGCAGGGTGTGGCCGCGCTCATGCTGGTGGCGAACACGATCCAGGTCGCCGCGTACTCGCGGCGCCGCGAGGTCGCGATCATGAAGCTGGTCGGCGCACCGAACTGGTTCGTCCAGGCGCCGTTCGTCCTCGAGGCGGTCTTCGCCGCGGTGATCGGCTCGATCTTCGCCTTCGGCACGCTCGTCGCCGCGAAGTTCCTGGTGATCGACGGCCAGTTCGAGGACCTGTTCAAGCTCATGCCGCCCATCACGATGCAGGCGATCCTCGTCCTGCTGCCGATCCTGGTCGGCGTCTCGGCGGTGATCAGCGCGATCACGGCGTGGATCACCTTGCGCTTCAACATCAAGGTCTGACCCCGGGCTTCGTGCTCTACAGAGGGTAGTGTCTCGAATACCCTGAATGTCCGTCGCAGATGGACTAAATTCGGGCCCTATGAGACGAATCGGTTGGCTGCTCGCGGTCCTGCTCCTGGCAGGGTCCGCGAGCAGTCCCGCGTTCGGGGTCTCGCAGGCCGAGCTGGACGAGGTCGAGCGCGACAAGGCCGTGATGGCCGCGCAGCTCGAGGACGCCTCGGACGAGGTGCGCGACGCCGGCCAGGTGCTCGCCGAGACCCAGGCCGAGCTGCCCGTCGCCGAGCACGCCGTCGCCGTCGCGCAGGGCCGCGTCGCCGCGGCCGAAGCCGAAGCGGCCCAGGCGCAGCGCGAGGCCGACGCCGCCCGCGAGGCGCTCGAGGCGGCCGAGGCCGAGTACGAGGCCGCGCGCGAGGCCGCCGAGGCCGCCCGCGAGGCCCGCGCCTCCCTGTTCGCCGCCACGGCCCGCGGCTCCGAACTGCTCACCGTGGACGCCGTGCTCTCCTCCGGCGATCCCCAGGCCGCCGTCGACGGCCTCACCTACCTCGAGTTCATGATGGAGGGCAAGAACCGCGCGGTCGAAGAGGTCACCGTCGCCCGCCGCGAGGCCGCCAACGCCGAGAACGCCGCGTCCCTCGCCGAAACCGAGGCGGAGGCCGCCGAAACCGCCGCGGCCGACGCGCTCGCCGCCGCCGAGTCCCGCTACACCGAAGCCCAGGCCGCCCAGGCCGCCGTGCAGGACCTCATCGGCCGGCACGCGGCGGCGCTCACCGTGGCCGAGGACGCCCGGGACGACGCGCAGTCCGAGTACGACGAGCTCGAGGCCGAGTCCGAGCGCCTCGCCGACCAGCTGCGCCAGGCCGAGGACAACGACGACGACTCCGGCGATTCCGGCGGCGGCTCCTCCGGCGGCGGTGGCGGCGGCGGCTTCGTGGTCCCGGTCGACGGCTGGAAGTCCTCCGACTACGGCTGGCGGCGCCACCCGATCTACGGCACCACCCGCCTGCACGGCGGCACCGACTTCGCCGCCGGCACCGGCGCGACCATCCATGCCGCGGACTCGGGGAAGGTCGTCTACGCGGGCTGGAGCAACGGTTACGGCCAGCTGACGTGCATCAGCCACGGCGGCGGCGTGTCGACCTGCTACGCGCACCAGTCGGAGATCTGGGTCAACGACGGCGAGCACGTCGACCGCGACGAGGGCATCGGCGCGGTCGGCAGTACCGGCGACAGCACCGGCCCGCACCTGCACTTCGAGGTCCGCGTGCACGGCGAGCGCGTCAATCCGGTGGGGTACCTGCCGAGCTGTCTATGCCGGTAGCGAATTGGTTTCGACAGACACATGTTCGATCGTTAAGCTTGCTCCGTGTCCAAGAAGCAAACGCAGGAGAAGGTCAAGCACTCGGGTCCCGAGCGCTCGGTCGTGACGACCAACCGCAAGGCCCGGCACGACTACGAGATCCTGGACACCTACGAGGCCGGGATGGTCCTGTCGGGGACCGAGGTGAAGGCCCTGCGCCAGGGCAAGGGGAACATCGTCGACGCGTACGCCGAGATCTACAACGGCGAGGCGCGCGTCCACAACCTCCACATCCCGGAGTACGACTTCGGGACGTGGACCAACCACCCGCCCCGGCGCATCCGCAAGCTCCTGCTCCACCGGGGCGAGATCGCCAAGCTGGCGCACAAGCTGGACGAGCCGGGCTTGACGCTCGTCCCGCTCTCGGTGTACTTCCTCAACGGCTACGCCAAAATGGAGCTCGGGCTCGCCCGGGGCCGGAAGAACTACGACAAGCGCCAGGCCATCGCCAAGCGCGAGTCCGACCGGGAGATCGAGAAGGCCATGGGCCGCGCCGCCAAGCGCGGCGGGAAGTGACCCGGGGAATATCGGTTCGACGCCGGTCGTTGGACTGGGTTAGAATTCCACAGCCGTGTCGTTCAAAGGCGCGGTGCACGACCTACAACTGAACAGGGTGAAACACTCACTCACCAAGTCTCGGGGCTGATCGGTTTCGACTCCGTATGTTGAGGTGAGGGAAGCGGGTCGAGGAAGCCAACGCTGTCTCGTAAACCAACGTTGGAAACCAATAAGTGCCAACGCAAAACGCACTGACTTCGCTCTCGCTGCCTAAGCGACTGTGAAGTTGCCGCTCCAGGGGCGCATCCGCTCTGGGTTCGCGGCATCATTTAAGGATGCTGGGCCGACGTCTTGATCGCTGGGACGGAAGGCCGAGATTATCGGCGATTAGAGCCCGCCACACCGTCTCGTCCGCGTGATCGGTGGGGCTCGATAAAAGGCACAGCGGACTGCACCCGGAGAAGTCTCACAGATGCAGCGGAGGACCAGGGTTCGATTCCCTGCAGCTCCACGGCCATAGGGGCCGGGCCCGGACGCGAAGGCGTCCGGGCCCGGCCTTTTTCATGCCCTGGTGCAGGTGCGACCCCGGTTCAGCGATTGCAGTGGGCGGTTTGTCCGTAAGATCACAGTATGCACACTCTGTTGTCGGTCCTGCACGTGCTGTTGGCCGTCGTGTTCGTCGGCCCGGCCATGCTGACGCCGTGGCTGGGGGAGCGGGCGCTGCGGGAGCGGGACGGCGACCGCGTGCACCGCGCCGGACGGCGGTGCATGGCCTTCAACGCGCTCACACTGGTGGCCGCGCTGCTGGGAGTCCTGACGATGATGACGAGCGAGCGGTACTCGTTCGCCGACCCTTGGGTGATCATCGCCTCGACCTTGTACGCGGTGGCGGTGGTCAACGGCGCGGCCGTGATCCCCGGCGTGCTCGCGCGCATCGGCAAAGACCTCCAGGACGCGCATGGCACCATGGGCGGCGAACCGCTGGAACAGCATCGGGGGCGGCTGCTGGCGCTCTCGGGGCTGAACATCGTCTGCTACGGCGTGGTCGTGATCCTCATGGCCTGGTGGCCAGGTGCCTGACTTACGGCTTCGCGAGCCGTGCCTTCGGGGGCCTCAGTTCATGACGGGGTCGGCGGGGAAGTGCGCCACTGCGGAGAGCAGGCCGCCCTGGCGCTTCCACACCATGGCCCACAGTTCCTCGGGGTTGGCCGAGAAGGGGTCGGCGGGCAGGGCGTCGAAGACCATCCAGGCGCCGGCGTCGATCTCGTCCTCGAGCTGCCCCGGCGCCCAGCCGGCGTAGCCGGTGAAGACCCGCATGCCCTCCAGGAGCGGGGCGACCTCGTCGGGGTCCCGCGCCAGGTCGAGGGTGCCCAGGCGTCCGAGCACGGGCCGGAACGCGTCGTTGAAGGGCGCGTCGGCCTTCCGCCAGCCCAGTCCGATCGCCGCGTCCGGCTGCACCGGTCCGCCCTCGAAGAGGACGGCGGGATGCCCGGCCAGATCCGCCCACTGGTCGAGGTAGTGGACGACCTTCCGCTCGGTGGCCCGGTTGAGGACCACGCCCAGCACCCCGTCGGACTCGTGCCCGACGCCGATGACGACCGTGCGGTCGAAGTTGGGGTCCTGCAGCGTGGGTGTGGCGACGAGGAGACTGCCGACGAACGACTTGGTGCGCGCCGGTGTTGTTTCGCGACTGACCATGGGGCCACCTCCGTTCTGCGCCCGCCTCCGCGAATACGTCCCAGACTCGGGTTCGTCCCGGTTCTCCCGGCACGGTAACCCGCGGGGGCGCGCTTGCAGCAAGGTTCCCGCACTTTCCGAGGAAATACACCGTGGTGTCGGGAGCCCGACAGTTGTTTCCTCACTGAGGGTGCGCGAGGCCCGACGATCCGGTGGCCAGGCCGTGACGCACGGGTCTGCAGTCGTCGCAAGTGGAGAAAACGGCCCCGGGAGTTCCCTGGGGCCGTTGTGTATCAGCGGTGCCGAAGTGCGTTAACGGAGTCCGGCGAAGAGGTCGTCCTCGGGCAGGCGCGACTCGATGCGCGACTCGACGAGCTCGAAGTCCTCGGTGGGCCAGGCCTTCTGCTGGAGCTCGCGCGGCACCGCGAACCAGAACCCGTCGGGGTCGACCTGGGTCGCGTGGGCCTTCAGCGCCTCGTCGCGGATGTCGAAGTACTCGGCGCACTCGACGCGCGTGGTGATCCGTTCGCTCTTGTCGCGGGTCCAGTCGCCCGCGTCCATCCAGTCCTTGTACGGGGACTCGAGGCCGGCGGCGACCATCGCGTAGTGCAGGGCCTCGATGCGGGCCTTGCCGAACGAGTGGCTGTAGTACAGCTTGAGCGGCTGCCACGGCTCGCCGAGGCCCGGGTACCGCTCCGGGTCGCCCGCGGCGGCGAAGGCCGCGACGGAGACCTCGTGGGTCTTCACATGGTCGGGGTGCGGGTAGCCGCCCTCTTCGTCGTACGTGGTGACCACGTGCGGTTTGAAGGAGCGCATGATCTCCACGAGCGGCGCGGCGGCCTCCTCGGTGGGCACGAGGTAGAAGGCGTCCTCGGGGAGCTCGGTGCCGGAGGAGGGGAGCCAGCCCTCGGGGAGCCCGGAGTCGGTGAAGCCCAGCCAGTGCTGCTCGACGCCGAGGATTTCGCGGGCGCGGGCCATCTCCTCGTTGCGGATGCGCGGCAGGTTCTCCTGGACCTCGGGGCGGTCCATCTTCGGGTTGAGCACGTCGCCGCGCTCACCGCCGGTGCACGTCACCACGAGCACCTCGATGCCCTCGCGCACGTAGCGCGCCATCGTGCCGGCGCCCTTGCTCGACTCGTCGTCGGGGTGGGCGTGCACGCACATGAGGCGCAGCTTGCTCTGGTTCGTCACGTCGGTCAACCTCACTGGCGGGTGCTTCTAGTGGTAAGGCTCGGCGCACTGGAACCGACTCGCGCACTGCGGTGGTTGTCGGCTCTGGCATTCTGTGCAACGATACTCGATAATCATTACTTCCCGGTTCTGCCAGGAACCGCGGCTCCGGCGGTGAAACCGCTGTTCGCGAAGGAAAGCGACGCAATGACTGAGATGCAGACCACGGATGGGCGCGTGCCTGGGGCGTCTGCTGACGCTGCAGACGTGACCTTTCCCGAAGGTCGCTACGGTCGGCGCCGCGAACCCCGGCGCCGCCGTCCGGCGGTGACCGCGGCCCTCACGGTCGGCGTCGTCCTGGCGGGTCTCTTCGCCGCCTGGCGCCTCTCGGAAGTGTACGGCCAGAACGAGGTCTCCGAGCGCCTGCGCGGCTTCGACGACTCCGTCCCGGGACAGGTCACCGTCGAGTTCGAGGTGTACAAGCCGGCCGGCGAGGGGGCCACCTGCGCTGTCAGGTCCCGCGACCTCGCGGGCGCGGAGATCGGCTACGCCGAGGTCGAGATCCCGGCGGACGATGCCACCCATGTGGTGATGTCGTACCCCCTCGCAGTGGAGGGCGTGCCCAACACCGGCGAGGTCCTGAGGTGTTGGCAGACGGACTGACTATTGACTTTCGGCCCGTCGCACCGCGTTTCGGTCGGCGGGCCTTTCGCTATCCGGGGTTCACCCGGGTCGCGAGGACGTTCACGCAGAGGCAGGACCTCGCAGTACGGATCGCACGGATTGCACTATTCGGAGGATATGGATCACATGGCTACCGACGCTAACCAGGGCACTTGGCTCACACAGGAGGCCTTCGACCGCCTCAAAGGCGAACTCGACGAGCTCATCGCGAACCGTCCCGCCATGGCCGCCGAGATCAACGCCCGCCGTGAAGAAGGCGACCTCAAGGAGAACGGCGGCTACCACGCCGCCCGCGACGAGCAGGGCAAGCAGGAGGCGCGCATTCGCCAGCTCGAGGACCTGCTGCGCAATGCGAAGGTGGGAGAGGCGAAGGACAGCGACGAGATCCAGATCGGCACCGTCGTGACCATCGCCTTCGACGGCGACCCCGACGACACCGAGAAGTTCCTCCTCGGCTCCCGCGAGATCGCGGCGACCACCGACCTCACGGTGTACAGCCCCGACTCCGCGCTGGGCGCGGCGATCCTCGGCCACAAGGTCGGCGACACCGTCTCCTACAAGACCCCCAGGGACACCGAGATCTCGGTGAAGATCATCGACGCCGAGAAGTTCTTGGGTTGATTTACGGCTCGCAAGCGTCGCCGAGGCCGGCTGATTTACGGCTCGCAAGCGTCGCCGAGGCCGGCCGATTGACGTCTTGCCGGCTTCACCGCAGCAGCGAATCGACTCGAGCGCAACGCGAACGCCGCGGGCCCCGAAGGGGGTCCGCGGCGTTGTGCCGTCCAGAAGTGTTGCGCGCCTAAGCCCGTGCGGACCAGCCGACGTCGATCCGCTTGCCGTACTTGTCGAAGTAGTGCAGCGCGTCCATGTGCACGGCCACCGTGATCGGCTGACCGGCCGAGACCGGGATGTGCGGAGGGAGCCGGAACACCAGGTCCGCGGGCTTGCGGATCGGGCCCGTGTCGGCCTCGCGCTGCTCGACCTGCGACTGCCCGAACCCGGAGAACAGGCCGCCGAGGCGGCGGCGCGGCTTCGAGCCGCCGCGCGTCAGGTCCGGCTTGTCGCCGATGCCGTCCGGCACCACCGCCGTCGCACCGATGTCGAGGAACACGAGCGTCTCGTGGCCGTGGTGCTCGTAGAAGCGCACGCGGCCCGCGATCGACTGCCCCGGGTGGCCGTCGGCGACCGGCGCCAGCGCCTCGGCCCGCATCCCGACCACGATGTTCTCGCCGTGGTAGCGGGCCACGGCCCGCCCGCGCAGGTCGTGCCACGGCAGCCGCAGTTCCTGCTCGCCGAAGTCAAGGGCCACATAGCGATCGAGGTACACGTTGACGCGCGCCTCGAGGAGGTTCATGCGCGGCGTGCCCAGGAACGCGGCCACGTACATCGTCGCGGGGCGCTCGTAGACCTCGTCCGGGGTACCCACGTCCTGCAGGACCCCCTTGCGCATCACCGCGACCCGGTCGGCCATCGTGAGCGCCTCGGTCTGGTCGTGCGTGACGTAGAGCGTCGTGGCGTCGTTGCGGCGCACCAGGGAGGAGATCTCAGTGCGCAGTTCGGCGCGCAGGCCCACGTCGAGGTTCGAGAGCGGCTCGTCCATGAGGAAGAGCTTGGGGCGGCGCACGAGTGCGCGGCCCATGGCGACGCGCTGCTGCTGGCCGCCGGAGAGCTGGTTCGGCTTGCGGTCCTTGAGGTCCGAGATGCCGAGGGCGCTGGCCATGTCGCCCACGGCGTCGGGCACGGACTGGGCGCCGTTCTGCTTGCCGAGCTTGAGCGGGAAGCCGATGTTGTCGGCGACGGACATGTGCGGATAGAGCGCGAAAGTCTGGAAGATCATGGCCGCGTTGCGGTCTCGCGGCGGGAGCTCGTTGGCGTACTCGCCGTCGAGGAGGATCTCGCCGTCCGAGGGCGTCTCGAGGCCCGCGACCATGCGGAGCACTGTGGACTTGCCGCATCCGGACGGGCCGAGCAGGACGAGGAACTCGCCGTGGTTGACTTCCATGCTCAGGGAGTCCACGGCCAGGGTATCGCCGGGGAACACCTTCGAGACGTTCTTCAGCGTGACAGCAGTCACCGTTGACTCCAGGGGGTTCTAAGGGGATGGATTTGTCACTGGTGAGTCGGTGGTTCGGGCGGGCGGTCGGCGAAGCGTGACTCGCAGGCTTCTTCCTGGTTAAGGATTGACGCTTAGTAGCTTAAGCCTTCCTTATCCGATGCGTAACGGCGGTCACCCGGAATCGCAGGAGGTGAACGGCGGTTCACACTAGGTGCGACCTGCGGTTTCAATGGGCCGACCCATCGCCCATGCGGACCCAAGGGTGGCATATCGGTATACAGTAACCGCTTTCTCGCTCGGTGGCGCTCTCCTGGGAACCGCTCGCCACCGGGTTCCCGGGGACTCCCGGGGCCGCGCACTACGATCGAGGCGTGACGCAACTCGTGACACTCAACGACGTCCGCGCCGCGGCGGCCGAACTCGCCGGGATCGTGCGACGCACCCCCCTCGAACCCTCCCGCGACCCCGTCCTCGACGGCGTCCACCTCAAATGCGAGAACCTGCAGCGCGCCGGCTCCTTCAAGATCCGCGGCGCCTACATGCGCGTCTCCCACCTCACCGCGGCCGAACGCGCCCTCGGCGTCGTCGCCGCCTCCGCGGGCAACCACGCCCAGGGGGTCGCCCTCGCCGCGTCCACGCTCGGCATCCGCTCCACCGTCTTCATGCCCGAATCCGCGCCGCTCCCGAAAGTGGCCGCCACCAAGGGCTACGGCGCCGAAGTGATCCTCGGCGGCCACACCGTCGACGACGCCCTCGAATCCGCCCACCGCTTCGCCGCCGACACCGGCGCCACCCTCATCCACCCCTTCGACCACCACGACATCGTCGCCGGGCAGGGCACCATCGCCCTCGAGATCCTCGAGCAGCTGCCCGAGACCGGCACCATCGTCACCTCAGTCGGCGGCGGCGGGCTCATCGCCGGCATCGCGGCCGCCGCGAAGCAGCTCAAGCCCGACATCCGCATCATCGGCGTCCAGGCCGAAGGCGCCGCCGCCTACACGCACTCCCTCGCCGCCGGGCGGCCCGTGCGCCTCGACAAGATGCACACCATCGCCGACGGCATCAAGGTCGGCCGCCCCGGCGACGTCCCCTTCGCGCACGTCGCCACCCTCGTCGACGAGATCGTCACCGTCACCGAGGAGGACATCAGCCGCGCCCTCCTCTCCCTCCTCGAACGCAACAAGCTCGTCGTCGAACCCGCCGGCGCCACCGCCTACGCCGCGCTCCTCAACTACTCGGTCGCCTACGACACCCCCACCGTCGCCGTCATCTCCGGCGGCAACATCGACCCGCTGCTGCTCATGCGGCTCATCGAACACGGCCTCGGCGCCTCCGGGCGGTTCATGCGCGCCAACCTGCGCTGCGCCGACCGCCCCGGCGCGCTCGCCTCGATCCTGCAGCTCGTGGGCGCCTACGGCGGCAACATCGTCGACGTCTACCACCAGCGCAGCGACCCCCGCCTCTCCGTCGGCGAAGTCGCCGTGGACCTCTCGATCGAGACCCGCGGATCCGAACACGCGACCGAAATCGTTGCGGCCCTGCGCGACGCGGGGTATTTCGTGTCGGTGGAGGGACCTAGCATCTGAGTCATGCAGAAACCGCTTGAAGAACTGATGGAGCCCGGCTGGGCCAAGGCCCTCGCCCCCGTGGCCGACGACGTCGCCAAGATGGGCGAGTTCCTCCGCACCGAAGTCGCCGCCGGACGCCGCTACCTGCCCGCCGCCGAGCACATCCTCCGCGCCTTCCAGCAGCCGTTCGACGACGTCAAGGTCATCATCGTCGGCCAGGACCCCTACCCCACCCCCGGCCACGCCATCGGCCTCTCGTTCGCCGTCGCCCCCGACGTGCGCCCCCTCCCCAAGAGCCTGGTCAACATCTTCAACGAGTACCGCGACGACCTCGGCTACCCGCTCCCCGCCAACGGCGACCTCACCCCCTGGGCCGAGCAGGGCGTCCTGCTGCTCAACCGGTCCCTGAGCGTCGCCCCCGGCACGCCCGCCTCGCACCGCGGCAAAGGCTGGGAATCGATCACCGAGCAGGCCATCCGCGCCCTCACCGAGCGCGGCGGCGCCGCCGTCGCGATCCTCTGGGGCAACGACGCGCGCAAGCTCAAGGACCTCCTCGGCGCGGTCCCGGCCATCGAATCGGCCCACCCGTCGCCGCTGAGCGCCCGCCGCGGCTTCTTCGGCTCCAAGCCGTTCAGCCGCGCCAACGCCCTCCTCGTCGAGCAGGGCGGTGAGCCGGTCGACTGGCGGCTTCCGGCGCTGCAGGAGTCCTAGCGCCCGCGGGATACGGTTGACCCGTGATCGAGATCCTGGCGCAGCAAGAGTTCGGGCCGGAGCGCGACCAGGCGATGGCCGGGCCGCTCGGGCTGTTCGTGACCGTGTTCCTCGTCGTCGTGACGGTCCTCCTCATCCGGGGGATGAACAAGCACGTCCGCCGCTTGAACGAGCGGGTCGCGCGCGAAGCCGCCGAGGCGGAGGCCGCCACGGCGACCGATGCCGGGCGAGACGACCCCGCTCACGCATAAGGGCGAACCATGCCGCGCAAGAACCGCCGCCAGAGCGAAGCCCGGCGGCCGACATCGGGCGCCCAGGACCCGAGCCTGATCGACGGCCCGGACGGACCCGTCCGGGTCCGCCGCATCCCCGGCGCAGGCGCTGAGAAGACCTACCGGTGCCCCGGCTGCGACCTCGAGATCCAGCCGGGCACGCCCCACGTCGTCGCCTGGGCCGACGACGGCGACGGCGGCGACCGCCGCCACTGGCACACCGGCTGCTGGAACGCCAGGAGCCGCCGCCGGCCCGGCCGGTGGCGTTGAACCGCACGTGAACGAACCGAGGGCGGGGTCTCGCGGCCCCGCCCTCGGCCGTGCTCCGCAAGCGCCTGCAAGGTGCGCCACACGCGGTGGTGCCGATCGCCTTCCAGCGGGGATAATTCCGGCGTGGCTGTCATCAGATCCGCGAGCATGCTCCCCGCCGAACGCGAGGCGCTCACGCTCGAAACCGCCGACGGGCTCCAACTCGTCGGCGAACTCGCCCTGCCCGCCGACCGCGCGCCCGAGGCGACCATCATCTGCGTCCACCCGCTGCCCACCCACGGCGGCATGATGGACTCGCACCTCTTCCGCAAGGCCGCCTGGCGGCTCCCTGCGCTGGCGAACATGGCGGTGCTGCGGTTCAACACCCGCGGCACCGAATCTCAGCAGGGCAGGAGCCAGGGCGCGTTCGACCACGGCGTGGGCGAGCGCTTCGACGTGGCCGCGGCGGTCGAGTACGCGGAGTTCGCCGAGCTGCCGCGGGTGTGGCTCGTCGGCTGGTCCTTCGGCACCGACCTCACCCTCAAGTACGGCCTGGAGCCGGGAGTCGAAGGGGCCGTGCTCCTCTCGCCGCCGCTGCGCTACTCCAAAGAGGACGATCTGGCGCGGTGGGCCGAGGACGGCCGCCCGCTGCTGGCGCTCATTCCCGAGCAGGACGACTATCTCCAGTACCCGGAGGCGAAGCAGCGCTTCGCGGCCGTGCCGCAGGCGGAGGTCGTGGAGATCGCCAACGGCAGCCACCTGTGGGTCGGCAAGGCCGAAGAGGCCCTGGACCGCATCGTCGGCCGCATCCTCCCCGAGCACGCGCCGCTGCCGACCACTTGGCACGGACCGATGGAGCGCGGCGACACCTCCGCCTACGCCGACAAGTCCGTGGCCGCCTTCGGAGGATTCCTGCCGAAGGCAGGCAATGAGCACGGTCTGCCGAAGGCGGGCAATGAAGACGGTCTGCCGAAGGCAGGGCATGAGGACGGTTCGCCGAAGGCGGATTGAAGGGCGCAGCCTGCCCGAGTCCGAACGCGACTGACCGCTTCCTGAAGCCGCCTTCAGCTGGCTTCAGGTCCCCTTCAGGTTCGGCCTCGCACTATTGCGTGCAAGCCGGTGCGAGGCCGGCGATCGAAAAGGAGGCGGTCATGTCGAACGTTCAGGCGAAGGTTCAGGCGCAGAGGAAGTCGGCGATGGCGCTGGGCAGCGCCGTGTCGGCGCAGTCGGTGACGGCCACGAGGGTCTCGCCTTCGATGCGCCACACCTTGCGCTCGGTCGTGCCCTCGCCGTCGCCGCCGGAGCCGCCCGGGTAGTCGACGGTGGCGGCCACGTAGTCGCCCTCTTCGGCGCACCAGCTGTCGACGATCCGGCCGTCCTCAAGCTGCTCGTCGATGCGCCCGCCCAGCAGGGTCGGATCGGAGCAGAACGTCTCGGTGCTCTCGGGGTTGCTGGCCGCGTAGGTCGCCAGTGCGGCGCCGCCGAGGAGCGCTCCCGTGAGGGCGACGCCGGCGGTGGCCGTGGCGATGGAGCGCAGCCGCGGGCGCAGGCCGACGCGCTCGCGCCTGGGCCGGTACGGCGCGAGTTCGGTCGAGACTGCGACGGTGACGGGGCGCAGGCCGCGGCGGGGGAGGAGTCCGTTGGCGACGGTGTCGGGGCGGGTGCCCTGGGCCTTGGGGCCGGAGAGCTGGAGGCGGGTGAGCTGCTCGCGGAAGGCGTCGGCGGTGGGCCGGCGGCGCGGGTCGGGGCTGAGGGCCGCGCCGATCGTGTCGGTGAGTTCGGCGTCCACGCCGTGGATGTGCGGGACGGGGGCGGCGCGCAGCAGGGGGTCGGCGGCCTCCTCGCGGGCGTGCCGGACCCAGGGCAGTCGGCCGCCGAGGGCGGCGTAGAGGGCCGTGGCGAGGGCGTAGACGTCGCCGGAGGGGCTGGCGGCCACCTCTCCCGCGACGGCGGCGTCGAGGTGCTCAGGGGCGGTGTAGGGGGTGGGGGGGAGGGGGGCCGCCAGGACGGGGGCGGTGACGTCGTAGGCGGTGAGCTGGAGGTGGCGGGCGGTGCCGACGAGGATGTGGGAGGGCTGGATGGCACCGTGGATGAGCCCGGCGCGGTGGTAGACGGCGACGGCGTCGCTCAAGGCCACGCCGAGGGCGCGGACCTGCCCAGGCGGCATGGGCCCCTGCTCGGCGAGGAGGTCGGCGAGGCTGCGGCGGGCGGTCCCGACCGCGAGGTAGGGGCGGCCGTTCTCGGTGAGCCCGACGGCGGTGCAGGGGGACAGGTGGGGGTGGGCGGGGAGGCCGGTGAGTTTCGCGGCCCATTCGAGGAACACTTCGCGCCGGGAGCCGTCGACGCGCTCATGGGCGACGGTGACGCACAGCAGCTCGGTGGGGCCTGTCGCGACGGTGCCGCTGAAGACGCTGCACACCGCGTCCCGGTGCAGTAAACGGTGTACGGCGGCCGGTCCGATGGTCTGGGTGGTCGACATCCTCACCTCCTCCGGGGGGTCAGCTGTTCGGTGTCGTGATTTGGCACTAAATGTGAGGCTAACCCATCCGATCGGTCGAGTGGTAGTCGCCCGTAGGGATGTGGGACGATCGGGTGAGGGAGACGATACGCACAGTCATATTCATTGAGACGGCACACGTTCGATGTGCCGCGAGGGAGCGGAGTGTCGGAATTCGTCGAAGCTGGAAGGCAACGATTCGGACACGAGACGCATCCGCTGTTGACGGTTGTGGAAAAACGTTGAACTATCGAATCCGTCTTGACCCCAGGGCGACGTAGGTCGTGCACCGAAACCGCCCGGTACGAAGGAGTACTAATGAACGTCAATCGACGTCATCTGCTGTCCGGTTCCGTCGGCGCGGCCGCTGTGGCGCTCACCGCCTCGGCGTGCGCGTCCGGCGATGACAGCAACGGTGGCGATGGCGAGGGCGGTGGCGGCAGCGTCGGCATCGCGATGCCCACGCAGTCTTCCGAACGATGGATCTTCGACGGCGAGAACCTGGTGAAGGAGTTCGAGGCCGCCGGTTACACCACGAGCCTCCAGTACGCCGAGGACAACGTCGAGAAGCAGGTCAACCAGATCCAGACGATGGTCGGCCAGGGCGTCGACGTCCTGGTGATCGCCGCGAAGGACAACAAGTCCCTCACCGGTGTGCTCGCCGAGGCCAAGGCCGAGGGCATCCACGTGATCGCGTACGACCGCCTGATCCTCGACACGCCCGACGTGGACTACTACGCCACCTTCGACAACGAGAAGGTCGGCACGCTTCAGGGGACCTACATCGCCGAGGCGCTCGGCCTCGCGACCCAGGCCGGCCCGTTCAACATCGAGCTGTTCGCCGGCTCGCTGGACGACAACAACACCAAGTACTTCTTCAAGGGTGCGATGGACGTCCTCCAGCCCTTCATCGACGAGGGCAAGCTCGTCGTGAAGTCCGGCCAGGTCGAGCTCGACGCCGTGGCCACGCAGGACTGGTCGGGCGACAACGCCCAGAACCGCATGGACAACATCCTGAGCACCTACTACAGCGGGGGCGACAAGGTCAACGCCGTGCTCTCGCCGTACGACGGCATCAGCCGCGGCATCATCTCGTCCCTGGAGAGCGATGGATACGTCGCCGGGACCGATTTGCCCGTTGTTACCGGTCAAGATGCCGAGGTGGCCTCGATCCAGTACATCAAGGACGGCCGCCAGGCGCAGACGGTGTACAAGGACACCCGCCTGCTCGCCTCGACCACGGTCGACATGGTCGTCGCACTGATGGAGGGCGAGACCCCCGCGACGACCGACGAGACCACCTACGACAACGGTGTGCGCGTGGTTCCCGCGAACCTGCTCGAGCCGGTCAGCGTCGATGTCAACAACTACCAGGAAGTCGTCATCGACTCCGGGTACATCGACGCCGGCGAGATCAAGTAGCCACCACTGCTCGAACGCGGTTCGACACGGGTGCCCCGCTCGGCGGGGCACCCCCAACCCTTCTCCAGAGCAAGCTGTCATTCCACATAGGACCAAGACATGTCTGAAGACATCCTCCGTATGAGGGGGATTACCAAGCGGTTCCCGGGCGTGCTCGCGCTCGCCGGGGTCGACATGCGGGTCAAGCGGGCCACGATCCACGCGCTCGTCGGCGAGAACGGCGCCGGCAAGTCGACGCTCATGAAGGTGCTGTCCGGCGTTTACGCCCACGGCGACTTCGAAGGCGAGATCGAACTCGAAGGCGAGCCCGCCCGCTTCCGCAACATCCGCGATTCCGAGTCCTCGGGCGTCGTCATCATCCACCAAGAGCTCGCGCTCGTCGGTGAACTGTCGATCGCCGAGAACATCTTCCTGGGCAACGAGCAGAAGTCCGGCGGATTCATCTCCTGGGACAAGACCAACGGCGAGGCCGCCCGCCTCATGGCGAAGGTCGGCCTCCACGACAACCCGCGCACCCTCGTCGAGAAGATCGGCGTCGGCAAGCAGCAGCTCGTGGAGATCGCCAAGGCCCTGTCCAAGAGCGTCAAGCTCCTGATCCTGGACGAGCCGACCGCCGCGCTCAACGACACCGACTCCGAGAACCTGCTGGAGCTGCTCCGCGCACTGCGCGAAGAGGGCGTCACCAGCATCATCATCTCCCACAAGCTGGGCGAAGTGCTGTCGGTGTCCGACCAGATCACCGTCCTCCGCGACGGCAAGTCCATCGAGACCCTCGACACCGCCGCCGACGGCGTCACCGAGGACCGGCTCATCAAGTCCATGGTCGGCCGCGACCTCGAGCACCTGTACCCGCCGCACGAGCCCAAGGTCGGCGAGGTCTTCTTCGAGGTCGACGACTGGACCGTGTACCACCCGGAGCAGCGCGACCGCGTCATCGTCAACAACGCGTCCCTGAACGTCGCCCGCGGCGAGATCGTCGGGCTGGCCGGCCTCATGGGCGCGGGCCGCACCGAGTTCGCCATGAGCGTCTTCGGCCGCAGCTGGGGCACCGGCATCTCCGGTTCCATCACGCTCGACGGCAAGTCGCTCAAGCTCAAGTCCGTGCCCGAGGCGATCGACGCCGGCCTCGCGTACGCCACCGAGGACCGCAAGCACTACGGCCTGCACCTCGACTACGACCTGCGTGAGAACTTCACCCTGCCCGGTCTGGGCAAGGTCTCCAGCTACGGCGTCGTCGACCAGAACAAGGTCAACGCCGTCGCGGAGCGCCTGCGCACCGAGTTCGGCGTCAAGGCCCCGTCGGTCTTCTCGCTCGCCGGGAACCTCTCGGGCGGCAACCAGCAGAAGGTCGTGCTCGGCAAGTGGGTGTTCACCGAACCCGAGCTCCTGATCCTCGACGAGCCGACCCGAGGCATCGACGTCGGCGCCAAGTACGAGATCTACGAACTGATCCACAAGCTGGTAGACCAGGGCAAGGGGGTCCTCATGATCTCCTCCGAACTGCCCGAACTGCTCGGCATGTGCGACCGCATCTACGCGATGAGCGCCGGACACATCACCGGCCAGGTCGACCGCGAGAACGCCACACAGGAAGAACTGATGCGTCTCATGACCCTTGAGACCGCATCCGGGGGAGAAGAACTACGCTCATGACCACCACCGAGACTCAGACCCGGCCGACGCTCTGGTCGTCCCTGCGCAACATCAACCTGCGCGCCTACGGCATGGTCATCGCCCTCGTGGCGATCATGCTGCTGTTCCAAGTGCTCGTCGTCATGGAGCTCGACCAGAACTTCATCACGTCCCGCAACATCACCAACGTCATCGTCCAGAACGCGCCGATCCTCATCCTCGCGATCGGGATGATGCTCGTCATCATCAACGGGCACATCGACCTCTCGGTCGGCTCCGTGCTCGCCTTCACCGGCGCGGTGGCAGCCATCGCCATCTCCGACTGGGGCATGCCCTGGTGGGCCGGCGTGCTCGCCGCGATCGGCGCGGGCGCGATCATCGGCGCCTGGCAGGGCTTCTGGGTCGCGTACATGCGCATCCCGGCCTTCATCGTGACCCTCGCGGGCATGCTGATCTTCCGCGGCCTCACGCTCCAGATCCTCGGGGCCGAGACCATCACCATCGGCGCCGAGGAGTTCCTCAAGCTCGGCGGCGGCGCCGCCGGCTACCAGGCCTTCGGCGTCTCCCTGCAGGTGCCGACCCTGATCTTCGGCATCCTCGCCGCCGCCCTGATCGTCGCCGTCGAGACCACGGGGCGCCGCCGGCGCACCGCCGCGGGCATCGAGTCCACCTCGAACCTCATGTGGTCGGTCAAGATCGTGGCGCTCGTCGTCGTCATCGTCGGCGGCTCGCTGGTCTTCTTCTCCTACCGCGGTCTGCCGATCGTCGGCTGGATCCTGCTCGGCCTGGTGCTGCTCTACACGTTCATCACCAACCGGACCGTGTTCGGCCGCCACATCTACGCGGGCGGCGGCAACGAGAAGGCCGCGCTGCTCTCGGGCGTGAAGACCAAGCAGACCACGTTCTGGGTGTTCGTCAACATGGGCGCCCTGGCCGGCCTGGCCGGTGTGGTCGCGACCGCCCGCCTGAACTCGGCGACGACCACCGCCGGCGACATGTTCGAACTGAGCGCCATCGCTTCGTCGTTCATCGGCGGGGCCTCGATGTCCGGCGGCGTCGGCACCATCATCGGCGCCATCATCGGCGGCCTGGTCATGGGCGTCATGGACCAGGGCATGTCGTCCCTGGGCGTGGCCACCCAGACCGTCCAGGTCGTGCTCGGCCTGGTCGTGCTCGCCGCGGTCGTGTTCGACGTGTGGAACAAGAAGCGCGCCACCGGCGGCGGCCTCATGCCGCCGATCGTCGGCACCACGCCCGGCGGCTCGGGCGACGCGAAGCGCAAGGCCGAGGAAGGCACCGACAAGGAGCCCACGAAGGCCGGCACGCTCAGCGCCACCACGGATGACAAGACCATCTCGTAGTCGCTTCAGACTGGTTCTGAGGGGCCCGCAGCGCGAAAGCGCTGCGGGCCCTTCCGCGTTCGCCCGTCCACAAACCCCCACCCTCCGGCCAGTGTTGAAGAGCGGCGGGGAAGGAACCGTAGCTCCCAGCGTTGCTCGCGGGTCCGACAAGAACCGGGGCGGGCGGCGATCGTGTCACCCGAAAGAGCGGACGAGATCGCCGAGTGACGCTGCGCGAGGCGGGGGCGGGCAGAGCGCGTGCGCGAGCCTGTAGTCGGCGCGGTCGAGGCCGGGGACCGGTAGGAGCGGATCGCGTCGAACCGGGTAGGCGAAGGGCCCGGTGCGCTAACCGCACCGGGCCCTTCGCATTGCTCTGTCTACTTACGAGTACGAGACCTTCTCGGCCGCCTCGCTGGTCTGCTTGCCGCCGCCCTGGGGCCGCTTGCGGCCGTTGGTCGGCTTGTTGACCGCGGGCTCCGCAGGCCCCTCCTGGGCGGCCTGCTGGGCCGCCTTCGGGGGCTCCTCGCCGCGGGCCGCGCGGGCCTCTTCGACGAGCTTCTTCGCCTGCGCCCGGGCCGTGGCCAGGATCGCCTCGGAGTCGCGCCGCGCGGTCTGCTTGGCGGACTTGGAGAGCTCCTCGGCGCGGCGCTTCGCGTTCTCGGCCTTCTTCTCGGCCTCGGACACGTACTGGTCGCGCTCGGAGCGGATCTGCTCGGCCTCCTGGCCGGCCTGCTCGAGGATCCGCGCGGCCTCGGCCTTGGCCTCGGCGAGCAGCCGCTCGCGCTCGGCCTCGATCTCGGCCAGCTGGGCGCGGGCGCGCTCCACTTCGGACTCGGCCTCGATCCTCACCCGGTCGGCGTTCTCGCGCAGCTTCGTGGCCTCCGCGGCAGCCTCGGCGGTGATCCGCTCGGCCTCGGCGGCGGCCTGCTCGCGCAGGCGGGCCGTCTCGACCGCGGTCTCCTCGTTGAGCTTGCGGGCCGCGACCTCGGCCGCCTCGCGCTCCTGACGTGAGGCGTCGGCCGCCTCCGCACGCAGGCGCTGGGTCTCGGCGAAGGTCTCCTCGGCCAGGCGCAGCGCGCTGGCCTCGGCGGCCTCGCGCTCCAGGCGGGCGGCCTCCTCGGCCTCGGCGGTGAGCTTGGCGACCTTCTCCTCGGTCTCGGCGGTGAGCCGCTGCGCCTCGGCCTCGGCCTCTTCCAGACGCCGCTGGGCGTCGAGGCGCAGCCGCTTGGCCTCGTCGGCGGCCTCGGTGCGCGTCTGGGTCGCGTTGTCGGCCGCTTCGGCCCGCACGCGGGTGGCCTCGCTCTCGGCCTCGGTGCGGACGGTCTGCGCGAACGTCTCGGTCTCCTGCTTGAACTTCTCGAGGTTCTCGACGGCCTCGGTGCGCAGGTCCCGCAGTTCGGCCTCGTGCTCGGCGCGCTTGCGCTCGGCCTCGGCCTCGGCTTCGGCGGCGATCCGGTCGGCCTTCTCGCGGGCCTCGCTGATGGCCTGCTCGGAGGCGAGCGCGGCGTCGTCCTTGAGCTGCTGGGCCTCGGCGCGGAGGCGCTCCACGTGAGCGACCAGCTGCCGGGTCTGCTCGTCAGCGGCGGCGCGCTTGTTCTCGGCGTCCTGCTCGGCCTCGGCCACCAGCGCGGCGGCGCGCTCCTTGGCCTGGTCCACCATGGCCTGCGCTTCGCGGGCCCGCTTGTTGATCTCGGCGTCGATGATCGCGCGCCGGTCGGCCTCGGCCTTCTCGGCGGCGGCCCGGCGGGCCTTCAACGTGGTCTCGAAGTCCTTGCGCGCCTGCTCGATCTGCGCTTCGGCCTCGCGAAGACGGTTGTCCGCGTGCTGGTGCAGATGCTTGGTCTGCGCGTGGGCGTTGGCCTTGATCTCCTCGGCCTGCTCCTCCGCGAGGGTCAGCATGTGCTCGATCCGCACGCCCAGGTGCCGGTACGAGGCCTTGTCGCCCGCGGCACTGCGGCGCCTGAGCTCCTGGATCTGCGCCTGGAGCTGCTGGATCTGGATCACGAGCCGGTCGATCTGCGCGACCGCTTCCGCCCGTTCGCCGGCGAGGGTGTCCATCTGGAGCTGCATCTGCTGCAGGAACCGCTTGACCTGTCCCTTGTCGTATCCGCGCAAGGCGGTCTCGAACTCGTACTCGACGGGTCCACCCTCGTTGAATCCGGTCAGCAGTTCCGAGTCGTCCAGTCTGTCTTCACGCGCCATACCCTCATCCTCACGTAAGCCGCGTCCCGTCACGCCCGGCAAGGGACCGGATGTGACGGGACGCGGCCGAAGCTGTGGTTCCTCCACCGTCGACCTACGCCTGCGATCATTCTTCACTGTCGCAGACTTCGACGGTAACGCGGATTCGCCAGGTTTACTTGTCGTCCTGTTTTTCTACTTGTCGTCGCCCTGCTGCCCAAGGGCGCCACCAAGGGCGCCGCTGACCAGACCGCTGAGGTTGCGCAGGGTCTCCTGCACCTGGTCCCGCTTCGCGGTGAGCTCGGCCACCTTGGTTTCAGCGTCGGTCGTGACGCGTTCGGCGTCCGACTTGGCGTCGGCGAGCAGCCGCTCGGCTTCGGCCTTGGCGTCGGAGACGAGCTTCTGCGCGTCCTTCTTGGCCTTGCTGGTGGTCTCCTGCGCGTAGTTGTCGGCCTCGGAGCGCTTCTCCTCGCCGCGGGTCTCCGCGGCCTTGGCGCGCTCTTCGGCGTCGCGGGCGCGGTTCTCGGCGTCGGAGACGAGCTTCTGGGTCTCGGCGACGGCGCGGGTGTGGCGGTCGGACTCTTCGCGCTCGGCCTTCTCCTTGCGCTCGGCCAGTTCGAGGTCGAGGGCCTGGAGGTCCTTGTCGCGCTTCTCCTTCGCCTCGGCGAAGAGCTTCGCGGCCTCGGCGCGCTTCTCCTCGGCCTCGCGGGCGGCCTTGGCGCGCAGCTGGGTGATCTCGCGGTCGGCCGTGGCACGGAGGGTCGCGACCTCGCGCTCGACGGACGCCTTGAGCTCGGCCACTTCGTGGCCGGTGGCGGTGCGCAGCTGCTTGGTCTCGCGCTCGGCGTCGGCGCGGAGGGTCTCGCATTCGCGGCGGGCGTTGGTCCGCAGCTCCGCGACCTCGCGCTCCACCTGCGTGCGGAGGGTGTTGGCCTCGCGCTCGGCGTTCTGCTTCAGGGAGCCGGCCTCGCCGCGGGCGGCGTCGGTGATCTCGCGGGACTCGAGGCGGGCGGCCGAGAGGATGCCCTCGGTCTCGCGCTTGGCCTCGGCGCGGTGCTCGTTGGCCTGCTCTTCGGCCAGTCGCAGGATCTGCTCGACGCGGGTGCCGAGTCCGGAGAGCGTCGGGCGGGTGTTCTCCTCGAGCTGCTTCTGCTGCTCGGCGAGGCGCTGCTCGAGACCCTGGATGCGCTGCTCGGCCTGACGCAGACGACGCTGGGCGTCCGTCATCCGCTGCTCGGCCTCGGTCCGCTGCGACTCGGTCTGCTTCAGCTTGCCGAGGTTCTTCGAGATGAACTCGTCCACCTGGTGGCGGTCGTAACCCCGCAACTGGACGGGGAACTCCGGCACCGATTGGTCGTTGTCGAAAAAGGTACTGCTGGAGGGCTGCTGCGACATGGACCAATACTTGCAGACGCGACCGCGAATGTCGACAGCAAGGTCAGGGGTTTATGAGGGGCGAACCACCCGCAACACTAGCCGCAAAACGGTCGAAATCCTTGAAACGACACGGAAGTCGTCATCGGTGAAGTTTCGGTGTCCTGCAGGTGTCACTCGAATGGCGTCGTCTATCTGACAGTGACGGTGTGCGGACCGGCACCCTTCGGTCATGGACCAGCAAGGGCCCTATGCGGGTTCGACCAGTTCGATGAGGACGCCCCCGGCGTCCCGCGGGTGCACGAAGTTGATCCTGGAGCCCGCGGTGCCCTGGCGGGGTTCGTCGTACAGCAGCCGGCAGCCGCGCGCCCGCAGTGCGTCCGCCGCCGCCTCGACGTCGTCCACGGTGAACGCGAGCTGCTGGAGGCCCGGACCCTTCGACCCGATGAACTTCGCGATCGGCGAGTCGTCCCCGAGCGGCGCGAGCAGCTGCACCTGCGCGCCGCCCTCCGGCCACCCGACCATCGCCTCGACGACCCCCTGCGCCTCGTTCACCTCGCGGTGCACCTCGGTCCCGCCGAGCGCGCCCGCATACCACTCCAGGGCCGCGTCCAGGTCCGGGACCGCGATCCCGACATGATCGATGCGCCGCAGTCCGATTCCCTCAGTGAACGTCATACGATCGAGGGTATCGACCAACGGAGGTCTCCATGAACGACGACAACACCGTCATCCTCGCCAGTGCCCGGACACCCATCGGGCGCTTCAACGGCGCGCTCAGCGACATCCCCGCCACCGATCTGGCCGGGACCGCGATCAGAGCCGCACTCGAACGCGCCGGGGTCGACCCCGGCCGCGTCGACCAGGTCATCCTCGGGCAGGTCCTGCCCGCCGGATGCGGTCAGAACCCGGCCCGCCAGGCCGCCGTCGCGGCCGGGCTGCCCATGAGCATCCCGTCCCTGTCGGTGAACAAGGTCTGCCTCTCGGGGCTCACCGCCATCGGCCTGGCCGACCAGCTCCTGCGCGGCGGCGCCGCCGATGTCATCGTCGCCGGGGGCATGGAGTCGATGAGCCGCGCGCCGCACCTGCTGCCCGGCTCGCGCCGCGGCTTCAAGTACGGCGAGACCGTGCTCCTCGACCACCTCGCGCACGACGGCCTCACCGACGCCTACGACGGCATCTCCATGGGCGAGTCCACTGAGCGCCACCTCAAGGGCCGCTCGATCACCCGCGAGGACCAGGACGCCTTCGCCGCCTACTCGCACCAGCGGGCCGCCAAGGCCGCCGAGCGCCTCGCCGAGGAGATCACCGCCGTCGAGACCCGCAAGGGGCTCGTGGACGCCGACGAGGGCATCAGGCCCGAGTCCACCGCGGCGGGCCTGGCCCAGCTGCGGCCGGCCTTCACCGAGAACGGCACCATCACGGCCGCCACGGCCTCGCAGATCTCCGACGGCGCGTCCGCGCTCGTCCTCGCCAAGAAGTCCACCGCCGTGGCGAACGGCTGGACCTGGACCGCGGAGATCCTCGCGTACGCCACCGTGGCCGGGCCCGACAACTCGCTGCTCGACCAGCCCGCCAACGCGATCGCCAAGGCCCTCGCCATGGCCGGCGTCGCAGCCGGGGACCTCGACGTGGTCGAGATGAACGAGGCCTTCGCCGCCGTGGTCCTGGCCTCGGCCGAGACGCTCGGCGTCGACCTGGAACGCGTGAACCCCGACGGCGGGGCCATCGCGCTCGGGCACCCGATCGGGGCCTCCGGGGCGCGCCTCGCCCAGACCCTCGCCCGCCAGCTCGGCCCGGGCCAGGTCGGCGCGGCGGGACTGTGCGGCGGCGGCGGCCAGGGCGACGCGATCGTCCTCAAGGGAGCCTGATGCGGGTCGCAGACCTGGTGGCGGCGGCCCGTGCGGGAGACCGCCGGGCCACCGCCCGTCTCATCACCGCCGTCGAGAACGGCACCGCCGACGCCCCTGAGGTCGCGCGCCTCGCCACCGGCGGCGACGCGCTCATCATCGGCGTCACCGGCTCGCCCGGCGTCGGCAAGTCCACCCTCGTCTCGGCGCTCATCACCGCCTGGCGGGAATCCGGCCTCCGCGTCGGCGTCCTCGCCGTGGACCCCTCGAGTCCCTTCAGCGGCGGTGCGATCCTCGGTGACCGCGTCCGCATGGCCGACCACGCCCTCGACCCCGGCGTCTACATCCGCTCGGTCGCCACGCGCGGCCACCTCGGCGGGCTCGCCGCCACCACCGGCGGGGCGGTGCGGCTCCTCGAAGGGGTCGGCTTCGACGTCGTCATCGTCGAGACCGTCGGCGTCGGCCAGGCCGAGGTCGAGATCGCGGCCCTCGCCGACACCACGCTCCTGCTCCTGGCCCCCGGCATGGGCGACGGCATCCAGGCCGTCAAGGCCGGGGTCGTGGAGATCGCGGACGTCTACGTCGTCAACAAGGCCGACCGGCCCGGCGCCGACGGCACCGTCCGCGACCTGCGCGCCCTCATGAGCCTCGTCCGCCGCGAGCCAGGCGAGTGGCGCCAGCCGATCTGCTCCACCGTCGCCTCCGAGGCCAAGGGCATCGACGACCTCGTCGCGGCCATCACCAAGCACCGCGACTGGCTTGCCGGCGGCGACCACCTCGCCGACAAGCGCCGCCGCCGCGCCTCGGCCGAGATCCGCGCCCGCGTCGACGCCGAGCTGCGCCGCCGCTACGCCGTTCCCGAGGCGCTGGCGGAACAGGTCGCGAACGGCGAGACGGACGTGGCGACGGCGGTGGGAAGGGTTCTGGGCGACACCGCGTAAACCGCTTCGCATGCCTGCATGCGTGCTCCTTACACTTGACTGGTGACAGACGCAGCGAAGAAGACACCGGACATGGAAACCCAGCTCCCGAAGACGTACGCGCCCGTAGAAGTAGAGGCGCGACGCTACGCGAAGTGGGTAGCCGACGGTCGCTTCAAGGCTGACGACGACTCGGACCGCGAGCCCTACGCCATCGTGATCCCGCCGCCGAACGTGACCGGCCAGCTGCACCTCGGGCATGCGCTCAACCACACCCTCATCGACTGGATGGTGCGCCGCGAGCGCATGCGCGGCAAGGAGGCCCTGTTCCTGCCGGGCACCGACCACGCCGGCATCTCGACGCAGAACGTGGTGGAGCGCCAGCTCGCGGACAAGGAGGGCCTCTCCCGCCACGACCTGGGCCGCGACGCGTTCGTGGCGAAGGCGTGGGAGTGGAAGGACACCTACCACGAGCGCATCTCCTCGCAGATGAAGAAGATCGGCGACGGCGTCGACTGGGACCGCGAGCGGTTCACGCTCGACGAGGGCCTCTCCAGCGCCGTGCAGACGATGTTCAAGCGCATGTACGACGACGGCATGATCTACCGCGCCGAGCGCATCATCAACTGGTGCCCGCGCTGCATGACCGCGCTCTCCGACGCCGAAGTGGAGCACCAGGACGACGCGGGCGAGCTCGTGTCGATGCGCTACGGCGACGGCGAGGCGTCGATCGTGGTGGCCACGACCCGCCTGGAGACGATGCTCGGCGACACCGCCGTGGCCGTCCACCCCGACGACGAGCGGTACCAGCACCTGCTCGGCACCACCGTTGAAGTGCCCTTCACCGGCCGCCGCATCCCGATCGTGGCCGACACGCACGTCGACCCCGCGTTCGGGACCGGCGCGGTCAAGGTCACCCCGGCGCACGACCCGAACGACTTCGCGATCGGCCAGCGCCACGACCTCGCCTCGATCCTCATCATGGACGAGCGCGGCGTCATCACCGCGCACGGCCCGTTCCAGGGTCTCGACCGGTTCGAGGCGCGCTCGGCCATCAGTGCCGCGCTGCGCGCCGAGGGCCGGATCGTGGCCGAGAAGCGGCCGTACGTGCACGCGGTCGGCCACTGCGAGCGCTGCGACACCACCGTGGAGCCGCGGCTGTCGCTGCAGTGGTTCGTGAAAGTGGAGCGGCTCGCGAAGCTCGCGGGCGACGCGGTGCGAAACGGCGAGACGAAGATCTACCCGCCGGAGATGGAGAAGCGCTACTTCGCGTGGGTGGACAACCTGCTCGACTGGTGCATCTCGCGCCAGCTGTGGTGGGGCCACCGCATCCCGATCTGGTACGGCCCGGGTGGCGAAGAGGTGTGCGTGGGCCCGGGCGAGACCGCCCCGGAGGGGTACACGCAGGACCCTGACGTGCTCGACACGTGGTTCTCCTCGGGGCTGTGGCCGTTCTCGACGTTCGGCTGGCCGGAGGAGACCCCGGCGCTCGACAAGTTCTATCCGACGGCCGCGCTCATCACCGGCTGGGACATCATCTTCTTCTGGGTGGTGCGGATGATGATGTTCGGGACCTACGCGATGGGCAAGGCG
The DNA here is from genome assembly GCF_040641195.1 of Glycomyces sp. NPDC021274. Classification (NCBI taxonomy): domain Bacteria; kingdom Bacillati; phylum Actinomycetota; class Actinomycetes; order Glycomycetales; family Glycomycetaceae; genus Glycomyces; species Glycomyces sp. NPDC021274. The sequence goes on along the minus strand of NZ_JBFADC010000004.1, from coordinate 338,224 downwards.
CCCTTCAGCGAGGTGGTCCTGCACGGCCTGCTCCGGGACAAGAACGGCGTGAAGATGTCGAAGTCCCTGGGGAACGGCATCGACCCGCTCGAGGTGGTCGACCGGTTCGGGGCGGACGCGCTGCGGTTCATGCTGGCGCGCGAGGCCAACCCGGGCGCCGACGGCATCGCGTCGATCGAGCTGGCCGAGGTCGCGCGGAACTTCTGCAACAAGCTGTGGAACGGCACGCGGTTCGCGCTGATGAGCGGCGCCACTGTGGAGGGCGACCTGCCGCAGGACCTCTCGCTCATCGACCGGTGGGTGCTGTCGCGCCTGTCGGGCACGGTCGCTCAGGTCGATGCCCACTTGGAGCAGTACGAGTTCGCGAAGGCGATGGACGTGCTCTACCACTTCGCGTGGGACGACGTGTTCGACGTGTACCTGGAGCTCACCAAGCCGGTGCTGGGCGCGGGCGGCCAGGCCGCCGACGACACTCGGCGGGTGCTCGGCCACGTCTTCGACCAGCTGCTGCGCCTGCTGCACCCGGTGATCCCGTTCGTCACCGAGGAGCTGTGGCTGACACTCACCGGCACGGAAGAGCAGGGCGACTCGCTGACTGTGGCCGCCTGGCCGACTCCGTCCGGTGTGGACGAGGAGGCCGAACGGCTCGTGGCCGCGATGCAGCACGTGGTCGTGGAGGTGCGCCGCTTCCGCTCGGACCAGGGCGTCAAGCCCAGCCAGCGGGTGGCCGCGCGCATCACCGGCCTGGACGCGGCGGGACTGGGCGACCAGGAGTGGCTCATCCGCTCGTTCGTGAAGCTCGACGCCGAGCCCGAGGGCTTCGCGCCGACCGCTGAACTCGCGGTGTCCGACCAGGTCACGGTCGCGCTCGACACCTCGGGGACGATCGACGTCGCCGCGGAGCGGGCCCGTCTCGACAAGGCCCTCAAGGCCGCCGAGAAGGAGCTGGCCGGGACCGTGGGCAAGCTCGGCAATGAGGCGTTCCTGTCGAAGGCGCCCGATGCCGTGGTCGACAAGATCAAGGCGCGCAAGGCGACCGCCGAGGCCGACATCGCGCGCATCACGGCGCAGCTCGAACGACTGGCGTAACACCGAGGCTGCGGCCGTCCCCAGTGGACGGCCGCAGCCTCTGCTCTACAAATTTATGGCTCGCAAGCTCGCCAAGACCGGGGGACAACCACATTGAACGCCGAACTGGCGCAAGTCGAAGCGCTCCTGGAGGCCCGCGGGTTCTCCCGCTGGGACTTCACGCTCGACCGCATCAAGCAGCTGCTCGACATGATGGGCGACCCGCAGCGGTCCTTCCGCTCGATCCACATCACCGGCACCAACGGCAAGACCTCGACCTCGCGCATGATCGAGCGGCTCCTGCGCGGGCACGGCCTGCGCACCGGCCTGTTCACCTCGCCGCACCTCAACAGCGTCAACGAGCGCATCGCGATCGACGGCGAACCGATCAGCCCTGACAAGCTCGCCGCCCAGTACTACGAGATCGCGCCGCTCGCCGAACTCGTCGACCGCGAGGCCTCGGAGCCGCTCACGTACTTCGAGATGACCGTGGCGCTCGCCATGGGCGCGTTCGCCGACACGCCGATCGACGTCGGCGTCATCGAAGTGGGCCTCGGCGGCGAGACCGACTCGACGAACGTCCTGAACGCCGAGGTCGCGGTCATCACCCCCATCGGGATCGACCACACCAAGTGGCTCGGCGAGACCCTCGCCGAGATCGCGACCATGAAGGCCGGGATCGTCCACGAGGGCGCCACGCTCGTCATCGCCACGCAGGAGCGCTCCGCAATGGAGCCGCTGCTGCGCCGCGCCAGCGCGGTCGGCGCGAAACTCGTGCCCGAAGGCCGCGGCTTCGAGGTCACCGCGCGCGAAGTGGCCGTGGGCGGGCAGCTCATCACGATCGAGACCCGCGCCGCCCGCTACCAGGACCTGTTCCTGCCCCTGCACGGCGAGTACCAGGCCCACAACGCGGCGCTGGCGCTGGCCGCCGTCGAGGTCCTGCTCGGGGCGGGCGAGCCGAAGGCGCTCGACGCGGAGGTCGTGGGCGAGGCGTTCGCGGAGTTCTCCTCGCCGGGCCGCCTGGAGGTGGTGCGGACGGCGCCGACGGTGATCCTCGACGCCGCGCACAACCCGGCGGGCATGGAGGCCATGGTGAAGGCCGTGGAGGAGGAGTTCAACTTCCGCAAGCTCGTGGGCGTCGTGGGCATGCTGGGGGACAAGGCGACCGACCACATGCTCGAGCTGCTGGAGCCGCTGCTCGACGAGATCGTGATCACGAAGTCCTCTTCGGACCGGGCGATGCCGGCGGCGACGCTCGCGAAGGTCGCGAAGGACGTCTTCGGGGAGGAGCGGGTCCACGTCTATCCGCACATGGCGGACGCGGTCGCGCGCGGGATCGAACTCGCCGAAGAGGCCGACGACATCTACGAGTCGGGCGGCGGCGTCCTCGTGACCGGCTCGGTGTTCACCGTCGCCGACGCGCGTCAACTGCTGGTGGGCCGCCGTGGCTGAACACGACGAGCATGTGACGCCCGAGGAGGCCGAGGAACCCTGGAGCGAGCCCGACGAGGGCCGCTCGGGCCTGCGCGACCCGGCCCGGGCCGCGCGCAGCCTCGCCGCGATGGCGATGAGCTTCGAGGCGCTGGCGCTGCTGCTGGCGGTCGTGCCGATGCGGATGATCTTGGATGACGCGACACTCGCGATCATGGTGGTCCTGGTCCTCACGGTCGTGTGCATCGTGTTGGCGGGCATGGCGAAGCGCCCGTGGGTCTGGCCGGTGGGCGCCGCGGTGCAGGTCGTCTTGATCGGCTGCTGGGCGATCCACTGGGCGCTCGGCGTGGCCGGGATCGTGTTCGGCCTGGTGTGGGCCTACTGCTGGTATGTGAAGGTCGCGCTGGGAAGGCCCCCGAAGCGGTGACGATCGAGTTGAGGACCGAGCGGCTCGTGCTGCGTCCGCTGGCGGCCGAGGACGCCGCGGCGATGCAGGTCGTCAACGCTGACCCGGAGGTCATGCGCTACATCGGCAGCGGTGCCCCGCTCACGCCGGCGGAGACCGAGGCCCGTACGGCGAAGGCGGCGGCGCATTGGGACGCGCACGGCTGGGGCGTCTTCGCCGCCGTCGAGATCGACACCGGCACGCTGGTGGGCTGGGCGGCGCTCGCGACGCCCGCGTTCCTGCCCGAGATCCTGCCGGTCACCGAGCTCGGCTGGCGGATGCGCCGCGACCGCTGGGGCCGCGGCTACGCGCCCGAGGCGGCGCGCGCGGCGCTCGGCTTCGCGTTCGGCGAACTCGGGCTCGACCGGGTGGTCTCGTGCATCCACAGTGCGAACGCGGCCTCGATCCGCGTGGCGGAGAAACTCGGCATGACGCTCGAGCGGGAGACGGTCGTGCCGGGCAACGGGGTTCCTTGCAGCGTCTATGAACTGCGGGCCTGACGGCGGCTCAGTCGCAGCCGCCTCCGCCGCCCGAGTCCCCGCCGCCTCCGGAATCACTGCTGCTGCTGGGGCCGCAATCGTTCGAGCCGCCGCCGGAACCGCCGCTGTGGCCCGAGTCGTAGTAGGCGGCACTGGACGAGCTCGAGTACCCGCCGCGCCGTCGCGCCTTGGACGACGATGCGGCCGTCGCGATGATGGCCACACCGGCGACGACGCCGACGATGAGGAGGCAGACCGCAGTTTCCATCCGAACTCCTTCAGGGGGTGGGGAACCGAGTGCTCAGGGTACTGTCGCCGCGCCAGCCGCAGGGCGCCGCTCAGCGGTCGTCGGCGCAGCCGCCGGTGCCGATGGCCTGTCGGTCGGTGCCGTCAGCGCCCCAGCCGCCGGGGATCGGTTCGCCGGACGGGACGCCGCTGCGCTCGGCCGCGAGCCGGATCGCCTTGCGGCGGCGCTGGTCGCGGACGCCCGTGACGACGGCCGCGGCGCAGACGGCGCCGATGATCACGCCCGCGAGGATCAGTTCGACCATCTCGACTCCTTGCGCCTGGAGGGTACCGGTACGCCCGGTTTGCCGACCCTACTCATAGGACGCTCGCGAGCCGTCCGGCGGACGTCCCCGATCTGTCGGGTAAGCGACAAAACACGTTCTGCGAGTCTGTTCGTGTCACATGGGCGTGCGATAGTGGACCTGTCCGATTCGGCCCTCTGAGCGCTCGGCGGTGATCCCCTGTGAAGATGCAGCCTCGGCAACAGCTCCTCGACATCTGGCGGGCCCAGGTGGCCTACAGCTGGCGTGCTCCCGAGGAGGGCGGCAAGCGGAAGGTCTGGCACTGGGGCGGCCGCAACCAGTCCGACGCCGTGGGCGACGCCCAGCAGCTGCTGTGCCTGCTGTACCCCGCGCAGGAACTCCCCGAACTCAACTACGCCGACCCCGACGCCACGAGCGACGCCGTCCTCGAGGCGTTCTCCGGGCTCGGCGACGCGGTCGAGATCCCGATCCGCATCATGCGGCTGGTCAAGAACTACATGGAGAAGCACGTCGACGACGAGGGCGTGCCCGTCTATTCCGGCGGCTCCAACATGCACCGCAAGGACCGCAGCCAGAAGGCCCACCCCGAGCAGCGCGCCATCGACGTCACGGAGGGCTTCGCGCTCGCGATTCCGCTGTGCCTCACCTCCCTGTCGTTCCTCCAGGACTTCCAGCCCACGGTCGACCGCATGGGCCGCGTCGACCTCAGCCGCGAGCTCGAGCAGGTGCAGACGGCGATCCACCGGCGCCTCCTCGGCGCGATCACGGGCCTGCTGCGCTCGTTCGCGGTGTCCACGTTCGACGCCGACGACGACTTCGGCCGCCAGCTCATCGCGCTCATCAACGTCGACGGCCAGGCCGACCGCAAGATCGTGCGGCGCTTCCGCGAGAACGCGGACGACATCATCGCCACACTGCGCACCATCACCGTGGGCTCGGGCGGCACCGCGGGCGTCGAGGCCCCCACGAAGCTCTTCGAGATCGGCTGGTCCTGGTCGGTCGTGGAGAAGGCCCCGGACATCCCGGAACTCTCGGACACCTCGACGCAGCGCCCCGGCCGCGCCGAGGACGCCCCGTACCTGTACTTCACCGTGGTCGCCCTCGAGGCGATCCAGACCCTGTTCTCGCCCAGGGTGATGCGCCGCAACCTCCTCACCGAGGAGGAGCAGCGCCTCGCCCAGTCCCTGCAGCTGCGCATGGACGTCACCCGCCGCTACTGGGCCATGGTCGCGTCCTTCGGCGGCGGCTCGAAGTGGCCGCTCGAAGACGTTCCCTGGCGCACCACCGACGGCCTGGAGTACGACTACTACTCGCTCCTGGTGTGCGCGGTCGCGACCGACAACTTCGGCGCCTCCCGCGGCGGCGACGACGACCTCATCCGCCTCGGCGACGTGCTCGTCGAACTCGCCAACCGGGGCCGCATCACCCGCCGCGCCCTCGCGGGGGACCGCGCCATCGAGACCCACTTCCCCGGCGTGAAGGCCGAACTCGCCGGTATCGAGAAGCTCGACGGCCCGCCCATGGTCTGGAACATGGTCGACTTCGCGCCGCTGCTGCTCAAGCGCCTCTACCACGCCGCGAGCCTCCTCGTCACGATCGAGGCCCGCGCGGAACTGCTCGAAGTGGCCGACCTCGTCTGGGACCACCTGGCGCGCAGGCGCATCCGCGAAGGCGCGGCCGCGCGCCTGTGGGACCAGCCCAAGCAGGTCTACGGCGAACTCGCCAACTGGTTCGAGGACCCGTCCTGGCACTTCACGATCCGCGTCGTCGAGGCCATGGTGCTCGCCGCCCAGTTCGCGACCTCCGAACCGGCCCGCTCCCGCGGCCTGGAGGACCTGGCGCACGAACTCCTCGTCGAGGCCGAGCACGTCTACGATCAGGAGCTGCTGCGCGGCTCCGGCCACGCCGGACCCGCGCTCGCGCAGGAGATCCGCTCGGTCGGCCTCACGATCCGCCACGCCAAGGACGTCGTCGACGAGCGCCCGGGCACCGCGTTCGCCCTCGGCGTCAAGGCGCTCATCGACCTCGACCGGCTCATCGCCGCCGGGCGCGACGCCGAGACCGGGGTGTGACGATGCTGCTGTTCGCGACCTCCGACAAGGGCGGCACGGGACGCTCCGTGTCCTCGTCCAACCTGGCCTACCGGCGCGCCCTCCAGGGCGCCAACGTGTGCTATGTGGACTTCGACTTCGGCTCGCCCACGGCCGGCGCGATCTTCGCCATCGACGACCTCGACCACGGCACCAACGGCAACGGTATCCACGAGTACCTCCAGGACCTCGCCTCCGAACCCGAACGCCACTCCGTGTGGTCCGCCACCGACCGGGCCGAACTCCAGGCCAGGCCCGACGGCGCGGGCGAACTCGTGCTCTGCCCCGGCGACGCCGACGGCTCCGAGTTCCCCGGCGACGACACCACAGTGGACCGGTGCGTGAAACTCCTCCAAGAGCTCTCGCGCGAATTCGACCTCGTCATCGTCGACCTCTCCGCGGGCCGCTCCCACGCCACCGAGATGGTCATGGCCGCCACCGCCCGCCCCGAACTCGCCAACCTCCCCTGGCGCTGGATCGTCTACCACCGCTGGACCAAGCAGCACGTCCTCGCCGCCCACTCCCTCGTCTACGGCGAACGGGGCCTCGTGGAGACCAGCAAGGCCCTCGGCGAGGACTACCAGCGCAAGCTCCTCGCCTCGATCCGCTACGTGCGCACCGCCGTCGTCGACCCCGACGGCGCCGACCTCTCCGGCCTCAAACCCACGCAGGTGCGCTGGCTGCGCAAGATCGACGCCGACCTCCACCAGATGGCCGCGCGCCTCAAACTGGGCCGCATGAACCTCCTCGGGTCGGTCCCGCTCGACCCGGTCCTGCAGTGGCGCGAGCAGATCATCACCGACGCCGACACCGTCACGCTCGACATCGCCAACCAGGAGACCGTCAAGGCCTTCTCCGAGCTGGCCGTGCGCTCCGCCGAGGAGCTGTTCGTGCCCGGCCTCGAGGCCATCGCCCGCGGCATCGATTGAGTGGACCAGCCATGACGTACGAAGAGACCAGCGCGAGGCAGCGGACCGAGCGCTTCGGCATGTCGCACCTGTCGATCGAGGTCGGCCACCTCTACGCCGACGACCTGGCCCGGCCCGACACCCTCAAGGCCGAGATGGCCTCCGCGGCGGCCTGGGTCCACGGCACCACCGAGGCCCTCTCCAAGCGCCTCGGCGGCCGCCGCCCGCGCGTGAGCACCTGCTACCTCGTGGACGACTACAGCCAGCAGGGCATGCCCCCGCCCGAGGAGCTCATCAGCGTCATCACCGAGGCCGCGGCCGACGCCGACCTGAAGATCGACTACCTCGCCCGCGAATCCGCCTGCGCCCAGATGGGTCCGCTGCAGCTCGCCGCCCTCGTGGCCGACCGGATCGTGTTCGAGCCGCCGCCGGGTGCAACCGGCTCCCGGCCCACGGTCGCCCGCTCCGGCTGGCTCTGCAACGGCGTGCCCAGCCCCAGACCCAAAGGCATCGCGATGGGCGTGCCCGACCAGTGGCGACCGCCCAGCCAGAACGCCAAACGCGACCACTCGGTGTTCCTCGACGTCGAACTGTGGAGCGACACCGCCCAGGGGCGGCGCTGGTCCTGCCCGATGCTCGCCGCCGTCTGGCAGCTGCTGCGCCTCGGCGTGCTGCGCAACCAGGGCCGGCGCATCGGCGTGCCCGAGGCCGTCGCCGCAGTCGTCCCGGACGAGCACGGCCACGATCCCGACCGCCCGGCGCGGGCCCGCTTCCCCGAGACGTGGGAGGCGATGCCGCCGATCCTCCAGCTGGAGCCCGGGGCGTTCCCGTTCCCCGCCTACCGCACGGTCTCGATCCTCTCGGTCAACTACCTCGAGGTCGAGCACGCCGTGCGGGTCATCTGCGGGTCGGTGCGGCCCGAGGCGAGCGCGGTCGAGATCATCCGCAAGTCCGCCGAACGGGAGGGCCTGGTCCTACCCGACGAGCTCGTCGACCGGCTCAGCTACATCTTCCAGGGCCCGCTCTAGGGAGGTACCCGAGCCGACGGCTCGCACTGCCGATGAGCACCACAGGCGTCGACAGCCGAAACGCAGCGAACCGGCGAACGGGGCCGGACGGCGAGCGGTCTGGTGCACCGGCCAGGCGCAGGACCCGCTAGCGGTGGAACACGCCGCCGGGGCCGCCGGACTGGCGCTGGCGCTGCTCCATCAGGTCGAGGATCTGCGCGGCCAGGTCGGCCGCGCCGTAGTCGATCTGGGACCGCACGCGCTCGGTCATCGTCGTCCACTGCCGGGTCAGGCCGGGCCGCCGTTCCAGTGCGTCCCACATGAACTCGAGGTCGGCGGAGGTGCGGGCGCCGGCCGACCACAGGTGCAGCAGGTGGTCGACGACGGGCCGGAGCGTGCGCAGCGTGTGCCGCGAGTCCTCGCCGATCTTCGCGAGGGCGACCCGTGCGGCGACGGCGGTGAGCAGCCAGTCGTGGACCGCGAGGTCCTCGGCGGCGGCGGCCACCTGCTCGGGGTCGACGGGCCCGGTGACCATGCGCAGGCGCCGCCTGTTGTTGCCCGACAGCCGGAATGCGACCGTGGCGGGCTGCCCGGGGTCGGTGACCGCGGCCCAGCGCAGCCGCGTGGAGCCGGTCTTGATCGGCGGGCGCTGGTCGAACATGGGCCGGGCGAGGACGTCGTGGATCGAGTGGCGCGCGACCGCGGCGGTGTCGAGGAGTTTCGCGCGGTCAGGGCGGTTCTCGGCGATGAGGTAGCCCTCGGCGAGGCGGGGGGCGTCGAACTTGCCGATGGTCTCGAGGGAGCCGGGCTTGGCGAGGTAGTACGACCAGGGCATGCGCCGCGGATGCTGGGAGCGGGCGACCGAGGCCCAGGCGGAGCCCTGGAGGAGCTGCCCGCCGGTGAGCACCGCGCGAGAGGAGACGGAGCCGACGGCTCGCAGCGAGCCGTTGCGGTCGTCCTCCTCGGTGTGGGGGCTGTCGGGTTTGGGGCCGAGCGGGAGCCGGCAGTCGACGCCGTGCAGGAGCGTCGGCGAGGCCGTGTGCGGGACCGGGCGCGCCCATTGGACGACGGTCTCGCCGACGGCGAGCGAGAGCGCCGCGCGGGCCTCCTCGGGCGTGAGGGGCCGCGAGTGCGGCAGCAGCGCGGTGTGGATCTCGCCGACGATGAGCATGGGCGCTCGCTCCTGTTCGCTTGGGCGGGAAGGCTCTCGCTAGTCCCGCTCCCGGTGCTCGGTGATGGCCAGGCCGTGGCCGTCGGGGTCGCGGAAGGCCGCGGCCCGCATTTCGTAGTTCTGGCCGAGCAGCGCGGTGCGCGGCAGGTGCAGGAACTCGACGCCGGCCTGGTTCATCTCCGCGAAGGTGGCGTCGATGTCGCCGACCTCGAAGGTCAGGTGCATGACCCCGGTCTCGCCGGGCGGCGCGTCGGGCCGCTCCCAGAGGAGGATCTTGCCGAACCCGGCGTCGAGGATCGCGGCCTCCTGGGTGCGGTCGGCGATGTGGAGCCCCAGTGCGTCGGTGTAGAACTCGACCGAGCGCTGCAGGTCCGCGACGATGAGGGTGGCGGCCACGTCGGTGACGTCGGTGCCGCCGAGCCGCTGCTCGGAGAGGAGCAGTTCGGCGAGGTCGTCGGCGAGGCTGCTGCCTTCGGCGGAGGTCCGCTGCCGGGGCGGCGACGGCGCCTTGAGCTTCGTCACGGCTTCGGCGATCGGGCCTTTCGACGGCCCGTTCGGCGGTCCATCTGACGGTCCATCTGACGGCGGCGGCGGGTCCGCGGGAGGCGGTGCGGGCGCCGCGGTCTCGGTGGCGCCGGGGCCCCGCGCGCCGCCGATCTGGTCGCTCGGGAGCGTGAACGCCCCGGTCGGCACGCGGTTCGGCGGCGGGTCGCTGGGCAGCGGCGCTGATTCGGCGACGGCCGCGGGCGGCGCAGGGTCGTCGTCTTCGTCGTCGATGAGTTCGGCGTCGACGGGTTCGGTGATCAGCGTCTGCCCGGGCGGGGTCGCGACGGCGGTCGCGGTCGGTTCCGGTTCGGCCGCAACGGGTTCGACGATCACGACGGCGGGTGCGGGCGCGCGCACCGGGGCAGGTGCGGCCGCTGCCGCAGGGGCCGCCGGCGGCTTGGCCGCCTCAGGGCGCGCGGGTGCCTCGAACAGGTCGTCGAGCGAGCTCGGGGCCGGTTCCTTCACCGCGGCGGGCCGCGGCGGGTCGTCCTCCACGATGAGGTCCTCGAGCCGGTGCTGCCCGATGAGCGGCGGGGCCGGGACCGGCTGCGGGAAGCGGCGTGCCGAATGCTCGACGGTGACGAACGCGATGCACCCGGCGAAGCAGGCGAACGCGGTGATGGCGATGCCGACGCTCTGCGCGCCGACTGCCATGGAAGCGAGGAAGAAGGAGAGGATCAGTAAAGTGATGGCGCCGACCGCGTGGGAGGTGCGCCACCGCATCCGCCTGTCGCCGTTGAGGGTCGTGCCGATCGCCTCGCCGCCCGCGGAATGGTGCTGCCGCGCGTGCAGGTCCTTCAGGGCGTGCTGGTTGATCGCCCACCAGCGGGCTTCGCGCGAGCGGCGCTGCTGGTCGAGCATGAGCCGCTGCTGGCGCAGCTGCTCGGCGGTCGCGCCCCGACCCACCGGCTGGCGTCCGGTGCGGGGCATCGGCTTGCCGGGCGCGGCCTTGCGGACGCCGGGCTGCGCGCCCTTCTTCGGGGCACCGCCCTTCGCGCCTCCGCGTGCGGCCCCGCCTTTCGCGCCGCCCCTGCTGGGCGCCTTGGAAGGCCGGGGGGCCGGCCTTGGTGGTTGGCTGCCACGTGCCATCGGGGACACCTCATCCACAACTGGGAGAACCGGGTTGCAACGTGAATCGTACGTGGGTGAGGCAACGGACACAACATCCCTTACGATGGCAGCCAGAATCCGACTGACACTTTCGAGGAGTCCTCCCGTGGCCGAACAGCGCACGCTCGTCCTGATCAAACCCGACGCGGTCCGGCGCGGGCTCATCGGCGAGGTCCTGTCCCGCTTGGAGCGCAAGGGGCTGCGCGTGGAGCAGCTGCGGCTGCGGACGATGGACGCGGCGCTCTCGGACGCGCACTACGCCGAGCACGTGGGCCGCGAGTACTACGACGGGTTGAAGACGTTCATGACCTCCGGGCCCCTGGTGAGCCTGGTGGTCTCGGGCGACGAGGCGATCCCGGTGGTGCGCAAGCTGGCCGGGGCGACGGACGGCCGCAAGGCCGAGCCGGGGACGATCCGCGGCGACTTCTCGGTCTCGAACCAGCAGAACCTCATCCACGCCTCGGACTCGGAGGAGTCCGCGAAGCGCGAGATCGACCTCTGGTTCGCCGCGTAATACCGGGTGACCGCACCACTGACGACGCTGGCAGCGGCACGGGGACTCGCTTGCGGGCCGTCTAGCTCGGTATGAGGTGCGGCCCGCCGGCGGGCCGCGTCAGCGCCTCCAGGTCGGCCTGCGTGTCGATGTCGAGCGGGTCGCCCGGGCACTCGACCTCCCGCACCAGGTGCGGGTTCGCGGCCAGGAAGTCCCGCGCGCCCCGGTCGCCCGCGGCCCCGGCGGCGATCGCGTCGAGGTGCTCGCGCGCGAAGTACATCGGGTGGCCGCGCCGGCCCGCGTAGACGGCGACCGCGACCGCGGCGCCGTCCTCGGCGGCGTTGATGACGCGCCTGACCGCTTCGGGGACGATCCGCGGCTGGTCGACGAGGGTCACGACGACCCCGTCGTAGCGCTGCGGGACGGCGGCGAGACCGGCCTTGAGCGAGGTCGAGAGCCCCTGCCCCCACCGCCGGTTCATGACGGGCGTGAACGCCTCCGTGGCGGCGGCGAGCGCCTGCTCGGCTCCCGCGCCGAGCACGGCGAGGACCTGCCGGCACCCGCCGGCGTGCAAGGTGGCGACGGCCCGGTCGAGCAGGCTGCGGCCGTCGAACTCGGCCAGGGCCTTCGGTCCGCCGAAGCGCCGTCCGGCGCCCGCGGCGAGCACCAGGCCCGCGGTGTTCTTCATGTGTTCCCCCCTTTCACGGCCCCGGTCGGGGCCGCGTTCACTCCAGGCTCACCGCGAGGGCGAGGTCCATCCGGTCGAGGGGGTTGCGCAGATCGCGGCCGGTCAGCTCTTCGACGCGCCGCATCCGGTACCGGACGGTGTTGACGTGCAGGTGGAGGCTCGCGGCGCACTGGCGCCAGGAGCCGTCGCATTCGAGGAAGCGCCGCAGGGTCGGCAGGAGGTCGGAGCGGTGGTGCGCGTCGTATTCGAGCAGCGGGTCGAGCACGCGGGTGCGGAACGCCCGGCTGACGTCGGGCGGGACGGCGGCCAGCAGCATCCGGTGCGAGACGAGGTGGTCCGGTTCGGCGATGTCGACGCCGCCGGGGCGCGGCTGCGCGAGCGCGGCCGTGTGCCGGGCCTGCTCGAGCGCGCCGCACAATCCCGCGGGCGAGCGCACCGGATCGGCGAGGCCGACGCTCACGGCACCGTGCCCGCCGAGACCTGAGAGGACCTTCGCGCACCGCCGCGACCAGTCCAGGAGCCTTGGCCGCTCCTCGGCGGAGCCGGCCGGGCCCGCGAGCACCGCGATGGTCTCGTCCCCGATCGTGGCCCAGGCCGCGACGGGAGCCTCGAGCGGATCGCCCGACTGGCCGGCGACCGCTTCGGCGACCACGACCTCCCGCAGCGCGACCGGTTCGCCGACCGCCGCGATGACGGTGACCGTGCCGCCGACCGGCAGGCCCGCCGAACGCATGAGGTGCTCGTCGATCCGGCCCTCCCGCAGTGCGGCGACGAGTTCGACGTGCGGCGCGGGCCGGACCGCCGGGTCGTCGAGTTCGAGCATGAGCAGGGCCGCGAGCTGCTCGGCGACGAGCCGCCGCTCGGGCGCCCAGTGCGTGTGGTCGTCGTCGATGACGAGGAACCGGCCGGTGTGGAGGGTCGAGCCGATGCCGAACACCGAGTAGGCGCGGTGCCGGTCGAGGGTCACCTTCTGCGGCAGGCGGTCCGACGCGTGCGCCCGGGCCACGACCGCGGCCCGGTCGGTCTCGCCGAGCTCCAGGCCGCCGCGCAGCGCCCGCCCGGTCGGCGACAGCACCAGGCACTCCATGCCCAGCTCATTGCGGATCAGCTCCAGGATCTGGCCGATCCCGTCGGCGGCGATGAGCCGCCGGTGCCGGTCCAGCAGCGAGGCGAGGTCCCCTGAGCGGCCCACCGAGAGCCGCTGCACGATCCGCTCGGTGATCTCGGCGAACGCCACGGCCGCGTCCACGGCGAACAGCGGCAGGTCGTGGCGTTCGCACGCGTCGACCAGGTCCACCGGGACCGCATGGAACTCGGGGTGGTCGCCCGCGCCGAGCGCCGTCACCCCCGCCGCGATCAGGTTGCGCACGTACGCGTCCGAGTCGTCCTCGGCCCGGCGCCACATCAGGCCGGTGAGCACCAGCTCGCCGCCGGAGAGGTACCGGCGCGGGTCGTGCATGTCGGTCGGCACGACCCAGCGGATCTCGCGGTCGAGGTGGTGGCGGCCCGAGACCAGGGTCAGTCCCAGTTCGGGCATCTGCAGCAGTGAACGGAGTCGCATGGTGTGGCCCCCAGGGGTCCGGCCTTCACAGGCGCGTCGGGACGCGGTAGGCAACTCCACCATAGCGCCGCCCAGCTGGAGTCTTTGGACGATCCTCCAGCATTTAACGGCGGGGAAACGAAGCTTTCATAGCCGAACACAGTGCCCCCGGCCTCGGCTTTCGGCTTCACTTATTCCACACGGCGAGTTCGTGCGACGGTGAGTGCGGCGAGCCGTCTACAGAGCAGGGAACCAGGAGGCGCCGATGTGGACTCTCGAAGCGTTCGACACCGCTGACGCGGAGGACGCGGTGGAGGTGCTCACGGCCTGCTGCGCCTCCCGGGCCTGGGCCGAGAAGGTCGCCTCGGGCCGCCCGTACCGGACCGTGGCCGCACTGCGGGCCGCGGCACTGGCCGGGTTCGACGAGCTCGACGAATCCGAACTCGCCGTCGCGCACGCCGCGCACGCCCCCATCGGCAAACCCAAACCCGCCGTCGAGGACCAGTGGTCGCGCGGCGAGCAGTCCCGCGCGCTGGCCGCGGACGCGGCGGTCCGGGACGAGCTCGCCGCGGTGAACGCCGCCTATGAGCGCCGCTTCGGGCGGGTCTTCCTCATCTGCGCCACCGGCCTCACCGGCGAGGAGATCCTCGCCGAGGCCGAGCGGCGCCTGGGGAGCGACGACGCGACCGAGCACCGCGAAGCGGTGGCCGAACTGCGCAAGATCGTGGCGCTGCGCCTGGAGAAGGCGGTGCGGCCGTGAGCGAACCGTGCACCGTGTCCTCCCACGTCCTCGACGCCGTCGCGGGCCGGCCCGCCGCCGGCCTCCTCATCACCCTCCTCAGGCTGGACCGCGGCGAGTACACCGCAGTCGCCTCGGCCCCCACGGACGCGGACGGCCGCGTCTCGGGCTGGCGCACCACGCCCGGCCCGCACAAGCTCCGCTTCGAGACCGGCGCGTGGTTCGCGCTCCGCGACACTGCCACGTTCTACCCGGAGGTCGAGATCGCGTTCACCGCCGCCGCAGGCCACAGCCACGTGCCGCTCCTGCTCAGCCCCTTCGCCTACTCCACGTACCGGGGGAGCTAGCCATGCCGTTCACCATGGGCCCCAACAACTACGGGAAGTCCGGGATCCGCCTGGTCCGCGTCGCCCGCGACACCGCGCGGCACGGACTGCGCGACCTCACCGTGCACACCGCGCTCTCGGGCGACCTGGACGCCACGCACTACACCGGCGACAACACCGGCGTCCTGCCCACCGACACGCAGAAGAACACCGTGTACGCGTTCGCCCGTGACGGCATCGGCCCCATCGAGGCCTTCGCGGAGCGGCTCGCCCGCCACTTCGTCGACGCGACCCCCGCGATCACGCACGCCCGCGTCCGCATCGAGGAGCACGCGTGGACGCGCATCGGCGACCACTCCTTCACCCGCGGCGAAGGCGGCGAACTGCGCACCACGGAGGTCGGCTACGACGGCACCGCCGCCCGCACCGCCTCCGGCGTGCGTGACCTGCTCCTGCTCAACACCACCGACTCGGAGTTCAACGGCTTCCTCGCCGACGAGTACACCACCTTGCCTGAAACCGACGACCGGATCCTCGCGACCGCGGTGACCGCGACCTGGGCTTACGAGGCCGAACCGGATTACGACCGCGCGTTCGCCGAGGCCCGCGGGGCGCTCCTCGCGGCGTTCGCGGACACCTACTCGCTCTCGCTGCAACAGACCCTCCACGCCGTCGGCGAGCGCATACTGAAGGCGGTCCCCGAGGTCGGCGAGGTGCACCTGTCGCTGCCGAACCGGCACCACTACCTCCTCGACCTCGAACGCTTCGGCCTCGACAACCCCGGCGTGGTCTTCCAGGCCGGCGACCTGCCGTACGGGCTCATCGAGGGCACGGTCCGAAGGGAGGCGGCATGACAGCGTCGACGGCAGCGGCCGTCTTCCACCGCCCTGCCGGCCTCGACGAGGCGCTGCGGCTCCTCGCCGCGCACCCCGAGGCCGTGCCCGTCGCGGGCGGCACCGACCTCATGGTCGCCGTCAACTACCGGCACACCCGGCCCGCCGCGATGCTCGACCTCACCCGCCTCGCCGAACTGCGCGAATGGTCCGACGAAGGCGGCGCGATCCGCATCGGCTCCGGCGTCCCCTACGCGAGGATCTGCGCCGAACTCGCCACGGTCCTGCCCGGCCTCGCCGCCGCCTCCCGCACCGTCGGCTCCCCGCAGATCCGCAACCGCGGCACCCTCGGCGGCAACCTCGCCACGGCCTCCCCGGCCGGCGACGGCCACCCGCCGCTCCTGGCGACCGGCGCGACCATCGAGATCGCCTCGGTCGCAGGCACCCGCACGGTGCCGGTCACCGCGTTCTTCACCGGCCCCAAACGCAGCGTCCTCGCCCCCGGCGAACTCATCACCGCCGTCACCGTCCCGAAAGCGGCCGGCCCGCAGCAGTTCCTGAAAGTGGGCACGCGCAACGCGATGGTCATCGCCGTCTGCTCCCTCGCGGTCGCGCTCGACCTCGACGCGCGCCGCCTCGGCACCGGCATCGGCTCCGCCGGGCCCACGCCCCTCACCGCGCCCGACGCGGACCTCATCGAACTGCCCTGGCGGCGACCGGACCTGTTCAACGACGCCCTCGCGGAGGAGTTCGGCCGCCGCGTCGCCGCCGCCGCACGACCCATCGACGACGTGCGCGGCACCGCCGCGTACCGGCGCCACGCGCTGGCGGTGTGCGCCGCGCGGGCGCTGCGGCGGGTCTGGACCGCCGCCCACGGAACGGAGAGCAGCCGATGAGAGTGCAATTGCGCGTCGACGGCGAGGCCGCGGTCGCCGAGATCGACCGGCCGGGGGAGAGCCTGCTCGCGACCCTGCGGGACCGGCTCGGCCGCTACGGCACCAAGAACGCCTGCGAGCAGGGCGAATGCGGGTCCTGCACGGTGCTCCTGGACGGCGACCCGGTGTGCGCGTGCCTCGTCGCGACCGCGCAATGCGAAGGGCGCGACGTGAAGACCGTGGTGGGGGCGGTGCCGCGGCCGGTGCGCGACGCGTTCATCGCGTGCGGCGCCGTGCAGTGCGGGTTCTGCACCCCCGGGCTCCTCGTCTCGGTCGCCGACCTCCTCGCCCGCGACGACGACCCGAGCGACGTCCAGATCCGCGAGGCGCTGGCCGGGAACCTGTGCCGGTGCACCGGCTACGAGAAGATCATCGACGCCGTGCACGCGGCGGCCGAAGCGATGGCCGACGGAACAGCGCGACCCCCGCAGCGCCAGTGGATCACGACCCCTGTGGTGCCGAGCGCCGCTGCCGAGGCGACGGAGGCGACGCCATGACCGCGCTGGTGATCGAGAACGCCGCGATCGCGGCGGTGGACGCCGCCGGGACCGAGCACGGGCGCGGCCACATCGTCGCAGAGAACGGCGTCATCACCGCCGTCGGCGCGGGCCCGGCCCCGCACCGCGACGGCGCGCAGTACATCGACGGCACCGGGTGCCTCGCCACCCCGGGCCTGGTGAACACCCACCACCACCTCTACCAGTGGGCGACCAGGGGGTACGCGACCGACCACAGCCTCTTCGAATGGCTCGTGGACCTCTACCCGGTGTGGGCCCGCATCGGCCCCGCGCACGTCGCCGCGTCCAACACCGCCGGCCTCGCCTGGCTCGCCCTCTCCGGCTGCACCACCGCCGCCGACCACCACTACGTCTACCCGGACGGCCACGCCGCCGACCTCGTCGACGTCCAGATCGCCGCCGCCGCGAAGATCGGTGTCCGCCTGCAGCTCGCCCGCGGCTCCATGGACCGCGGCGTGAGCGACGGCGGCCTCCCGCCCGACCACATCGTCGAGGACATCGACGCCGCACTCGCCGCCACCGCCGACGCGATCGACCGCCACCACGACCCCGCCCCCGGCTCGATGCTGCGCATCAGCGTCGCGCCCTGCTCCCCGTTCTCCGTCTCCACCGAGCTGCTCCGCGAATCCGCCGCCCTCGCCCGCGACAAGCGCGTCCGCCTCCACACCCACCTGTGCGAGACCCTCGACGAAGCCGAGTTCTGCCAGAGCGTCCACGGCTGCGACCCGGTCGAGTACATGGACAAGGCCGGCTGGATCGACGCCGACACCTGGCTCGCGCACGCCGTCCACCTCGACGCGAACGCCCAGCGCCGCCTCGGCGCGGCCGGCACCGGTGTCGCCCACTGCCCCTCCTCCAACGCCCGCCTGGGCACCGGCCTCGCCGACGTCCCCGCCATGCTCGACGCCGGCATCCCCGTCGGCCTCGGCGTCGACGGCGCCGCCAGCCAGGAGGCCGGGCACCTCGGCGAGGAACTGCGCCAGGCCCTCTACACCGCAAGGCAGCTCAAGGGACCGCACGCGATGGACGCCCGCACCGCCCTGCGCCTCGGCACGATCGGCGGCGCCCGCGTCCTCGGCCGCGACACCGAGATCGGCTCCCTCGAGACCGGCAAGCAGGCCGACATCGCCCTGTGGGACCTCACCGGCCTCGGCCACGCCGGCATCGCCGATCCCGTTGCGGCCCTGGTGCTCGGCCCGCCCGCGCCGCTGCGGCTCCTCACCGTCGCCGGGAACCCGGTCGTCGCCGACGGCGAACTGCGCACCGCCGACACCGCGACGCTCGCCCGCGACCTCGCCGCCGCCAGCGCGAACCTCAGGGAGGCCCGCGATGCCTGAACCCGCCTCGAACCCGCCGAGCGGCCCCGCCGCGGGCGAGTCCGCCATCCCCGAGTCCCGCGCCGAACTATCGGCCGCCGAGCCGGGCGCGGCCCGCGACGCGACCACCGCGGCCGCGCCCGCGGCGGCCCCCGAGTTTCCGACCCCGCCGACAAGGGCAGCCGGCGGGGTCGGAACCCCACACCTCCCAGGAGGCGTCGGGTCCAGCCCCGCCCGCCCCGACGCCGAAGCGAAGGTCAACGGCACCTTCGACTACGCCTCCGACCTCGCCTTCCCCGGGATGCTGTGGGGCCACACCCTCCGCAGCCCCCACCCCCGCGCCCGCCTCCGCGCGGTCGACACGGCCGCCGCGCTGGCGATGCCCGGCGTCGCCGCCGTGCTCACCGCCGCCGACGTCCCCGGGAAGCTCCACTACGGACTCATCGAGGCCGACCAGCCCGTGCTCGCCCTCGACCAGGTCGACTACCAGGGCGAACCGGTCGCGATCGTCGCCGCCGAGACCCTCGACCTCGCCCGCCGCGCCGCCGAGGCGATCAGCGTCGACTACGAGGTGCTCGAACCGGCCTGCGACCCTGAGGAAGCGGTCGCGAACGGCAGTTACTTCCGGTACCAGCCGGTGCGCCTCGGCGACCCGGACGCGCAGGTCCCGGCCGCCGTGGTGGCACGCGAGTACGTGGTCGGCATGCAGGACCAGGCGCCGCTCGGCCCCGAGTCCGGTGCGGCCGTCCCCACCGGCGACGGGGGCGTCGAGCTCTACGTCGCGACCCAGTGGGTGCACTCCGACCTCGAGCAGATCGCGCCCTGCCTCGGCCTGGAACCGGACCGCATCCACATGGCGATCGCCGGGATCGGCGGCGCGTTCGGCGCCCGCGAGGACCTGTCCGTGCAGGTCCACATGGCGATGCTCGCCCTCGCGACCGGCCGCCCGGTGAAGATGATGTACGACCGGGCCGAGTCGTTCTTCGGCCACGTGCACCGCCATCCGGCGCGGATGCGCTACGAGCACGCCGCGGACGCGGACGGGAGGCTCCTGTACGTGAAGGCCCGCATCGTGCTCGACGGCGGCGCGTACGCCTCCACGACCGAGGCTGTCGTCGGCAACGCCGCGTCACTCGCGGTGGGGCCCTACGAGGTCGAGCATGTGAGCGTCGACGCGTGGGGCGCGCGCACGAACAACCCGCCGTGCGGGGCGATGCGCGGTTTCGGCGGCGTCCAGACCTGCTTCGCGTACGAGTCGCAGATGGACGCGCTCGCCGAGGCGCTCGGCCTCGACCCGCTGGAGTTCCGGCGCCGCAATGCGGTCGCCCAGGGCTCCAAGCTCATCACCGGTCAGATCGTCGACGCGTACGACCCGTCGCGCGCTGACGGCGGCAGGCCGTTCTCGCCGCTCGCCGACATGCTCGGCCGGTTCAAGGAGATCCCGGTCCCCGCTGTTCCCGCCGGGCGCGACATCATCGAACTGCCCGGCGGCACCGGCAACACCACGCACGGCGAGGGCGTGCGCCGCGGCGTCGGCTACGGCGTCGGGCTCAAGAACATCTGCTACTCCGAGGGCTTCGACGACTACTCGACCGCGAGCGTCCGCCTCGAACTCGTCGACGGGCAGACCGTCGCGTTCGTCCACACCGCCGCCGCCGAAGTGGGGCAGGGGCATTGGAGCCTGCAGGCGCAGATCGTGCGCACCGAGCTGGGCGCCGACCGGGTCGAACTGCTCCCCAACGACACGAAGGCCGGCTCCGCCGGATCCTCCTCGGCCTCGCGCCAGTCGTACATGACCGGCGGCGCCGTCAAAGCCGCCTGCGAGGCCGTCCGCGAACTGCTGCGCGGCCGCGACCTCGCCGACGGGCCGGTCGAGGCGACGCGCGTGTTCCGCCACCGCGCCACCAAACCCATGGACCCCGTCACCGGCCAAGGCGAGTCGCACGTCCAGCTCGCCCTCGCCGTCCACCGCGCCACTGTAGACGTCGACGTGGAGCTCGGACTCGTCAAGGTCGTCGACCTGACCTGCGTCCAGGACGTCGGGAAGATCATGAACCCAGTCGCACTCGAAGGCCAGATCCACGGCGGCTCCGCGCAGGGCCTCGGCCTCGCCGTCATGGAGGAGATGATCACCGAGCAGGGGCGGGTCAAGAACGCCTCCTTCACGGACTACCTCATCCCCACCATCCTCGACATGCCGCCGATGCGGCTGCGCATCGTCGAGAACGCCGACCCCGAAGCGCCCTATGGACTCCGAGGCGCGGGCGAACCGCCCACGCTCTCGTCGACGCCCGCGATCGTCGCCGCCATCCGGGACGCGACGGGCCTTCCACTCACCCAGATCCCGGTCAGGCCCGAACACCTGACCGCCCACTTCGGGAGGCAGCCATGAGGGACATCGCCGCGACACTCCGCGCCTGGATGGACGACGGGAAGCCGTTCGCGCTCGCCTCGGTCGTCGGCACCGCCGGGTCCTCGCCGCGCCCGCTCGGCACCGCGCTCGCCGTCGACGCGGACGGCACGGCCGTGGGCGGCGTCTCGGGCGGCTGCGTCGAAGCCGCCGTGTATGGCCGCTGCCAGGAGGTCCTGGAGACGGGCACGCCCGCGGTCGACTCGTACGGCGCCACCGAGGAGGAGCGGTTCTTCCTCGGCATCACCTGCGACGGCACGATGGACGTGCTCGTCGTGCGGGTCGAACCGGACGACCCCGCCATCGGCGCCACCCTCGACGCGGTCCTCGCAGGCGAGTCCGCCTCGCTCGTGCGCGTCGTGGAGGGCCCCGACCTCGGCACGGCGGTCGCCATGAGCGCCAACGGCTTCGCCGGCCGCCTCGAGCTCGGCGCGATCGACCTGCCGGCCGCCTCGGGGCGCGTCGGCCGCTTCGCCGTCGAGGACTACTCGCCGCCCCCGGACCTCTACATCTACGGCGCCGTCGACTTCGCCGCGCCGATCGTGCGGATCGCCAAGACCCTCGGCTTCAGGGTCACGGTGTGCGACGCGAGGCCCGTGTTCGCCACCGAGATCCGCTTCCCCGACGCCGACGCGATCGTCGTGGACTGGCCGCACCGCCACTTCGACGCGGCCGAGGTCGACGCGACCACCACGGTCGTCGTCCTCACCCACGACGAGAAGTTCGACCTCCCGCTCCTCGAACGCGCCCTCGTCTCCGAGGCCGGATACGTCGGCGCGCTCGGCTCCCGCGCCACCCACCGCGACCGGCTCGAACGGCTCCGCGAGGCCGGACTGGAGGAGGAAGCGCTCGCCCGCCTCCGCTCACCCATCGGCCTCGACCTCAACGGCCGCACCGCCGAGGAGACCGCCCTGTCGATCGTCGCCGAGATCGTCGCCGTCAGGAACGATGCCCGCGCCGGGTTCCTCACCGGGGCGCAGGGCCCGATCCACCACTGATCGGCGGAACGCGGCCATCACGGCCGCAGCCAATGGCGATCCGAAGGGCCTGGACCCGGGCTCGAGCGCAAACCGAGTCGGGGTCGCACACCGGCCACCGGCCACCGGCCACCGGCCACCGGCCACCGGCCACCGGCCACCGGCCACCGGCCACCGGCCACCGAGCCTTACCACCGAACCGCAAGCACAGCAACCGAGCACCCATAATCGAAGGAGCCGATGATGGTCCACATGTTCCTCAACGGAGGCGGCATGAAAGGCGGCAACCTCCACCACCTGATCGGCGGCGCGCCGTTCGTCGGCCCCGCCACGACCCTGCCGATCTACCGGCTGCACTCCGTCGGAGACGACCACCCGGCCCTGCAGCTCGCGCCCGAAGGCCAAGGCGCCGCAATCGACGGCGAGCTCTACGACATCGACCTCGCCGTCCTGCGCACCTCCCTCCTGCCGGCCGAACCGGCCGACCTCGAACTCGGCGTCGTCGGCATGGCCGACGGCACCGAAGCGCTCGGCATGCGCCTGCGCGACGACTGCGCAGCCCTGCCCGAACTCATCGACATCACCGCCCACGGCTCCTGGCGCGCCTACCGCGCCGCGAACGCCGAGGCCTTATGACCGTTCGGCCCCGCCGCCATACGGGTCCTCTCGCAACCGAACGAACACCTGGAGTCACCATGATGACCGACCCCTACGACATTGCCGCCCCCGTCATCTACGACCTGGTGCTCCGCTCCCGCCGAACCGTCCTCCCCGACGGCGAACGACCCGCCGCCGTCGCCATCGCCGGCGAGCGCATCGCCGTCATCGGCGACTACGACGAGCCCATACCCGCCCACCGCACCGAAGACCTCCGCGACCTCGCCCTCCTCCCGGGCCTCGTCGACACCCACGTCCACGTCAACGAACCCGGCCGCACCGAATGGGAGGGCTTCGCCACCGCCACCCGCGCCGCCGCCGCGGGCGGCGTCACCACCATCGTCGACATGCCGCTCAACAGCCTCCCGCCCACCGTGGACACCGCCGCGCTGGCCGCCAAACGCGACGCGGCCCGCGACCGGACCTGGGTCGACACCGGCTTCTGGGGCGGCGCGATCCCCGGCAACGACGCCGACCTCAAGGGACTCCACGACGCCGGCGTCTTCGGTTTCAAATGCTTCACGGCCCCTTCAGGAGTCGACGAGTTCCCGCACCTCGACACCGCGGGCCTCCACCGCGCGTGCGCGACGGTCGCCGCCCTGGACGCGCTCCTCCTCGTCCACGCGGAAGACCCCGCCCACCTCCACGACGCCGACACCGCCGGACATATTCACGGCTCGCAAGGGTCCCCGGGAAGCGCCTTCGGCAGCTTCCTCGCCACCCGGCCGCCCGAGGCCGAGACCAGCGCGGTCCGCGAGGTCATCGCCGCCGCCCGCGCCACTGGCGCCCGCGTCCACCTCCTCCACCTCGCGGCGGCCGAAGCCCTCGCCGACCTCCACGCCGCCCGGCGGGACGGCGTCCGCATCACGGTCGAGACCTGCCCCCACTACCTCCACCTCGCCGCCGAACGCATCCCTGACGGCGCCACCGCCTTCAAGTGCTGCCCGCCGATCCGCGGCGAGGCGAACCGCGAAGCCCTCTGGGAAGGGCTCGTCGACGGCGGCATCGACATCGTCGTCTCCGACCATTCGCCCAGCCCGCCCGGCATGAAGACCGGCGACTTCGCCACCTCGTGGGGCGGCATCGCCTCGCTGCAGCTCGGGCTGCCCGTCATGTGGACCGAAGCGCGCGGCCGCGGCCTCGCCCTGGCCGATCTGGTCCGGTGGATGTGCGCCGGCCCGGCCGACCTCGTCGGGCTCGACCGCAAGGGCCGCATCGCGACCGGAGCCGACGCCGACCTCGTCGCGTTCGACACGGAACGGGCGTGGACCGTCCGCGCTGAAGACCTCCTGCACCGCCACCCCGTGACCCCCTACGACCGCGAGACACTGACAGGCTGGGTCGTCTCGACCTGGCTGCGCGGCAGACGCGTCGACACCGACGCCGCACCGCGTGGCCGCCAACTGCTGAGGAGCCCCCGATGAGCCCGCTCGAACCCCGCCCCGACGTCCAAGGCCCCGACGACTGGCGGCACCTGCCCGATCTCGCCGCCCGCGCCCTCGGCGGATCCGTGCTCGCCGCCAACGACGAGTCCTTCGCGGAGAAGGAGAGCCTCATCAGGCCCTACCCCGTCGTCCACCAAGCGCACACGTTCGGCCACAAAGGACAGCTCTATGACGGCTGGGAGACGCGCCGCCGCCGCGACACCGGCCACGACTGGGCGATCATCCGCCTCGGCGTCCCCGGCACGGTCAGCGGCATCGTCGTCGACACCGCCTACTTCACCGGCAACTACCCGCCGCGCATCTCGGTCGACGCCTGCCGGCTCGACGGCCACCCCGCCCTCCACGAGATCCTGGAAGCCGACTGGCGGCCCCTCGTCCCGGTCAGCGACGCCAAGGGCGACAGCGTGAACGAATACGCCGTCCGCGACCCGTACCGCTGCACCCACGTGCGCCTCAACATGCACCCGGACGGCGGCATCGCCCGCCTCCGCGTCCACGGCACCCCCGTGCCCGACCCGGCCGGCTTCGCGGACCTGCCGCTCGACCTCGCCGCGCTCACCAACGGGGCCACGGTCACTGGCGCCTCGAACGCCTTCTACTCCAACCCGGTCGGCGCGATCATGCCCGGCCTGCCCGCCAGCCAGGCCGACGGCTGGGAGACCGCCCGCCGCCGCGAACCGGGCAACGAATGGCTCGACGTGCGCCTCGCCGGCCGCGGCACCGTCCGCGTCGCCGAACTCGACACCACCCACCTCAAGCACAACGCCCCCGGCTGGGCCGCGATCGAAGCCCGCGACGGCGACACCGCGTTCACGCTCCTGCCGCGCACGAAACTCCAACCGGACACGCCGCACCGCTTCGTCCTCGACAACGACCGGCCCGCCACTTCGGTGCGGCTGCACCTCTTCCCCGACGGCGGCATGGCGCGGCTGCGCCTCTACGGACGCCTCACCGACGACGCCCTCGCCGAAATGCGGCGGCGCTTCGATGCCGCCTAGCGTTATTCTGCGGCGATGACCGAACCCGCCCAGACCCCCGAGGCCAGCTCCGCCGAAGCGTTCTTCCGCACCGAGATCCGCGCCGGACGCGTCGTCAAGACCGAACCGAACACGAAGGCCCGCGTCCCCGCCTACAAGCTGTGGATCGACTTCGGCGAGCACGGCGTCAAGCAGTCGAGCGCCCAGATCACCGCCCGCTACAGCGCCGAGGAACTGGTGGGGCGCATGGTGGTCGCTGTGACCAACTTCCCGCCGCGCCGCATCGCGGGCTTCAAATCCGAGGTGCTGGTCCTCGGCGTCCCCGTCGAGGGCACGGACGAAGTGGTGCTCCTGGCCCCCGACGCGGACGTCCCGCCCGGCGCGCGCGTCTCCTAGGGGGTGTTTGAGAAACCCCGCCGGCCGCTATCCGGCCCATTCGCCCGCTCGCTGCGTTGTCGCGACCTTTGCATACAACACCGGTATGCAAAGGCCCCTCCGCCTTGCGACCGAACGAATGGACTCGGATACCGACTCGCCGGGCCTTCTCAAACACCCCCTAGACCCGGACCGCCGTGTACACGGTGTTCGAGGAGCGCCCGCCGGTGTACGGGTTGTCGAACCAGACCCGCTTGGCCTGCACCCCCGTGAAGACCTCCATCAGCACGGTCATGAACTCCGGCTCCGGCGGGTCGTCCGACCAGATCGCGAACACCCCTCCGGGCTTCAGATGCGCGGCCATGGCCCGCATGCCCGCCGCGGTGTAGAAGTCGGCGTGCGGCGAATGCAGCACCCGGCTGGGGGAGTGGTCGATGTCCAGCAGGATCGCATCGAACGCCCGCCCGGGCCGCTCGGGATCGAACCCCTCGTCGCTCATCGCGGCGGCGAAGAAGTCCGCGCACACCAAGCGCACCCGCTCGTCCGCCGCGAGGCCCACGGTGTCCGGCAGCAGGTCACGCTCGTGCCAGTCGATGACCGCCTCCGAGTACTCGATCACCGTCAAGTCCCGCACCCGCGGATCCTCAAGGGCCGCAAGGGCCGTGTACCCCAAGCCCAGGCCTCCGACGATCACCTCGAGGTCGCCGCCGCTCTCGACCCGGGCCAGCCCCAGGTGGGAAAGCTCCCGCTCGGCCACGGTGAACAGGCTCGACATGAGGAAGTCCTCGTCCAGCTTGACCTCGTACACCTCGGCCCGCACCTCAGGGTCGTACCGCCGCCGCAGACTGATCTCGCCCATCGGCGAATCACGCCAGCCCAGTTCCTCGAATCGCGTCATCACCGCACCATCGAACCATCAAAGGTCCAGCATGCGGCGACCCGCACCGCTAATACCCGTTCTCGACCACGTTCCGGAGCGGCTCACCCGCCGCGAAACGCCGGATCTGATCGCCCACCCGCGGGTAGACCCGCTCGATGAACCCGAGCACCGCACCGCCCACATGCGGCGTCACGATCGCACCCTCCAGACCCCACAACTCGTGGCCGGCGGGCAGCGGCTCCGGCTCGGTCACGTCGAGCGCGCACCGCAACCGCCCCGACGCGACCTCCGCAGTCAGCGCGGCAGTGTCCACGATCTTCCCGCGGGCCGCGTTCACCAGCAGCGCACCGTCGCGCATCCGCGCCAGGAACGCCGCGTCCACCAGGCCCTCGGTCTCCGGCGTCAACGGCACCATGACCACCACGACATCCGCGTCGGGAAGCAGCCCTGGCAGGTCCTCGAGCGTCCCGACCCCCGGCCGCGCCGTCCGCGCCACCATCCGCACCTCCAACCCGGAGGCCTCGAACCGACGCGCCACGGCCGCACCGATCGAGCCGGCACCGATGACCACCGCGCGCTTCCCCGACAGCGTCGTGCCCCAAGCGAGTTCCCACCTGCCCTCGGGCTGGTTGCGGGCGAACACGTCGAGCCGCCGCACCGAAGCGAGCGTCGCGGCCATCACCCACTCGGCCGTCACCTCCGTGTGCGCGCCGCGGTTGTTGCACAGCAGCACGCCGTCCGGCACATACGGCACCCAGTTCTCGACACCCGCACTGAGCAGCTGCACGACCTTGAGATTCGGCATGTCCTCCAGCACGGGCGGCGTCGAGTACGACATGCCCGGCAGCGTCGCCTTGGGCGCGGCCGGCGGCACCAGGAACTCGACGCCACCAGGATCGGACGGGAAGTCGCCACCGTCGTACACCTCGACGACGACATCCTCGGGCAGCGGACCGAGCTCAGCGAGCCCGGCCTCGTGGGGGATCCAAGCCTTCATCCGGCCATCGTAAGGACCGCCCGCCCCGGCCCGACGAGACCGACCGCAACACGAGAACCCGTCACAGCGGCCGACACCTCGTCGCCATCGTCGGCCCGACGCACGGAGCCAGAGAAGCGCCCCGACCCGGCCTCGAGCACCTCAATGCCGCCCGGCGCACTTCACCATCCCCGCGCATTGCGGCGCAACGCCAAACGGAACAGCGCACCCCCCTCCGGCGCATCGAGCACGTAGATCATGCCGTGATGCTCCAGCGCCACGTCTTGCACGATCGCCAAACCCAGGCCCGCGCCGCCCTCGTCGCGGCTGCGGGACTCATCGAGCCGCACGAACCGGTCGAAGATCCGCCGCCGCTGCCCCTTGGGCACGCCATTGCCATCATCCGCGACGTCCAAACGCAGCCAGACGTCGTCCTCGGCCGCCAGCCGTACCGAAACCTGCCCGGCAGCGTGCCGCTGCGCGTTCGCGAGCAGATTCCCGACCGCCCGCGCCAGGTGACCGCGCACCCCCCACACCGACAAGTCCTCCTCCACGTCCAGCCGCACCGGCACCCGGTCGGTGGCGGCCCGGCGGGCCACCTCCTCGCGCACCAACTCAGTGAACGGCACCGCCACATGCGGCGGCCGCTCCCCGGCGTCAAGACGCGCAAGCAGCAGCAGGTCGGAGGCGAGATCCTGCAACCGCGTCACATCCCCGAGCGTGGCATCCAAATCGAGGAGTTCCGGGTGCTCCTTGGCGATCTCCAACTGGGTGCGCAGGATCGCGAGCGGGCTCCGCAACTCGTGCGAAGCATCCGCGACGAACCGGCGCTGCTGCTCGACGGACAGGTCGAGCGCCTCGAGCGTCATGTTGGTGGTCCTCGCGAGGCTGTGGATCTCATCGCGGCTCGCAGGCACCGGCACCCGCCGGCTCAAATCGCCGCCCATGATCTCGATGAGCTCCGTCTGGATCGCCCGCACCGGCCGCAACGCACGCCGGACCACCAGCCAGGTCACCACGGCGACCACGAGCAGCAGCGGCGCCAGCGCCCACGCCATGATCGCCCCGACGCTGTCCACAGCCTCCTCTTGCGTCTCAAGGGAAGCGCCGGAATAGACGGCATACGTCCCGCCGTCGGGGGTTCTGGCGATGAGCGACGCGAACCGGTACGACGGTTCGTCGCCCGGCAGGTTCACAGTCTCGTAAGCGATCGACGACCCGACCGACCCGCCCGCCGCAGTGGTCGTCGGCGCGTCGATCGAGGACGTCTCGGAGCCCTCGCCATCATCATCGTCGTCCTGATCGTCCCCGTCCTCGTCATCATCATCGTCGGTCCCGGTCTCCGCTCGCGCCGTCTCCGTCGGCTCGGTCTCAGCAGGCGTCGGATCGGGTTCCGGAGCGAAAGCACCGACTACTGGCGCGCCCGCGAGGTCCTCACTGGAGGCGACCACGGTTCCGTCAGCGTCCACGATCTGCACGAGCTCATCGTCGTCGGGCAGCTCGATCGCCGAAGGCGCCGTACCCGAAGCGAGCTGACCGGCGATCGACCGGGCCTGGACCTCCGCAGTGAGCTCCGCGCGACCGTAGAGATTGTCCCGCAGCAACGTCACGACCAGGAGCCCGGCGGCAACCAGCGCCACAGCGACGACGAGCGTCGCGCCCACAGTGGCCCGCGCCCGCACCGAATCGGGCCGCCAGAACGGCTTCTTCCCCTCGGCCCGCCTCATGGCCCTGCGGATCTCGGCCCGCTGCGCCCTGTCCGGCTGGGGCCTAACCACCGTCGGCCGCCAGTCGGTAGCCGGCGCCGCGCACGGTCGCGATCGAGGCGCGCTGGAAAGGGGCGTCGATCTTGCGGCGCAGGTTGGAGACGTAGACCTCCACGATGTTCACGTCCCCGTCGTAGGCGAAGTCCCACACGTGGTGAAGGATCTCGGATTTGGACACGACCTCGCCGACGCGGCTCGCCAGGAACTCCAGGACCGAGAACTCCTTCGAGGTCAGTTCGACGGGCTTGCCGCCGCGCTGGCAGGTGCGGGTGGCCGGGTCGACGGTGAGGTCGCCGAAGCGCCACACGGTGGGGGCGGCGGCCGCGGACCGGCCGCGGCGCATCATGGCGCGGATGCGCGCCTGGAGGACCACGAAGGAGAACGGCTTGGTGAGGTAGTCGTCCGCGCCGGTGTCGAGGCCTTCGGCCTCGTCGTACTCGCCGTCTTTGGCGGTGAGCATGAGGATCGGGGTGGCCACGCCTTCCTGGCGGAGGGCCGCGCAGACCTGGTAGCCGTTCATGCCGGGCAGCATGATGTCGAGGATGATCGCGTCGTAGTCGCCGATGCGGGCCATCGACAGGCCGGTCCGCCCGTCATGGGCGAGGTCGACGGCGTAGCCCTCGGCCGCCAGCCCGGCGGCGACCATCTTGGCCAGCCGCTGCTCGTCTTCCACCATCAGCAATCGCATGTCACGAAGCTTGACACAGCGAACCTGAAGCCAACCTGAAGTCGCCCGCAGACATGCTAGACGGGCCGTTACCAGGAGGAACACCGGAACCCGCCTTCTCCCCGGCCTGCTTTGCCGAGTTTCCTGAAGACGGCTTCAGGTGACTTCAGCTTGGCTTCAGGTTCGGACGCGCAAGGTTGCCGACATCAGATCCGCACAGCAGCGAGAGGACACGACATGAACGCTCCGACCGACACCCAGCAGGCCCCGACCCCCGACCAGCCTGAGGCGACGCAGCGCCGCCGCTTCCGCGGCCGCCAGCGCACCCTCGTGATCGCCGGCGCCGCGGGCGTCCTGCTCCTCGGCGGCGGCGCCGCCGCGGCCTTCGCAGCGGACGAGATCGACGACCGGGACGACCGCGCCGAGCAGGCGGCGGACGATGCGAACGGTTCGGACCGCGATGACCGCGACGACTGGGACGACCGCGACGGCTCCGATGACGACGACTTCGTGCTTCCGGACGAGGCCATCGGCGAGGACGCGGCCGTCGAGGCCGCGCTCACGGAGGTCGCGGGCGAGGTCTACGACGTCGACCTCGAAGGCACCGCCGAGGCCCCGGTCTGGGTGGTCGAGGTGACGGACGCCGACGGCGCCGACTGGGACATCGCGGTCAACGCCCTCGACGGCATGGTCACCGACGTGTTCGCCGACGACGACGCGAACGACGACGACGGTGACGACGACTCCGACGGCACCGATGACGACGGCGACGACAACGACGCCGACGACCAGGACGACAACGACCGGGACGACAACGACAACGACTAGCGGGAGACCCGCCCGGCCCTTGCGGGCCGGGCGGCCACCGACACGGTGCGACCGCACCTGCGCCATCGACCCCCGATGACGCCACCGCGGCCGAGCACTATCGCCGGGTGACAGCTTCACCACCACGGCCGAGCATTACGGCCAGGCGATGGCGTCGACACCGAGACTGAACACCGTCGTCGAACACCGACCCGCGTTGCGGGTCCGCAGACTAAGAACGGGCCGGACCGTCCGGACCTGAGCGGTATGCCAGCCGTTCGGCTCCGGCCCGACACACCAGGGGCGGGTGGGGTGGGGGGAGGGGAGGGGAGGGGAGGGGCCCTCCCCCTTTCGCACCAAGACGCGAGGAAGCCTCTCGCTACTTGACCTTGTAAGTGAGGCAGGCGAACTGGCCGGTGCTCTTCGCCTCGGTCAGTTCGAGGTGGTGGGAGAGGATCCTGCGCGGCAGGAGCGGTGCGCCGTCGCCGAGGAAGACCGGCGCGAGCGAGACGCGGATCTCGTCGAGGAGCCCGGCGTCGAAGAACTGGCCGACGAGGTCGCCGCCGCCGACGATCCACCGGTCCTTGTCGCCCGCGACCTCGACCATCTCGGCGTGGACCGCCGCGACGTCGCCGGACACGAACCGGATGTCCTGCCCCGGCAACGCGGGGAGGTCCCGGCTCGAGAACACCCACGCAGGCTGTTCGTACTCCCACTTGCCCGGGTTCTCGAGCACGTTCTCGTACTCGAGGATCCACTCGTACGTCGTGGAGCCCATGCAGATCGCGCCGACCCCGGCGAGGAACTCGCCGAACTCGTCGAGCGGGGTCTCCGCATCCCCGCCCTCCTCCTCCGCCTGCTCGGGGTGGCCCCCCGGCACGGTGAAGAGCCACTCGAGGGAGTTCTCGGGATCCGCGAGGTAGCCGTCGATGCTGGTCGCTGTGTTGTACACGGTTTTCGCCATCCCGCCAGCAAATCACGTCCCACCGACACCCGCCGACGAACCCGTTCGAACGGCCGGCCTCGCTCGGCATTCCTTGGCCGCCAAGGCACCTGGATTCCCGCGCGGCCGGCCGCCGACGAGTCCCGGCGGCCCCGACACCGGACCGCCGCCGACATTCATCGGCCCGCCCGGCGCCACCGTCCAGCGCCCCGTCCACGCCCGATCGCTCTGTCGGCTTCCCGACATTACCCGTTTTGTACTGGAACGCACTCTTCATCGTAATTAGGTTGAGATCACGTCATAAGGCGTAAGCATGATCAAGTTCACCAAAGGGGTGATCCTGGTAATGAAGAAGTTCTTCACTGCCATCGGCGTCATAGCGGCCGCGCTCGCGCTGTCGCTCTCCGCCATGTCCTCGGCTGCCGCGGCTCCGCGCGTGCCCGTCGACATGCCGACGCCCGTGAAATCGCGGATCGAGAGCACGGTGGTCCCGGCCGCCGCCGCAGAGCAGCGGACCTGCCGGGCCCGCTTCACCGAAGGCGTCAACCACCGCCGTCTCGCCGAGGTCGGCGCGGCGATCCTCGAGGTCATCCCGGCCGACACCTGGGTCCAGGTCTCCTGCGAGCGCGGCTCCGGCGGCGAGTACCGCGCCTGCGGACTCACCAGCGACTACTGGATGGAGGTCTACTGGAACGGCGCCTGGGGCTACAGCGCCTGGTCCTGCGTCCAAGACTGGGAGTACACCTCGTAGCGCCCGCAACCGAACGCCCGCATCGCAAAGGGCCGGGAAGCGCCTCCGCGCCTCCCGGCCCTCGCACGTCACATCGGGACGCTCAAGCGGTCAGCCGCAGCACGTTCCCGATGATCCGGTGCCCGTGCGCGCCCGCCGCCGTCAGGATCGACTCGGGGTGGAACTGCACCGCGAACCAGCGCTTCCCGGGCGCCTCGATCGCCATCACGACCTCGTCGATCGCCGCCGTCACCGCGAAATCGCCCCGCACCTGGTCGGGCGTGGCGTACAGCGAGTGGTAGCGCGCCGCGACCACCTCGGACGGCAGCCCGTCGAACAGGCCCCCGCCGGTCACCTTCACGTTCCCCGGCTTGCCGTGGCTCGGCTCGTCCAGCAGCGACAGCGAACCGCCCGCGTGCTCGACCATCGCCTGCAGCCCCAGGCAGACCCCGAACACCGGCAGGCCCCGCCGCTCGAGCTCGTCGAGGAGCCCGGCCGTGTCGAAGTCCTGCGGCCGGCCCGGACCGGGCGAGAGCACGACCAGGTCGGGCTCCGTATCGGCCAGCACCTGCGCGGCATCGAACCCGAACCGCAAGGTCGTGACCTCGCAGCCGTGCTGGCGGAAATAGTCGCCGAGGGTGTTCACGAACGAGTCCTCGTGGTCGACCAGCAGCACCTTGCGGCCCTCGCCCGCCGGCCCGCCCGCGACCTCGATCGGCTCCGGCACCACCGCGGCGGCGCCGATCCCGCCCGCCGCGGTCTCCAGCAGCGCGCGCGCCTTCAAGTGGGTCTCGGCCTCTTCGGCGTCCGGGTCGGAGTCGTAGAGGAGGGTCGCCCCCGCGCGCACGCACGCGACGCCGTCGCGGATCTGCGCCGTCCGCAGCGTCAGGCCCGTGTTCATCGACCCGTCGAACCCGACGAAGCCGACCGCGCCGCCGTACCAGCGCCGCGGCGTCGTCTCCTGCTCCTCGATGAACCGCATCGCCCAGGTCTTCGGCGCGCCCGTCACCGTCACCGACCACATGTGCGTGAGGAACGCGTCCAGCGCGTCCATCTCCGGCCGCAGCCGCCCCTCGACGTGGTCGACGGTGTGGATCAGCCGCGAGTACATCTCGATCTGCCTGCGCCCCAGGACCTTCACCGAACCGGGCACGCACACGCGGGCCTTGTCGTTGCGGTCCACGTCGGTGCACATCGTCAGCTCCGACTCCTCCTTCGGGGAGCCGATGAGCAGGGCGATCTGCGAGGCGTCGTGCACCGGGTCGTCCCCGCGCGCGATCGTCCCCGCGATCGGGCAGGTCTCCACCCGGTCGCCCGAGACCCGCACGAACATCTCCGGCGAGGCGCCGACGAGGTACTCGCGGTCGCCGAGGTTGAAGATGAACTCGTACGGCGCCGGGTTCGCGGTGCGCAGCCGCTCGTAGAACAGCGTCGGCGAATCGCACGCCGCGTACATCTCGTGGCCCGGCACGACCTCGAACAGGTTGCCCGCCTTGAACTCCTGCCGCGCGCGGCGCACCGTGTCGGCGTACACGCCAGGCACAGGCCCGTCCGGGATCGACTCGGCCCGCACGTAGTCGAGCGATTCGGTCTCCCGCGACAGGCCCTTCGTGGAGCGCCCGCCGAACGAGAAGTCATAGCGGCGCACCTGCGCGGTCTCGCGCTTGCGGTCGACCACGTAGATCTCGTCGGCCAAGTGCAGCACCAGGTCGCGGGCGTCATCGGGCCGGTCCTTCGCGAACGGGATCGGCTCGAACTGGTAGGCCAGGTCGTACCCGAACGCGCCCCACAGCCCCAGGTACGGGTCGTCGCAGCGCAGCGCCTCGAGGATCACCCGCAGCGCCGAGAACGCCGTCGGCAGCTTCGAGCGCAGCTCCTCGGGCACGCGTGCAGTCGGGGTCGGCACCTGGACGCGCACCTCGCGGTCGCTCCGGGTGACCTCGCCGACCTCGGCCGCCGCCAGCGCCTCCGCGAGCACGTCGACGAGCAGGAACCCGCGGGCGTTCAACTGCCGCACGGTCACCTCGCGCCCGCGCGCCACGACCTCGAGGGACGGGTCGACATAGGCGAGGTGGTAGCGCGAATACCGGCCCGGATACTCCATGCCGCTCGACAGGACCCCGCCGCGGCGGGTCTCCACCTGCGCGACGATCGGCGTCAAGTCCGAGTCGTCGAGCTCGCTGACGTGGCGTTCCACGGTCACACCGGCGGGTGTCAGAAACTTGGTCATCGGCCCTCTCAATGGGTCTCAGGTCCCGACTCGAGGCGGCCGACCCCGGATACGACGAAGCGACCGCCTTCGAGACGGTCGCTTGCTTCTTGCACGCAAAAGCAGGGACGCCGCCTCAGCGACGCCACCACCAGTTGCGGGCGTGGGTTCTCACAGGCCGAATACTACATGCCCAGAGGGTGGGACCGACGCCGGTGCGCTGCGGTGACGCGCCGTAAATCCCTCGCGAACCGAGGCGGGGGCGGCGCTACACTTGCCTACAACAGCGTCGACCCGGCCATCACCGGCGAGCTTCCGGAAGAACCGGCCCCACCGCGGCAGCTTCGAACGCCGCCGCGCACAGGTGGGGCCCCAGTAGAACCGGACGGGCGCGGCCCGTCACCGCCGCCGAATCGAGCGGGCGCACCGGCTTCACTGGAAGCGGGAGCGCCAAGCGAGGTGGTACCGCGGGTCAGGCCCTTGAACAGGCCGGACTCGTCCTCGCACACCGTAAGTCCGCAAGGCGTGTGTGTGAGGAGACACCGGTCCCATGGCCTATCCACTCGACGACCCCGCACGGGGCGTACCCGCGAGCCCGAACCTCCCGGAGGTCGAGCGCCGCGTGCTCGACTTCTGGACCAAGGACGACACCTTCGCCGCCTCCATCGAGGCCCGCCCGGCGGGCGAGAACGGCGCGAACGAGTTCGTCTTCTACGACGGCCCGCCCTTCGCCAACGGCCTGCCCCACTACGGGCACCTCCTCACCGGCTACGTCAAGGACATCGTCCCCCGCTACCAGACGATGCGCGGCAAGCGCGTCGAGCGCCGCTTCGGCTGGGACACCCACGGCATGCCCGCCGAGGTCACCACCGAGAAGGAACTCGGCCTCAAATCGAAGGCCGACATCGAGGCGTATGGCGTCGACCGGTTCAACGCCGCCGCCAAGGCCTCCGTCCTCCAGTTCACCGACGAGTGGGTCGACTACGTGACCCGCCAGGCCCGCTGGGTCGACTTCGAGAACGACTACAAGACCCTCGACCTGTCCTACATGGAGAGCGTCATGTGGGCCTTCAAGACCCTGCACGACAAGGGCCTGATCTACGAGGGCTACCGCGTCCTCTGGTACTGCTGGCGCTGCGAGACGCCGCTCGCCGCCACCGAGACGAAGATGGACGACACCTACCGCGACCGCCAGGACCCGGCCGTCACCGTCGGCCTCGACGTCACCACCGAGGGCCCGCTCGACGGCGTGAAACTCCTCGTCTGGACCACCACGCCGTGGACCCTCCCGTCCAACCTCGCCGCCGCCGTCCACCCCAGCGTCGACTACGCCGTCGTCGAATCCGAAGGCTCGCGCTACCTGCTCGCCGAAGCCCGCCTCCCCGCGTACGCCCGCGAACTCGGCGAGAACCCCGAGATCCTCGCCCGCTACAAGGGCGCCGACCTCGTCGGCCTGCGCTACAACCCGCCGTTCGACTTCTTCACCGGCCGCGAGAACGCCCACCAGGTGCTCACCGCCGACTACGTGACCACCGAAGACGGCACCGGCGTCGTCCACATCGCCCCCGCCTTCGGCGAAGAGGACAAGCTCGTCACCGACGCCGCCGGCATCGAACCGGTCGTCCCCGTCGACGACTCCGGCAAGTTCACCGACGAGGTGCCCCCGTACGCCGGCGTCCACGTCTTCGAGGCCAACAAGCTCATCATCAAGGACCTCAAGGACACCCAGCGCCTGCTGCGCCACGACACGTACAACCACAACTACCCGCACTGCTGGCGCTGCGGCTCCCCGCTGATCCAGCGCGCCCTCTCCGCATGGTTCGTGGCCGTCACCAGCTTCCGCGACCGCATGCTCGAACTCAACCAGCAGATCGACTGGACGCCCGGGCACGTCCAGGACGGCCAGTTCGGCAAGTGGCTCGCCAACGCCCGCGACTGGAACATCAGCCGCAACCGGTACTGGGGCGCCCCCATCCCCGTGTGGGTCTCCGACGACCCCGCCTACCCGCGCGTCGACGTCTACGGCTCGCTCGCCGACCTCGAACGCGACTTCGGCGTGCCCGTCACCGACCTCCACCGCCCCGGCATCGACAACCTGGTGCGGCCCAACCCGGACGACCCCACGGGCCAGTCCGTCATGCGCCGAGTCCCCGAAGTCCTCGACTGCTGGTTCGAATCGGGCTCCATGCCGTTCGCGCAGGTCCACTACCCGTTCGAGAACGCCGACTGGTTCGAGCACCACTACCCGGGCGACTTCATCGTCGAGTACACCGCCCAGACCCGCGGCTGGTTCTACACGCTGCACGTCCTCGCCACGGCCCTGTTCGACCGGCCCGCGTTCCGCACCGCGCTCGTCCACGGCACGCTGCTGGGCGAGGACGGGCAGAAGATGTCCAAGTCGCTCAGCAACTACCCGGACGTGCGGGAGTCCTACGAGCAGTTCGGCTCCGACGCGATGCGCTGGTTCCTGGTGTCCTCCCCGGTCCTGCGCGGCGGCGACATGCCCGTCAGCGAGAACGGGTTCCGCGACGCCGTCCGCCAAGTCGTCCTTCCCCTGTGGAACGTGTGGTACTTCTACACGCTCTACGCGGGCGCGGCCGGCTACGAGGCGACGCCCGAGCAGGCGCGGGCCACCGCGCTGGCCAGCGAGCACCGGCTCGACCGGTACCTGCTGGCGAAGACGCGGGAACTGGTCGAGACGACCACCGCGATGATGGACGCCTACGACCTCGCGGGCGCGACCGCCGCGTTCCGCTCCTACCTGGAGAGCCTCACCAACTGGTACGTGCGCCGCTCGCGCGACCGGTTCTGGGAGGGCGACGAGGACGGGTTCGCCACGCTCGCAACGGCGTTGAAGACCGCGTGCGAGGTCGCGGCGCCGCTGCTGCCGCTCATCAGCGAGGACATCTGGCGGGGCCTGACCGGCGGCCGCTCGGTGCACCTGGCCGACTGGCCCGAGGCCGAGGACCTGCCCGCCGACCACGCCCTGGTGGAGGCGATGGACGCCGTGCGCGAAATCGCCTCTGTGGGCCTGTTCATGCGCAAGGCCCGCAAGCTCCGCGTGCGCCTGCCGCTGGCGAAGCTCACCGTGGCGACCGGGCACGCCGAGCGGCTCGCGCCGTTCGCTGACCTGCTCAAGGACGAGCTGAACGTCAAGGCCGTCGAGTTCGACTCCGACGTGAGCGCCTACTCGAAGTCCGACCTGAAGCTGGTCCCGCGCGTGCTTGGGCCCCGGCTCGGCAAGGACGTGCAGCGGGTCATCAAGGCCGTCAAGGCCGGCGACTGGACCGTCGCGGACGGCACGGTCACCGCGGGCGGCGTCGTCCTGGAGGACGGCGAGTTCGAGCTGACCATGGTCGCGGTCGACGCCGACCACACCGAGGCCCTGCCGAACGGCGCGGGTGTCATCGTGCTCGACACCGAGGTCACCCCGGAGCTCGCCGCCGAGGGCCTGGCCCGCGACGTCGTCCGGGTGATCCAGCAGGCCCGCAAGGACGCCGACCTGAACGTCAGCGACCGCGTCGCGGTCGTCCTCGACGCCGCGGCCGAAGTGCGGGCCGCGATCGAGACGCACCGCGAATTCGTCCAGGCCGAGACCCTCGCCCTGGAGCTGACCTTCGGTGCACTGGGCGACACCGCCACCAGCGGTGAGGCCGGAGACGTCACGGTGAGGGCCGCAGTCGCGAAGCAGTGAGCACCGCAATCACAGGGGTCCGGGCGCCGCAAGCGTCCGGGCCCCGTCGTTCTTCTTGTTGTGCCGAATCGCTTCCCGGTGTGTTGATCAAAAATGCTGCTGAGTTGCTCCTAGCGCGGCGAGCGCGGTTTTTTCGGGCGGGCGCGTCGGCTGGATGCCGACGCGCCCGCGCTTTCTCTTTCCTCGCGAGGTGTTCTGGCAGGAGCCGCGCGGGAGTGCACTCCCGCGCGGTCTTCGGGGGCGGCCCCCGGGGTTCCCACATTCGCCGCCAGTCCTGCCAGAACCGGCTCCACCTCCCTCACTCCTCCACTGCCTCCGGAGGAAGGTGTTTTTATCTACTAACTCTCACAGGTCGGGCAAGAGTTGCCTAGGAGAAGTTTTGAGGCTGTGGATAACCCGCGGAACGGCAGCTCACAGTCGCTTTCGGGGTATCGGCCCGACTAACTCGATGTTCGGGTCGCCCGGTCCTGATGCAAGGCGCCGCAACAGCTCGTGGTGCTCGCGTACCGCTTTCGCCGCGAGCGCCTCCATCGCGACTGATCGCTCGAATGCGTCGCGCAGCATTTCGACTCGAGATCCTGGCGGGAGCATCGCCGGGTCACCGCGTGTCGGCGAGCCATGCGGCGAGGTCCTCCGGGAGTTCGACTGTCAGCTTCAACATCCAGCGATGATCCGTCTGGAGCGAGGAGAGAGCAACCGCAAAACGTGGCGTGGATCTGGCGCCAATCGAAGTCAGGCCGCCAGGAGAGATCGCCGAGACAGCGGGAAGCAGTGAAGAACAAGGGGCCCGGCGAGCGATGCTCGCCGGGCCCCGCTTCGGGCGTGGTGTCGCCTAGACGAACTCGCCGCAGATCTTCCAGACGTCGTCTTCCTTGACCATCTCGAAGGTCTCCTCGGTGTCCTCGCCGTTCTCGGTCATGGTGACCTCGACGGTGGCGGTGTCGCCGTCCTCAGTGACCTCGCCGATCTCGTAAGACCAGTCCTCGGGGACAATCGGGTCGTCGCCCATGGCCTCCTTGATCTCGTCCTCGCTCATGCCTTCGAACATGCTTCCGGCTTCCTTGAGCCCGTTGACATCCTCGGCGCAGAGGTATTCGTCGGCGTCGTTCGCGGCGCCCTCGAAGTCGCCTTCCATCATGGAGTTGGCGAGGTCCTCGATGCCGTTGTCGAGGAAGTTCTCGACCGCGCCGTCAGGCGTGTCGGAGTTGCCGCCGCAGGCGGCGAGGGCGAGGAGGGCGGCGAAGGCGCCACCGGTGAGGGCGGTGGCGCGGCGGGCACGGCGGGGCTGCATTGCAGTGTTCATGAGTTCCAATCAGATGAGGGATCCCGTTGCGGCCCAGTGGGTTGGCAGGGCCGAAGGCCGGTATGGGCCCGGCCCCGGGAACATCGTTCATAGTAGGGAGGTCCTGCAAACCGGCGGCGACGCCGCCGCGAACGCCGGAGGGCCAGCGCGCTAATCCAGGTCGGGCCACCAGGTGTGGTCGGAGCCGATGTAGTGGAAGGCGGTGCGGATCTCGGATTCGTCGATGCCTTTGAGGCGGGCCCAGGCCTTCCGGTAGACCTGAAGTTGGAGGGCCGCGTGGCGGGCGGCCTCGCCCTGCGGGGGGCGGCCGGTCTTCCAGTCGACGATGTCGTAGCCGCCGTTCTCGCCGTAGAACACCGCGTCGATGCGGCCGCGCACGATCACGCCGTCGTAGTCGATGACGAACGGGACCTCTTGGGCCGCGATG
Organism: Glycomyces sp. NPDC021274; assembly: GCF_040641195.1. Lineage (NCBI taxonomy): Bacteria > Bacillati > Actinomycetota > Actinomycetes > Glycomycetales > Glycomycetaceae > Glycomyces > Glycomyces sp. NPDC021274. The sequence continues at coordinate 298,787 of NZ_JBFADC010000004.1, read as the reverse complement.
CGGCGCTGCGACCAGGCCGAGTTCCGGAACGCCTCCTTGAGATGTTCGAGGTCGGCGTCCGGGCCGACCGGGTCGGCCGCGCCCGGCAGGTCGGCCGGGTCGAAGAGGGCGCCGCCGCCGAAGAACTCCTCCACCCAGGTGTGGAACTCCGTGCCGCGCTGGGTCGCCGGGCGCGGCGGCACGGGCATCGGGCGGCGCCGCTCGGCCGCGAACCGCTCCTCGTCCGCTCGCATCGCCATGAGCTGGGACGTCGAAAGCCGCTTCGGGCGCGGCAGCTTCACCACCCCGGACTCGCGTTCCGCGCGCTCGGCGAGCAGCAGCGCGGCCTCCTCGCGCCAGGCCCGCGCCTGCGGGCCCTCCGATCCGGTTTCGTCGGTGACGGCCAGCACCAGGTCCGCGGCGTCAGCGAACGCCTCCTGCCGGGAGCCCAAGGGCGCCTTGCTCGGCCATTCCACCGTGCGAGCGTCCTCTTCGAGCGGGTTGGACGGGCCCGAGTCGGCCCACACCGTGGCCTCCGCGCCCGCCGCCACGGCCTCGGTCAAGTAGGGGGCCGGTTTGCGCGGCTGCCGCCGTTCGGCCTCCCACCAGTACCCGCTCGCCAGCAGTGCCTGCCGCGCGCGGGTCAGCGCCACGTACGCGAGGCGCCGCTCCTCCTCCAGGCGCGCCTCCTCGTCGTCGCGCTTGAACTCCTCGACGGCCGCTTTCACTTCGGAAGGCACCGTGGCGTCGTCCAGGTACAGGGCCGGCAGGTTCACGGCGTCCCCGCGCAGCGGGTACGGCAGCCGCGCCGCATCGCTCACCCACGTCTGGTCGCCCTTCACCTTCCCCGGCAGGATGCCCTCGCACAGGCCCGGCACCGCCACCACGTCCCACTCCAGGCCCTTCGCGGCGTGCACCGTGAGCAGCTGCACCACCCCGCCGGCCGGGGACGCGCCCTCCACCGTGAGGCCCCGCTCGCGTTCGGCCGCGGTCTCCAGATAGGACAGGAACCCGGGGATGCTGGCCCCGCTCGTGTCGTTCTCGTAGGCCGCCGCGACGTCGATGAACTCGTCCAGGTTCGACAGGTCGCCGTGGTGGAGCATCACCTCGACGTCCAGCCCCGAATGCGCGATCACATCGCCCACCACGTCGGGCAGGCTCTGCCCCAGGCGCCCGCGGATCCACGCCAGCTCTTCGTGCAGCTGCGCGAACCGCAGGTACCCCAGTGCCGAGTACCGCTCCGCCGGGCCCGGGTCGGCCAGTGCGTCCGCCAGGGACGCCTCGGCTTCGCGTCCCGCGTCCGGTTCGAATCCGCGCGTGTCGGGGGCGAGTTCGCGGGCGCGCGCCCACAGGCCGGCGATGTCGCGGGGCCCGATGCGCCACCGGTTCCCGGCGAGGAGGCGCATGAGCGAGGGCCCGTCTGTCGGGTCGGCCGCGGCTCTGAGCATCGCGACCGCTTCGGCCACTTCGGGATGGAACAGCAGGCCGAGTGAGCCGACCACTTCGACGGGCAGGCCGGCGGCCGTGAGGGCGCGGTGCAGGGCCGGGATCTGGCGGCGCTTGCGCACGAGGACGGCGGCTTCGACGGGCTTGGCGGCGTCGCCGTGCTCGGCCCGCCGTTGGTCTTCGATCGAGGAGCGGATCACGGCGAGGTTCGCGGCGAGCCAGTCGGCTTCGTCGGCGGCGGTGAGGTGCATGGCGGCCCGCACCAGGCCGGGGCCGTCGACGCCCGCTTCGAGGGGCCGGATGTCGCCCGCGCGCAGGGGCTCGGAGACCCGGTTGGCGACGGCGAGGATCTCGGCGCGGTTGCGCCACGACTTCGTCAACTCGACGCGGGACGCGGGGAGCCCTGCGGGCGTGGGGAAGTCGGTGGGGAAGCGCAGGAGCGTGCCGGCGGAGGCGCCGCGCCAGGAGTAGATCGACTGGTTCGGGTCGCCCACGGCCGTGACGGGGTGGCCGCCGCCGAACAGGTCGCGCAGGAGCGACACCTGCGAGTACGAGGTGTCCTGGTATTCGTCGAGGAGGACGACGCGCCAGCGTGCGCGCTCGCTCTTGATGATCTCGGGCGCGCCCGCGACCAGTTGCGCGGCGAGGGAGAGCTGGTCGGCGAAGTCCATGACGCCGAGTTCGCGTTTGCGCCGGTCCCAGGATTCGACGAGCGGCAGCAGCTGCTCCCGCTTGCGCCGCAAGGACATCAGTGCCCGGAACTGGTCGTTGGACTGCCGTGAGCCCTGGCGTTCGGCGAGCGTCTCGGCGAGTTCGCGGTCGAACGCGCGCAGGTCGTCGCCGTCGCGGAGGTGCTCGGCGAGCTGCCCTGCGAGCTGCAGCACCTGCTCGGTGACCTTGTCGACGCCCACGTCGAACTCGCTCATCGGGCCGTCCCACGCGCACACCAGGTCCCGCGCGATCTGCCAGCGGCCGGTGTCGGTGATGACCCGCGTCCCCGGTTCGATCCCGATGCGCAGTCCGTGCTCGGCGACGAGGCCGCCGGCGTAGGCGTTGTACGTGGAGACGGTGGGCTCGCCGTGGAGGTCGGCGAGTTCGGGGATCGATTCGGTGAGGCGGCGCAGCTTGTCGCGGACGCGGGCGGCGAGTTCGGCCGCGGCCTTGCGCGTGAAGGTGAGGCCGAGGAGGTGCTCGGGCCGGACGACCCGGTTGGCGATGAGCCACACGACCCGGTCGGCCATGGTGGTGGTCTTGCCCGAGCCGGCGCCCGCGACGACGAGCATCGGGTCGGGCCCGGCCTCGATCACCGTGGCCTGCTCGGGGGTCGGGGTGGGCGTGCCGAGTCGGTTGGCCAGGCCGACGGCCGTGTAGCGGGGTGCGGGGCGCTCACTCATCGGTCACCTGTCGTCCCTCGTCGGCGATCGGGCAGCACCGCTTGACCGAGCAGGTCTCGCATCTGCTGGTGTTGCGGGCCTCGAACACCGACCCGGCCATGCGCAGGGCCGTGTCCTCGGCGAGTTCGCGCGCCCAGTCCGGGTTCTCGTGCTCGCCGAGCGGGCCCTGCTCGCGGGCGACGGCGGTGGCGCCCTTCGCGTTCGGGTACACGAGTTCGGCCCCGCCCGGCTCGGAGCCCTCCTCGAACGCGCCCTCGCTGATGGCCAGCTGGTAGATCCCCAGCTGCGGGTTGGTCTGCGCCTCGGCTCTGGTGACCGCGCTCTTGCCGGTCTTGAGGTCGACCACGTAGAGGCGGCCGGCGGCGTCGCGTTCGAGCCGGTCGATCTGGCCCGACATGACCACCTCGACGCCGGGCGGGCCCAGTTCGAGCTTGACGCGGAAGGAGCGTTCGGCGCCGACGAGCTCCCTGCGGTTGGCGCTGAGCCATTTCGCGAACCGTTCGACGGCGCCGGAGACGCGCTGGCGCTGCTGCTCGGCGTGCCAGGGCGCTTCGAACGGGAGGCGGTCGAAGTGCTCGCCGACGACCTGCTCCATCACGGTCTTCGGGTCGGCGGCGGGGTCGACGGTGACGGCTTCGGCGGCGGCGTGGAGGAGGGTGCCGAGGTGGCGGGGGAGGAGGTCGCCGGAGTCGCCGCCGTGGGCTTCGAGGACCCACCGGAGCCCGCACTGCTGGGTCTTCTCCACTTGGGACGGTGAGATGCGGATGGTCTCCCCGGCGAGCGCGAGCGCCCGTTCGTCCGAGACGGCCGCGAGGCCCCACCACTTGGCCGGGTCGGCCCCGGGGACGCCGGATTCGGCGAGCCGCCGCAGGGCCGCGGCGGCCGCGTCGCGTTCGGCGTGGCCGGAGTCGACCACGGCCTCGCGCAGCCGCGCGGTGAGCGCGGCCAGGCTCAGCGGCCGCCCACGGCGCGGGGCGGCGGCGGGCTCGACGCCGAGTTCGGCGCTGAACCGGCTCGGTTGCGCCTCTTCGGAGTCCACGGCGGTGACGAGCAGGCGCAGGCGGGCGCGGGTGCACGCGCTGTAGAACAGGCGCCGCTCCTCGTCGAGGAGCTGCGCCACCTGGTCGACGTCGGCGCGCCCGTCGATCACGTCGACGAGCGCTTCGGCCCCGAGGAGGGACCCGCGCGGCCGCAGGTTCGGCCAGGCGCCTTCCTGCGCGCCCGCGACGACCACGAACTCCCAGCGGCGCCCGTGCGCGGCGTGCGCGGTCGTGAGGGTCACGGCGTCGCCCAGTTCCGCACGCGCGGAGAGGAAGTCGCCGGGGAGCTGCTGGTGGAGCACGTGCTCGCAGAAGACCTCGACGCCCGCGCCGGGCTGCTTCTTCTCGTAGTCGGCGGCGAGGTCGAACAGCGCGATCACGGCGTCGAGCTCGGCGTCGGCGCGCTGCGCCCGCCGGTCGCCCGAGAGCGCGCGCCGCCGCAGGCGCTCGCTCATCGAGGAGGCCTCCCAGACCGCCCACAGGGTGCCGCTCAGACCGGTGCCTTCCTTGGCGGCCTTGAAGAGCGCGCCGAGGCGGCGCGCGGGCTCGGCCCAGTCCTCGTCGGGCAGCGCCGCCGTGCGCTCGGGGTCGCGGAGGGTCTCCACGAGCAGGTCCGCGCCGGGGGAGAAGTTGTCGGCGGCGACCGCCAGCCGCCGCAGCTCCTGGCGCAGGCGGCGCTCCTCGAACGGGTCCGCGCCGCCGAACGAGGAGTGCAGGAGCCCGGCGGCGTTCGACTCGTCGAGCCGTTCGCGTCCGCGCCCGACCAGGACGAGGTGCAGGAGGTTGCGCACGGTGGGGTGCGCGGGCAGCGGCACGTCGTCCGCGGCCTGGCGGGTCGGCACGCCCGCGTGCTGCATGGCGCGGCGCAGGCGCGGGATCTCCGACGCCGATTTGACGACGACCGCCATGTCCCCGTAGGGGATCGCGTCGAGCAGGTGCGCGCGGCGCGCGACGTCGGCGAGGTACACGGCCTCGCGGGTGGGCGAGGGCAGGTAGACCACGTCGACGCGGCCCTGCTCCTCGGAGGCGGTGCCGCGCTTGCGGTCCCGGTCGTGCCCGCGCAGCCGGCGCGACAGCACGGTGGTGGCGGCGAGGGGCGCGAGCGCGACGTCGTGCGCGTCGTCCAGCTGCACCGTCGGCGCTTCGGCGCCGCCGGGCCCGGTGAAGCGGAACGGGAAGTCCCGCAACGACTCCGGATCGCCGCCCTGGTAGCCGAACACGGCCGAGTCCGGTGTGCCGGCGGCGACGAGGTTCGCGCCGTCCCCGGCGAGGAGTTCGAGGAGCCGCAGGTGCGCGGGCGTGGCGTCCTGCAGGTCGTCGACGAACACCCAAGCGGGTCTGGGGAACAGTGTGGGATCGCGGCGCAGCGCGGCCCCGGCGGCGCGGACGATCTCGGCCGAGTCGTACAGGGCGCTCGACATCGACTGGAGCGCAAGGGTGGTCACGTACCGGTCGTAGAACCGCGCCGCCGCGATCCACTCGGGACGGTCGTGCTCGCGGCCGAGGCGGGTCAGTTCGGGCGCGGACAGGCCGCGTTCGCCGCAGCGGAGCACGAGGTCGCGCAGCTGCTGCGCGAACGCGTAGGTGCGCACGGCCTCGTCGAAGCCGGGCGGCCACGCGAAGTCCTCGCCTTCGAGCATGGACCTGATGAGCGCGTCCGCTTCGGGGCCGGTGAGCAGGCGCGGCTCGTCGCGGCCCGCGGCGACCGCCGCGGCGCGCAGCAGCGCGAACGCGAACGCCGCGAACGTGTAGACGCCGACCTCGGCGGCCGAGCGCCCGGCCGTGGCCGTGTTCAGCCGCATGCGCAGGTAGGCGGTGTCCTGGCGGCGCAGGCCGAACACGAGGATCGAGGCCGGGTCGACCCCGGCCTCGACTTTCGCGGCGACCGCGCGCAGCAGCGCCTCGGTCTTCCCGGTCCCTGGCCCGCCTCGCACCAGCAGCGGCCCGGAGGCGTGCTCGACCACCGCCTGCTGCCGGGGGTCGAGCGCGAATCCCGGCTCGGCCGCGGCGGGCGGATCCGTGAACTCATACCGAAGGTCGGACACGCACCCTATGGAACCACGGCCCCACGACAATTCCGGCGGCCCGGTGCGGTCGGACCGGCCGCGTCGGGCCGGGACCCCTCCCGCGCCGCGTGCGCTACAACGGAGGCCACTTCGAGAGGAGCCCTCATGGACAACGCGTCGACGCCGGTGGTCGAGGTCCGCTACAAGACCGGGTACTCGGTCACCCAGATCGTGGTCGGCGGCGTATTCCTGGCCGCCGGCTGCTTCTTCGCCGGGATTCCGGGAAGCACCGAAAGCGGCATGATGATCGTGGTCGCCGGGGCGATCCTGCTGATCTTCGGCCTCCTCGCCCTCAAACGGCCCTATTGCAGCTTCGATCCCGCCGAGGGCGCGCTGTACCTGCACCCGTTGATCGGCGGCCGCAGCCGCCCCATCGGCGCGCCCCGCGGCGAGCGGCTCTACCTCGACGGCGACGAGCTCAAACGCGTCACCGCGGACGGCAAGGAGCGGGCCCTCAAGCTGGGCTTCGCCGCGAACGCCGAAGACCTCGCCCGGCTCAAAGCCGCAGTGGACGCCGGTGCCGGGAGCCCGTGAGCTCCCGGCACCGGCGGTGGGTGTTCCGTTCGGCTAACTGAAGTGGAGGTCCCGGCGCCGCGCCCCGGCGTAGCCCAGGACGGCGAGACCCGCGGCGGCGACGACCAGCGCGGCGACCGGCAGCCACTCGACGTCCGCGGCCGGGTACCGCGCGATGTGGTCGAACGGCGAGATCGCCGTCGCCCAGCCCGGCATGTCCAGCAGCTGCCCGAAGTAGGCCACCACGAAGGCGTACACCCACGCGAGCCAGCGCAGCCAGCCCGCGCGCGGCAGCCACGCGTAGGCCGCGAACGCGAACGCCGTCAGCGTCCACACGGCCGGCAGCTGCAGCAGCGAGGCCCCGAGGATCTCGCCGAAGAACGCGGAGTCGCCGGTGGAGGCGCTGCCCGTGGACGCCAGGAACACGCCGCCGACGACGACCGCGAGCGTCGAGGTGAACAGGGCCGCGGGCAGGTACGAGCCCGGCCAGCCGGTGCGCGGCACCGCCGAGGCGGCGAGGAGCTCGCCGCGCCCGCCGGTCTCCTCGCGGCGGGCCCGGCCGATCACGAGGAGGCCGAACAGCGTGGCGAAGAGCGCGTCGATGACGCTGATGGTCGAGGCGAAGTTCTGCTCGATCGAGGCCCCGCCCTGGTTGATCACCTGACGCTGCGCCTCGGAGAGCGTTTCGAGCATGTCGTCGGCGCTGCCGACCACCGAGCCGTACGCCGCGCCCAGCAGCATCATGGTGATCGCGCCGGTCCAGATGACGCCCCGGTTGAGCCGGAACGTGAGCGGGCCGACCCCGCTCAGGCCCGGCTTGGCCTCGGCGCGCCCGGCGCGGGCGTTCGTCATGCCCTGCCCGAAGTCGCGGTGCGTGACCAGCGTGAACGCGAGCCAGATCAAGAGCACTGCGGCGCCCGCGGAGAGCAGGAGCGGCCACCAGCGCTGCTCGGGGGTGAACACGAACGTCTCCTGGGACCAGCCGAGCAGTGAGAACCAGATGGCGCCGTTCTCCTGCGCGCTGCCGACCCCGCCCATGAGCACGGAGAGGCCGATCACGCCGAAGGCGAGCCCGTTCGCGCTCGAGGCGTACCCGGCGAGCTGCACGGCCACGGCGGTGACCGCGGCGAAGACGATGCCGATGGCGCTGTGGGCGAGCCCGTACAGGAGTGCGCCTTCGGCGTCGGCGTCCGGGACGCCGAGCATCGTCAGCGCCAGGAGCAGGCCCAGTGCGAGTGAGGCGGTCACGGCGAGCAGCATCGCGGCGGCCAGGTCGGCGCGCCGGCCCACCGGCAGGGAGCGGATGACCTCCAGGCGGGAGGTCTCCTCGTCGGCGCGGGTCACCCGCGAGACCAGGAGGACGAACATGACCGCCGTGAGCGCCCCGGTCCACAGCAGCATGTTGTGCGCGAACATCGCCGCGGTGCTCTGGGCGTAGGCCTCGATGTACTCGACCGGGCCGGTCATCGACCGCATCGCGGGGGTGTTGACGGTGGTGGCGTACTGCGCGCGGTCGGCGGCGGTCGGGTACAGCCCGGGGAAGGACCCGGCCATGAGCCAGGTGCCGCCCACGAGCCCGGTGAACCAGCCGATGAGGAAGACGCGGGTGCGGCGGGCCTGGAAGCGCAGGAGCTTGCCGGTGCCGGCGAGGGTGCCCAGGCCGTCGTCGAGTTCGGCGACCGCGGTGGTCATGATGCGGCGCCTTCCCCGTTCGGCACGCCCGAGGCGGCGAGCTCGTCGCCGTAGAAGCGCAGGAAGATCTCCTCGAGCGACGGCGGCTCGCAGGTGAGTCCGGCGACGCCGGCGACGGCGAGCTGGGCGAGGACCTCGTCGAGCGCGGCGGTGTCGATGCTGCACTCGATGTCGAGGCCGTCGGTCTTGAGGTCGTGGACGCCTTCGTGGTCGCCGAGGCCGCGCACGGGGTTCTTGAGGGTGGCGCGCAGGCGCGAGCGCGAGAAGTGCCGCATCTGGGCGAGGGTGCCGGTCTCGACGATGACGCCCTTGCGGATGATGCTCACCCGCTCGCACAGCGCCTCGACCTCGCTCATGATGTGGCTGGAGAGGAGCACGGTGCGCCCGGCGGCCGAGGCCTCCTTCACGCATTCGTTGAAGACCGCTCCCATGAGCGGGTCGAGGCCGGAGGTGGGCTCGTCGAGCAGGAGCAGGTCGACGTCGGCGGCGAACGCGGCGACGAGCGCGACCTTCTGCCGGTTGCCCTTGGAGTAGGAGCGGCCCTTCTTGCGCGGGTCGAGGTCGAAGCGCTCGAGCAGCTCGTCGCGCTTGGCCTTGTCGATGCCGCCGCGCAGGCGGCCGAGGAGGTCGATGGTCTCGCCGCCGGTGAGGCCGGGCCAGAGGGCGACGTCGCCGGGGACGTACGCGAGGCGCTTGTGGAGGGTCGCGGCGTCCTTCCAGGGGTCGGCGCCGAAGAGTTCGGCGCGGCCCTCGTCGGAGCGGAGCATGCCGAGGAGGACGCGGATGGTGGTGGACTTCCCGGCGCCGTTCGGTCCCAGGAAGCCGTGGGTCTCCCCTTGGGCCACTTCGAGGTCGAGGCGGTCGAGGGCGGTCACGTGGCCGAAGCGCTTGACCAGGCCCTCAGTGCGGATCACTGCGTTCATCGGCTCAAGCTATCACAGTTTTCATGAATTTGTAAAACTTATGGTGACTCCGGCTATCATGTTGGCACGTGCAGCCGACGACGGGGGATCGATGGAACAGGGCACCGACCGCAAGGCCCTCCTTGATTACGTGGAGCAGTTCGCCGGGCTCCTCATCGCCAGCGGCCTCCAGCGCATGTCGGCGCGGGTCTTCTCGTACATCCTGGTCGACGACGCCGACACCTACACCGCCGCGGAGGTCGCCGAAGGGCTCGGCATCAGCCTCGCCGCCGTCTCCGGCGCAGTCCGCGAGCTGACCACGGCCGGGCTGCTCATCAAGGGCCGCCGCGCCTCCACCCGCGCCGACGTCTACCGCCTCAACGACGACGACATCTGGGGCTCGATCATGCTCGACCGCAGCCCGATCATCGACCGCTACCGCGATCTCGCGGTCTTCGGCATCGAGACCCTGCCCGACGGCCCCGGCCGCGACCGCCTCGTCCAGACCGCCGCGTTCATGGAGTTCGTCGACCACGAGATGGCCCTCATGCGCGAGCGCTGGAACGAGCGCCGCGACCAGCTGTGCGCCACCTACGTCGAGCGCCGCAGAAGCGCGCCGCCGCGATAGTGACGAGCCATACCGCTCCGGTATGCTGCTAGCCTGACCGCCCCGATCAGAAGAACCCTGGAGGAAGCCGACGTGGCCGACGACACCAGCAGCTCCGATGCGGATGCGACCGCTGAAAAGGGTCGTCCCACTCGCAAGCAGGGCGAGAAGACCGCGTCGCGCAACCCCGCCAAGCGCCTCGGCCGCTTCCTCAAAGAGGTCGTCGAGCAGCTGCGGAAGGTCGTCTACCCGACCCGCCGCCAGCTCATCACCTACTCCATCGTGGTCCTGGTCTTCGTCGGCATCGTGATGGCCTACATCGGCGGCCTCGACCTGCTCTTCGGCGACCTCGTCAGCCGGGCCTTCGGCGTCGACTCCTAGCGCCGCGCACACTTCGCCCCGCCCGCCGATGCGGCGGGCGGATTGCGTGACCTGCGCCGGTTCGCCGGTGCCTGAGGCGCGCCGCCGTCCCGAGCGGCTACCCTAGTGGGTATGACGCGCGCCGGTTTTCGACGGCGCGCGACTTCACAGGCGGGGATCGCCGCATCCGAAGACCCGGTCGAGCACCGGTTCGGTCGAGGTTCGGTCGAGAGCACCGCCGCAGAGAATCAGTCGCAGTACCTCGCCGTTGCGAGGTCGAGCCGGAATGAGAGTTGAGCGTGTCTGAGTTCGACGAGGCCCTGAAGGTCGAGGTCGCGGCGCAGGCTGCCGCGGCGCAGGTCGCGGACGTCGAAGCGGAGCCTACGACCGACGAGGACGCCGTTCCCGGCGAGCCCGAGGTCGACCCGGCGGAGGCGCTCCGCGCCAAGCTGCGCTTCGCGCCCGGCGAGTGGTACGTGCTGCACTCCTACGCCGGCTTCGAGAACCGCGTGCGCTCCAACCTGGAGAACCGGATCCAGTCCTTCGACATGGAGGACTACATCTACCAGATCGAGGTCCCCACCCACACCGAGGTGGAGATCAAGAACGGCAAGCGCTCGAAGGTGGAGGCCAAGGTCTTCCCCAGCTACGTGCTCGTCCGCATGGAGATGACCCCGGAGTCGTACTCGGTCGTGCGCAACACGCCCGGCGTGACCGGCTTCGTCGGCGTCGTCGACCGCACCGACCGCCCCAGCCCGCTCCCGCTCGACGAGGTCATCCAGTGGCTGCTCCCGCCGGAGCAGAAGCCCAAGGACGAGACCCAGGGCGAGTCCGGCGGCGGCGACGTCGACATCAAGGTCGACTTCACCGAGGGCGAGTCCGTCACGGTCGTGGACGGCGCGTTCGCCTCCATGCCGGCCACCATCGCCGAGATCAACGCCGAGCAGCAGAAGCTCAAGGTGCTCGTCTCGATCTTCGGCCGCGAGACCCCGGTCGAGCTGAACTTCAACCAGGTCTCGAAGCTGTAGCACGAGCTACAGCTCACATACCTCCTTCAGAGTGCCCGCCACCTGGGCGAGTACCCTGGATGAGTTGCGCGCAGGCCGCTGGCGTGCGCGCGCATGTTAGGCGGGGGCGCAAGCCTCTGCACAGCCCAGGATCAAGAGAAGGACACGATGGCTCCCAACAAGAAGGCCGTTGTGACGTTCAAGCTGGAGCTCGCGGGTGGCCAGGCCACCCCGGCCCCGCCGGTGGGTCCCGCCCTCGGCCAGCACGGCGTCAACATCATGGAGTTCTGCAAGGCCTACAACGCGGCCACCGAATCCCAGCGCGGCGAAGTCCTCCCCGCTGAGATCACGGTGTACGAGGACCGTTCGTTCACGTTCGTCCTCAAGACCCCGCCGGCCGCCAAGCTCCTGCTCAAGGCCGCCGGTGTCGCGAAGGGCTCTGGCGAGCCCCACCGCGTCAAGGTCGGCAAGGTGACCCAGGCCCAGGTGCGCGAGATCGCGGAGAAGAAGCTCCCCGACCTCAACGCCAACGACCTCGACGCCGCGTCGCTCATCGTCGCGGGCACCGCCCGCTCCATGGGCATCACGGTCGAATAGCACCGTCGAATAAGCCGGAGCGTCTGCCGAGCGATCGGCCGTCACCGTTACCAACCCAGTGGAGGGGCGCGCGCCCGCCCTCACCACGACATCCGAAGGATGGAACATGAAGCGCAGCAAGAAGTACACCGACCTCGCCAAGAAGGTCGACCGCAACCAGCTCTACGCGCCCGCCGAGGCGACCGAGCTGGCCAAGGAGACCTCGCCGACCAAGTTCGACGCCACCGTTGAAGTCTCCATTCGACTCGGCGTCGACCCCCGTCAGGCCGACCAGCTGGTCCGCGGCACCGTCGCCCTGCCCCACGGCACGGGCAAGACCGTCCGCGTCATCGTCTTCGCCGAAGGCGACAAGGCCGAGGCCGCCGTCAACGCCGGCGCCGACGAGGTCGGCTCCGACGAGCTCGTCAAGCGCATCTCCGAAGGCTGGCTCGACTTCGACGCCGCCGTCGCCACGCCCGACCAGATGGCCAAGATCGGCCGGATCGCGCGCATCCTGGGCCCGCGCGGTCTCATGCCGAACCCGAAGACCGGCACCGTCACTCCCGACGTCGCCAAGGCCGTCACGGAGATCAAGGCCGGCAAGATCTCGTTCCGCGTCGACAAGCACGCGAACCTGAACCTGCCGATCGGCAAGACCAGCTTCACCGCTGAGCAGCTCGTCGAGAACTACAACGCCGCCCTCGAAGAGGTGCAGCGCTTGAAGCCCGCCAGCTCCAAGGGCGTGTACCTCAAGAAGACGGTGATCTCCACCACCATGGGCCCGGGCATCCCGGTCGACCCGCAGGCGGTCAAGATCAAGTAAGCGCCGCAAGGTGTGACGTGGCCCCAGTGCAGGCTCCTGCGCTGGGGCCGCGCTCGTGCCACGTGCTAATTTAGAGGCCACAACCCAAAGACCGTTCGGTTACCGCCTTGTGCGGTTGTAAACCACCCGGAACCGACGTAGGGCGACTACTCGAAGCGACCATGGTGTGGGCCAACTCGTTGGCCTCAGGTCCCAGTGATGAGGCGTCCCGCAGGGGCGCCTTCTTTGTTTGTCGCCTCCGCGAACGGTTGAGGATTGATCAGCCGAGAAAGGAGGGAATTATGGCTGAACGGGAATACCCGGCGGGTAAGCAGACCGCCATCGCCGAACTCGCCCAGGACTTCTCCAACGCGAACGCCACGGTGCTCACCGAGTACCGCGGCCTCACTGTTGCAGAACTCCGCGAGCTGCGGCGTTCCCTCGGCGAGGGGACGCGCTACCGCGTCGCGAAGAACACCCTTGCCAAGCGCGCTGCCAACCAGGCCGGCGTCAACGGCCTGGACGAGCTGTTCGTCGGCCCCACCGCGATCACCTTCATCGAAGGCGACCCGGTGGAAGCCGCGAAGAGCCTCCGCGCCTTCGCCAAGACGCACGAAGCCCTGGTGATCAAGGGCGGTTACATGGAGGGCAAGCCCCTCACCGTCGATGAGATCACCAAGCTCGCCGACCTCGAGTCGCGCGAAGTGCTGCTGGCCAAGCTGGCCGGCGCGATGAAGGCCACCGCGCAGAAGACCGCCTCCGTGCTCGCCGCCCCTGCCTCGCAGGTGGCCCGGCTCGGTGCGGCGCTGCAGGACAAGAAGGCGGCCAGTGGGGAGTAACCCCACTAGCCCGAGACTTTAAAGAAAGGACACACCATGGCTAAGCTTTCCACCACGGAACTGCTCGACGCGTTCAAGGAGATGACCCTCCTCGAGGTCTCCGAGTTCGTCAAGGCGTTCGAGGAAGAGTTCGACGTCACCGCCGCCGCTCCGGTCGCCGTTGCCGCCGCTGCCGGCCCGGCCGCCGAAGCCGCTGTCGAGAAGGACACGTTCGACGTCGTTCTCGAGTCTGCCGGCGAGTCGAAGATCAAGGTCATCAAGGAAGTTCGCGGCCTGACCGGCCTCGGCCTCAAGGAAGCCAAGGAGCTCGTCGAGAGCGCCCCCAAGGCTGTCGTTGAAGGCGCGAAGAAGGAAGACGCGGAGAAGGCCAAGGAGGCCCTCGAGGGCGCCGGGGCCACCGTCACCCTGAAGTAATCGCGACCTCCGAGCCGAGGCGAAGCTTGCGAGCCTCGCTTGCAGCGCAGTGAAGGGGCCTCCCAGCCCTTGTACGTGGACCGGGTCCGCACCGCCTTTCCGGCGGCGCGGACCCGGTCTTCTGTGTGCTCCCAAGAGGACCGGGCGGTGCGATGCCCGGCCCGTTTCCGCGTCCTCAAGAAATCTGAGAAGAGTTCCATCCGGGCGCAACGAAACCGGATCATCGCCACGTCTTGCGTGTAGACACACCCACGTACTCAAGGAGATGGACGATGTCCGCAAGGAGATGGGCGGCCGGACTCGGCGGGGCGACAGTGCTCGCGCTGACCGCCGGCTGCGGGATGCTCGGTATCGGCGGCGGCGAAGAGGACAAGTCCGATGAGGACCGTTTGCTCTCGATTCTGAACGAGAGCAACCGCATTGAGTCCGAGCTCGTGACGGCCGAGCACCGCATCGTCCAGAACTGCCTGGAGGAGGCCGGCTTCACCGTCCACGAACCCTACTCCTTCCAGGCCTGGGAGCCGTACGAGCAGGAATCGCTGTCCGGGGGCTACCCGCACGAGGAATTCCTGATCGACCCTGAAGAGGCCAAGGAGTACGGCTTCGGCGCTTGGGCGGACAGTGCCGAGGCCCAGGAGAACGGCGAGGCCGAGGAGTACTGGACCGCCCAAGAGGAGCAGTGGGAAGAGGAAGAAGGCGGCGAGGAGTGGGTCGAGCCCGACACCACCGACTGGGACGCCCTCGACCCCGGTGAGCAGTACGACTGGTACGTCGCCTACCAGGGCGCCGAGTACACCGAGAACATGAACGGCACTCGCGACTCCTATATCTCGATGATGTCCGAGGAGGAGCTCACCGAAGAGGAGTACGAAGCCCTCGAGGAAGGCGCCACCGAAGAGGAGGTCGTCGAGGACGAAGGCGAGATCAGCGTCGAGGAGGAGGAGTACGTCGAGCCCAAGCCCGGCGGCTGCCAGCTCGAGATGATCGAGGCCCTCTACGGCGAGCCCACCCTGGTCGAGGAGACCTTCGAGGACGACGAGGGCGGCAACTACTCCTACTGGACGTACCGCCCCGAGAACCCGACGTACGGCACCGGCGAAGAGGACACGATGTACGACGGCATCAACGCCGAGTACGCCGCCGCCATGGGCGACCTCCAGAGCAAGTACCTCGACTGCATCACCGAGCGCGGCTACGCGGACTTCGACTTCGACGAGTGGGGCAGCCTGCCGGTCCGCATGTGGCTCAACGAGATCTACTACGACGGCGTGCCCGAGGACGAGCGGATGGTCTCCTACGGCGACAGCGACATGGAGCTCCCGGCGCTGCCCGACGACATGCCCGCCGACTACGCGGCCAAGAAGGCCTTCGAGATCCAGACCGCGGTCGACTTCGGCGAATGCGGCGAGGAGACCGGCTACGCCGACGCCTCCGAGAAGGCCTACGACGAGGCCAGCGTCGAGGCCTACGTCGCCGTTGAAGACGAGCTCTACGCCTGGCAGCAGGACATGCAGGACGCGCTGACCAAGGCCCAGGAGATGCTCGACCAGTAAAAGCCACCTCTCTATCGGGGAAGAAAGGCCCGGGCCGCGCAGATGGGGCGCAGCCCGGGCCGCCCTGTGTCCGCCGTGCGACGACTGCCCCGATGAGCCCGCGTCACCTTTGCGGCGCGGGCTCGTTGTACACCTCGAGGCGGCCGGCCGTTCGCGGACCGGACGCCCCGAAGGTGCGAGGCCGGGACGCCGCATTGCGGCCGGTACCGGAACGCGCGAGTGCTCCGGCACCGGCGGCAGGCGACGCAAAGGCGTCCCGCGCCCGCACCGAACCCGCCTTCACGCCGCGCGGTCGTCCGCCCGATGCCCCGTGGACGCTCGGACCGGCCCGAGCGGCCGGCAACGGCTCGCGGTCGGCTGCGCCGCCAGGCCGACCCCCGGGCGCCGGCGCCCGGCGCGACACGCCCGGGTGCCGAAGCTTGTGCGTCCCTTTGCAACGGCCGCCCGCGCCGGTGCCGTCCGGCCCTCCGCGCCCGCCCGCGGCCCCGCTGCGCTGGGATTCGCCCGCCCGCAGCGGCCCGCCGCAACGCCGCTTCACGCGCTGGGGCCGAAGGGGCGCATCCGGGCGAATTAGACGCCTGACTTGACGAACTGTGACTTGATCCTGCAAACTAGTTCCTCAAGCGCCACTGCGTGGCGCGCGCTACGTTCGCCCCCACCGGGCCGGTCCCGGCACCGCGGACGGAGCGCCAGGGCCGCCGCGGGGCGGCCCGGAGGCAGGACTGAACCGGCGAGCGTGCGAACCGGACTCGGAGCGATGTACGGAAGGAACTTCGGCAGCGGGAGAGATTGTCGTCACCCCTGACCCCACCACCCGGTGGGGAAGTTGACAGTTGCCGGAGCGTACATTAAGCTATTAATTTGCGCTGCCTCCTTCACGCCTTCTTGACGCGGTGAGGGTCGTGGACGGTGGGGATTCCAGGCAATCGACCGACGTAGGACGCCGATTTTCGGCTGCTCCGCCTCGATCTGGTGCCCGACTCCGGCTGTCCTCGTCTATCCCGCATCGGTGCGGTGACTGCGGCATGCGCCGGCCGTCGTAACAATCAGGTCCTCGGAAGGACGAATCTTGGCAGCTTCCCGCACTGGCAAGACCAGCTCCAGCAAGAGCAAGCACGCACCTCGCCGTATCTCGTTCGGCAGGATCGAAGAGAAACTCGAAGTCCCGAACCTTCTGGCGCTCCAGACCGACTCGTTCGACTGGCTCGTCGGCAACGAGGCCTACCGCGCCCGCGTGGGCGAGGAGGCGGTCAGCGGCCTCGACGAGATCCTCGAGGAGATCAGCCCGATCGAGGACTTCTCGGGCACCATGAGCCTGTCCTTCTCCAACCCTCGCTTCGACGAGGTCAAGGCCCCCATCGAGGAGTGCCGCGAGAAGGACCTCACCTACTGCGCCCCGCTGTTCGTCACGGCGGAGTTCATCAACCACACCACCGGTGAGATCAAGAGCCAGACGGTCTTCATGGGCGACTTCCCCATGATGACGCCGAAGGGCACCTTCATCATCAACGGCACCGAGCGCGTGGTCGTCTCGCAGCTCGTTCGCTCGCCGGGCGTGTACTTCGACAAGCAGCCCGACAAGACCTCCGACCGCGACCTCACCAGCGCCAAGGTCATTCCCGGCCGCGGTGCGTGGCTCGAGTTCGACATCGACAAGCGCGAGACCGTCGGCGTGCGCGTCGACCGCAAGCGCCGCCAGGCCGTCACCGTGCTGCTGAAGGCCATCGGCTGGGACAACGACCGCATCCGCGAGCGCTTCGGCTGGTCCGAGCTCATGATGACGACCTTGGAAAAGGACACCATCAACTCGCAGGACGAGGCGCTGCTCGACATCTACCGCAAGCTCCGCCCGGGCGAGCCGCCGACGAAGGACAACGCGCAGTCGCTGCTGGAGAACCTGTTCTTCAACAAGAAGCGCTACGACCTGGCGAAGGTGGGCCGCTACAAGGTCAACAAGAAGTTCGGCCTCGACTCGCCGATCTCCACGGGCGTGCTCACCGAGGACGACCTGGCCGCGACGATCGAGTTCATGCTGCGCCTGCACTCGGCCGAGCCGGGTTACGGCCCCGACGACATCGACCACTTCGGCAACCGCCGCCTGCGCACCGTCGGCGAGCTCATCCAGAACCAGATCCGGGTGGGCCTGTCCCGCATGGAGCGCGTCGTGCGCGAGCGGATGACGACCCAGGACGTCGAGGCGATCACGCCGCAGACCCTGATCAACATCCGCCCCGTGGTGGCCGCGATCAAGGAGTTCTTCGGGACCTCGCAGCTGTCGCAGTTCATGGACCAGGTCAACCCGATCACGGGCCTGACCCACCGCCGTCGCCTCTCGGCGCTCGGCCCGGGTGGTCTGTCCCGCGACCGCGCCGCCATGGACGTGCGGGACGTTCACCCGTCGCACTACGGCCGCATGTGCCCGATCGAGACGCCGGAAGGCCCGAACATCGGCCTCATCGGCGCCATGTCGACCTTCGCCCGCGTCAACCCGTTCGGCTTCATCGAGACGCCGTACCGGAAGGTCGTCGACGGCAAGGTCACCGACGAGATCCAGTACCTGACGGCCGACGAGGAAGACCGCGTCGCCATCGCGCAGGCGAACCAGCTGCTGAACGATGACGGCACGTTCGTCGACGCGCAGATTCTGGCCCGCGGCCGCGACGGCGGCGAGGCCGAGCTGCTCTCCGCCGAAGAGATCGACTTCATGGACGTCTCGCCGCGCCAGATGACCTCGGTCGCCACCGCGCTGGTGCCGTTCCTCGAGCACGACGACGCCAACCGCGCCCTCATGGGCGCGAACATGCAGCGTCAGGCGGTGCCGCTCATCAAGACGGACTCGCCGCTCGTGGGCACCGGCATGGAGTACCGCGCCGCGGTCGACGCCGGCGACGTGGTCGTCGCCGAGTCCGACGGCATCGTCGAGGACTCCAGCGCCGACTACATCACCATCGCGCAGGACAACGGCATGCGCCGCACCTACCTGCTGCACAAGTTCCGCCGCTCCAACGCGGGCTCGTGCATCAACCAGGTGCCCCTCGTCACCGAGGGCCAGCGCGTCGAGGCCGGCCAGCCGATCGCCGACGGTCCGTCCACGGACAAGGGCGAGATGGCGCTGGGCAAGAACCTGCTCGTCGCATTCACCACCTGGGAGGGCCAGAACTTCGAGGACGCCATCGTGCTCTCCTCGCGCCTGGTCGAAGAGGACGTGCTCACCTCGATCCACATCGACGAGCACGAGGTCGACGCCCGCGACACCAAGCTGGGTCCGGAGGAGATCACCCGCGACATCCCGAACGTCGGCGAGGAGATGCTCTCCGACCTGGACGACCGCGGCATCATCCGCATCGGTGCCGAGGTCGAGGACGGCGACATCCTCGTCGGCAAGGTCACGCCGAAGGGCGAGACCGAGCTGACCCCGGAGGAGCGCCTGCTCCGCGCGATCTTCGGTGAGAAGGCGCGCGAGGTTCGCGACACGTCGCTGAAGGTCCCGCACGGCGAGGCCGGCACGGTCATCGGCGTGCGCACCTTCTCGCGCGAGGACGGCGACGAGCTGTCCCCGGGCGTCAACGAGATGGTCCGCGTCTACATCGCCCAGAAGCGCAAGATCGGCGTCGGCGACAAGCTCGCCGGCCGCCACGGCAACAAGGGCGTCATCTCCAAGGTCGTGCCGCAGGAGGACATGCCGTTCCTCCCCGACGGCACGCCGGTCGACATCCTGCTCAACCCGCTGGGTGTGCCGGGCCGTATGAACATCGGCCAGGTACTGGAGGTCCACCTCGGGTGGGCGGCCAAGACCGGCTGGAAGCTGGAGGGCTTCGACGAGGCCTGGCAGCAGGCCCTGCGGGCCATCGGCGCCGACGAGGCGCCGGCGGACTCGAAGGTCGGCACGCCGGTGTTCGACGGTGCGCACCCGGACGAGGTCCAGGGCGTCCTGGCGAACACGCTCCCCAACCGGGACGGCCAGCGCATGGTCGCCCCGACGGGCAAGGCGCAGCTGTTCGACGGGCGTTCGGGCGAGCCGTTCCCGGACCCGATCTCGGTCGGCTACATGTACATCCTGAAGCTGAACCACATGGTCGACGACAAGATCCACGCGCGTTCGACCGGTCCGTACTCGATGATCACCCAGCAGCCGCTCGGCGGTAAGGCCCAGTTCGGCGGCCAGCGCTTCGGTGAGATGGAGTGCTGGGCCATGCAGGCCTACGGCGCCGCTTACGCGCTGCAGGAGCTGCTGACGATCAAGTCCGACGACGTGGTGGGCCGCGTGAAGGTCTACGAGGCCATCGTCAAGGGCGAGAACGTGCCCGAGCCGGGCATTCCGGAATCGTTCAAGGTGCTGCTCAAGGAGCTCCAGTCGCTCTGCCTCAACGTGGAGGTGCTGTCCGCCGACGGGCAGGCCATCCAGATGACGGAGAGCGACGACGAGGTCTTCCGCGCAGCTGAGGAGCTGGGGATCGACCTGTCCCACGAAGAGCCCTCGAGCGTGGACTTCGAGAGCGCCTGACGTCGAGAGAGAGCGGGCGGATAGCTATGCGAGAGCCGCCCGCTCTCCCCAACGTCTCATCCAATCCTTAAGAACCATCAAGGGGAAGAGTTCAGTGCTCGACGTCAACTTCTTCGACAAGTTGAAGATCGGCCTCGCCACCGCCGAGGACATTCGGCAGTGGTCGCACGGCGAGGTCAAGAAGCCCGAGACCATCAACTACCGCACTCTGAAGCCGGAGAAGGACGGTCTTTTCTGCGAGAAGATCTTCGGTCCGACCCGGGACTGGGAGTGCTACTGCGGCAAGTACAAGCGGATCCGCTTCAAGGGCATCATCTGTGAGCGCTGCGGCGTCGAGGTGACCCGTTCGAAGGTCCGCCGCGAGCGCATGGGCCACATCGAGCTCGCCGCGCCCGTGACCCACATCTGGTACTTCAAGGGCGTTCCCTCGCGCTTGGGCTACCTGCTGGACCTGGCGCCGAAGGACCTGGAGAAGGTCATCTACTTCGCGGCGTACGTGATCACCGCGGTCGACGACGAGGCCCGCCAGCGGGACGTCCCGACCCTGGAGAACGAGATCGTCGCCGAGAAGCGCCACCTGGAGCAGCAGCGCGACGCTGCGATCGAGGAGCGCGCCTCGAAGCTCGAGGGCGACCTGGCCGAGCTGGAGGCCGAAGGCGCCCGCGCCGACGTCCGCCGCAAGGTCAAGGACGGCGGCGAGCGCGAGATGCGCCAGATCCGCGACAAGGCGCAGCGTGAGATCGACCGTCTCGACGAGGTCATGGACACGTTCCGCAAGCTCGAGGTGCGCCAGCTCATCGGCGACGAGATGCTCTACCGCGAGCTGCAGCAGCGCTTCGGGGAGTACTTCACCGGCGGCATGGGCGCGGAGTCCATCAAGAACCTGCTGGAGAACCTGGACCTGGACGCCGAGGCGATCAGCCTGCGCGAGACGATCGCGACCGGCAAGGGCCAGAAGAAGCTCCGTGCGCTCAAGCGCCTGAAGGTCGTGGCCGCGTTCCAGGCCACCGGCAACTCGCCGCTGGGCATGGTCCTCGACTGCGTGCCGGTGATCCCGCCGGAGCTGCGCCCGATGGTGCAGCTCGACGGCGGCCGGTTCGCGACCTCGGACCTGAACGACCTGTACCGCCGCGTCATCAACCGCAACAACCGCCTGAAGCGCCTGATGGACCTCGGTGCGCCCGAGATCATCGTGGCGAACGAGAAGCGGATGCTGCAGGAGTCGGTGGACGCGCTGTTCGACAACGGCCGCCGCGGCCGCCCGGTGACGGGCCCCGGCAACCGTCCGCTCAAGTCGCTGTCCGACATGCTCAAGGGCAAGCAGGGCCGGTTCCGCCAGAACCTGCTCGGCAAGCGCGTCGACTACTCGGGCCGTTCGGTCATCGTGGTCGGCCCGCGCCTGAAGCTGCACCAGTGCGGTCTGCCCAAGCAGATGGCGCTGGAGCTGTTCAAGCCGTTCGTGATGAAGCGCCTGGTGGACCTGAACCACGCGCAGAACATCAAGTCGGCCAAGCGCATGGTCGAGCGCGCGCGTCCGGTCGTGTGGGACGTGCTCGAAGAGGTCATCTCCGAGCACCCGGTCCTGCTCAACCGTGCGCCCACGCTGCACCGCCTCGGCATCCAGGCGTTCGAGCCGCAGCTGGTCGAGGGCAAGGCCATCCAGCTCCACCCGCTGGTGTGCACCGCCTTCAACGCCGACTTCGACGGCGACCAGATGGCCGTGCACGTGCCGCTGAGCGCTGAGGCCCAGGCCGAGGCCCGCATCCTGATGCTGGCGTCGAACAACATCCTCAAGCCCTCCGACGGCAAGCCGGTGGCCCTGCCCACGCAGGACCAGATCATCGGCCTGTACTACCTGACGCACCTTTCCGAAGGCCGTCCCGGTGAGGGCCGCGCGTTCGCGAACGAGGGCGAAGCGCAGATGGCGAAGGACCGCGGCGAGCTGGACCTCCAGGCGCCCATCCGGATCCGTCTGGAAGGCATCGAGACCATCAACAACGGTCCCGGCGAGCCGTGGACGGCCCCTGAGGGCTGGACCCCGGGCGAGCCGCTGCTGGTCGAGACCACGCTGGGCCGGGTGTTCTTCAACGAGTGCCTGCCGCCGGACTTCGAGTTCGTGAACTACGAGGTCCGCAAGGGCCAGCTCTCGGAGATCATCCACGACCTGTCCGAGCACTACTCCAAGGTGCAGCTGGGCGCCTGCCTGGACGCGTTGAAGTCCGCGGGCTTCAAGTGGGCGGGCTGGTCCGGCGTGACCATCGGCATCGAGGATGTCGTGGAGCCGGAGCACAAGGCCGAGATCTTGGAGAAGTACGAAGCGGACTCCGCCAAGATCGACAAGCAGTACGTGCGCGGTCTCATGACCGCCGAGGAGCGTCGCGGCGAGCTGACGGAGATCTGGACCAAGGCCACGGCCGAGGTGCTGGACGACCTGAACCAGACGCTGCAGCCGGAGAACCCGCTGTGGCAGATGATCAACTCGGGCGCGCGAGGCAACATGCTGCAGCTGCGCCAGATCGCCGGCATGCGCGGCCTGGTGGCGAACCCGAAGGGCGAGATCATCCCGCGTCCGATCAAGTCCTCGCTGCGCGAGGGCCTGACGGTGCTGGAGTACTTCATCTCCACCCACGGTTCCCGCAAGGGCCTCGCCGACACCGCGCTGCGCACCGCCGACTCGGGTTACCTGACCCGTCGTCTGGTGGACGTCTCGCAGGACGTCATCATCCGCGAGGACGACTGCGGCACCGACCGCGGCCTGGAGTTCCAGGTCTCGGTCGAGGTCGACGGCCGCCGCATCGAGTCCGACCTGGTCGACTCCTCGATCGACGCCCGCAACCTCGCGGACGACGTCGAGGTCGACGGCAAGGTCGTCCTCGAGCGGAACACGCCGCTGAACTCGGACCACATCGCCACGCTGGTCGCCGCGGGCGTCCAGGACGTGAAGATCCGTTCGGTGCTCACGTGCGAGTCCCGCCAGGGCGTCTGCGCGGCCTGCTACGGCCGGTCGATGCCGACGGGTGAGAAGGTGGACCTCGGCGAGGCCGTGGGCATCATCGCGGCCCAGTCGATCGGTGAGCCGGGCACGCAGCTGACCATGCGCACCTTCCACACCGGTGGTGCGGCGACCGCGAACGACATCACGCAGGGTCTGCCCCGTGTGCAGGAGGTCTTCGAGGCGCGTGTGCCGAAGGGCAAGGCGCCGATCGCGGAAGCGAGCGGCACCGTGCGCATCGAGGACGCGGAGAAGAGCCGGAAGATCATCATCACCCCGGACGACGGTTCCGAGGAGATCGTGGTCGAGAAGGTGCCGCGTCGTCTGCGTCTGCGCTTCGGCGACGGCGAGCACGTCGAGGTCGGCGAGAAGCTCGTCGAGGGCACCATCGACCCGCACGAGCTGCTGCGCGTGCTCGGTCCGCGGAAGGTCCAGCGCCACCTGGTGGAGCAGGTCCAGGACGTGTACCGCTCGCAGGGCGTGATGATCCACGACAAGCACATCGAGATCATCGTGCGCCAGATGCTCAAGCGCGTCACGATCATCGACTCGGGCACCCTGGAGTTCCTCCCGGGCTCCCTGGTCGACCGCCTGGAGTTCGAGGAGCAGAACCGCAAGGTGCTGGCCGACGGCGGCGAGCCGGCCTCCGGCCGTCCGCAGCTCATGGGCATCACCAAGGCCTCGCTGGCGACGGAGTCGTGGCTGTCCGCGGCCTCGTTCCAGGAGACCACCCGCGTGCTCACCGAGGCCGCGATCTCCGGCAAGTCCGACTCGCTGGTCGGCTTGAAGGAGAACGTGATCCTGGGCAAGCTGATCCCGGCCGGTACCGGCATCGCCAAGTACCGCAACGTGTCCGTGGAGCCCACCGAGGAAGCCAAGGCCGCGGTCTACTCCCTCGGCGGCTACGAGGACACCACCGCCAACGCCTTCGCCTACGGCGGCGGCCCGGCGGTCAGCCTCGAGGACTCCTACGACCTGGGTTCCTTCTAGCAGCAACAACCTGCCGATTCCCGACGGCATGCAAGAAACCGGTGGGCCGGTGGCGCGAAAGCGCCACCGGCCCACCGGCGTTTCCGAGGTGCCTGGAACAGCGAGAACATGTAAAATACATGCATGGTGAACATTCAAGTACGCGATGTCTCGGAAGAAGTCCGGGACGCCGTTGCGGCGGAGGCCGCCGAGCGCGGCCAGTCCATGCAGTCCTACCTCCAGTCGACCCTCGAGGCCATCGCCCGTCGGCGACGCGCGATAGCAATGCTCAAGAAGCTCGACACGATGGGCGGCGGATACACCGGCCCGGCGGGGGACGTCGTCGAGGAGATCGCGTCCCAGCGAGCCGAGCGCGACCGCCGGATCCAGGGGGCGGAGTGATCGTCGTCGACTCGTCGTTTCTGGTTGAAGCGCTGATCAGCGACGGAGGCACGGGACACCGCGCGAGAATGGTGCTCACGGAAGACCCCGACTGGCATGCCCCTGAACACGTCTCGGTCGAAGTGACCTCGGCGGTTCGCGGGAGCGTACTGGGCCGGAAAGTCACGCTCGAGCGAGCCGAGTACGCACTGGCGACGCTGCGCGAGATGCCGATCGTGCATGCGCCATGGAATGACGTGGCAGAGCGGGCATGGGAGCTGCGAGACAACATGACCCCGTACGACGCTGCATTCATCGCTCTGGCCGAACGACTTGGGTGCCCTGTCATGACGACCGACAAGAAGCTCGCGGACTGCCCGACCCGGCGCTGCGAAGTCCGAGTGATCGAGTGAGGCGACCGATGCCCGAACCGGAGGAAGCGCGCGATCCGTGGGAGCGTCCGGCGGACGTTCCTCCCGATCAGGAGTGGTTTTGGACTCCGGAGTGGATCGCGGGCGAGCGCGAAGCCGACGCCGATATCGCAGCGGGTCGTGGCAAGACTTTCTACAGCGGCGAGGAATTCCTCGCGTACCTTGAGGGGTTCGACGAAACGACCGAGGAAGCGGCGGAGCGACCCGACCAATAGGATGGGCGGGTGGTTGAGGTGCAGCGGGTATTCGGGGTTCGGCATCCGGACGATCCGGAGCCGGTGGAGTCGACGAAGGTGGTGGCGGCGCGGCTGCTCGCGGCCGTCGGGGTCGCCTTGTCGCCCTTTGTGGGCGGTGCGATCCCCGCGCTCATCGCCCTGATGCTGGCGCGGCAGGCCGAGGCCGATATCCGTGCGTCCGAAGGGTTCCTGATCGGCGCGTCACGGCTGCCGCTGGTGCGGCGGCTCTCCTGGATCGCCATCGGCATCGCCTCGGCGGTCGTCGTGGCGGGCCTGCTCGTCTGGGTCGTCTCGCTCGCGCGCGCCGCCGGCGATCCGAGTTACGGCGGGGGCGTCGCGGTTTCGGTCTGACACCTCGGGGAACTGCTGGTGAACAGCGCCTCTAGGAGGGCATCCCGCGCGGGCCCGTCCCGCATCGCGAGCTAATATAGGCCACGGTGTGTCTACCGCACCGAACGAACTGGTCAGGGTCCGAACGCGGCGAAGCTTGCGAGCCGCACTCGAGCACAGCGGTGAAGCTTCCGAGCCGAGCATCTGGCCGCCCTCAAGCTCCGTGACACTGAACACGGATGCCTTGCGGGGCGAAAACGGCTTTGACCTTGTTCGTTAGGCTAGGTAGGCTTCTCCCTTGCGCCTGGACACCGCTTTGAGCGGCATGGTGGCCCTGTCAACTCCGGCAGCTCGGTCCCCGTGAGAGCCAGGCCAGGTTGCGTGCCTGCAAGACGACGGGATCTGATCCCGCCGGCTGGCGTCACCGGCACGCATCCCTCGCACTGGGGGCTTCGTGAACACGGCCATGATGGCCGGCCCTTTCGGGTCAGTTCGCGAACGCGTCTGAATCTGCACGACGGTTGGATCCGGGTTTCGGCCCTGGTCTGCCGGGTGGGCGGATATGGGTCCGGAGAGACGCGACACGCCCGAACGCGGGGGACGGGAACCCACGCCGCTGAGCTGGGCCGTTATACGGCCTCGGGGACGCGCGCGGGTGAACAGGTGACGCCGCAGAGTCAGGAATACGCAACCGTCGACTGTTGAGAGGGGTTCGCCCTAGTGCCAACCATCCAGCAGCTGGTCCGCAACGGCCGCAAGGCCAAGACCAGCAAAACCAAGACGCCCGCGCTGAAGGGCAGCCCGCAGGCTCGCGGTGTGTGCACGCGTGTGTACACCACGACGCCGAAGAAGCCGAACTCGGCCATGCGCAAGGTCGCCCGTGTGCGCCTCATGAACGGCACCGAGGTCACCGCCTACATCCCGGGTGTGGGTCACAACCTGCAGGAGCACTCCATCGTGCTCGTCCGCGGCGGTCGTGTCCGCGACCTCCCCGGTGTCCGTTACAAGATCATCCGCGGCGCGCTCGACACCCAGGGCGTGCGCGACCGCAAGCAGGCCCGCAGCCGCTACGGCGCGAAGAAGGAGAAGTAAGCCATGCCGCGTAAAGGTCCCGCGCCGCGCCGGCCGCTTACCGCCGACCCGGTCTACAACTCGGTGCTCGTCACCCAGCTGATCAACAAGGTCCTCAAGGACGGCAAGCGCCGCCTCGCCGAGCGCATCGTCTACGAAGCCCTCGAGAACTGCCGCAAGAAGGCCGACTCGGACCCCGTGGTGATCCTCAAGCGTGCGCTCGACAACGTCAAGCCCACCCTCGAGGTCCGCTCCCGCCGCGTCGGCGGTGCGACGTACCAGGTCCCGGTCGACGTTCGTCCGCAGCGCGCCACCACCCTCGGTCTCCGCTGGCTCGTGGGGTACTCCCGCGACCGCCGCGAGAAGAGCATGGTCGAGCGCCTCACGAACGAGATCCTGGACGCTTCGAACGGCCTCGGTGCCGCGGTCAAGAAGCGTGAAGACACGCACAAGATGGCCGATTCCAACAAGGCATTCGCGCACTACCGCTGGTAGTCGCAGAGAGACTGAGAGATCGTGGCTAACAAAGCTAACGCGGCGCTCGCCAAGCTCCGCAACATCGGCATCATGGCCCACATCGACGCGGGCAAGACGACCACCACCGAGCGCATCCTGTACTACACGGGCGTGTCGCACAAGATCGGTGAGGTCCACGACGGCGCCGCGACGATGGACTGGATGGAGCAGGAGCAGGAGCGTGGTATCACCATCACCTCCGCCGCTACCAAGTGCGAGTGGGACGACCACATCATCCAGATCATCGACACGCCCGGCCACGTCGACTTCACCGTCGAGGTGGAGCGCTCGCTCCGCGTGCTCGACTCCGCCATCGCCGTCTACGACGGTGTCGCGGGCGTGGAGCCGCAGACCGAGAACGTCTGGCGCCAGGCGAACAAGTACGACGTTCCGCGCATGTGCTTCGTCAACAAGCTCGACCGCACCGGTGCGAACTTCTTCCGCTGCGTCGAGATGATGCAGGACCGGCTCAACTCCAACACCGCGGTGATCCAGCTGCCGATCGGGAACGAGGCCGACTTCATCGGCGTCGTCGACCTGGTCGAGATGCACGCCAAGGTGTGGCGCGGCGAGACCGGTCTGGGCGAGGAGTACACGGTCGAGGAGATCCCCGCGGACCTGGTCGACCAGGCCGAGGAGTACCGCGAGAAGCTCCTGGAGACCCTCTCGGACGTCGAGGACGAGTTCGCCGAGAAGTTCCTCTCCGGCGAGGAGATCACGACCGCCGAGATCAAGGCCGCGATCCGCAAGGCCACGATCGCCAACCAGATCAACCCGGTGCTCTGCGGCACCGCGTTCAAGAACAAGGGCGTGCAGCCCCTGCTCGACGCGGTCGTGGACTACCTGCCGAGCCCGCTCGACATCCCGGCGATCGAGGGCACGCTCACCGACAACGAGACCCCGGCGCAGCGTCACGCGGACGTCGAGGAGCCCTTCTCCGGTCTGGCCTTCAAGATCCAGACGGACAAGCACCTCGGCCGCCTGACCTACGTCCGGATCTACTCGGGCACGGTCTCCACCGGCACCCAGGTCGTGAACTCGACCAAGGGCCGCAAGGAGCGCGTCGGCAAGATCTACCAGATGCACGCCAACAAGCGCGAGGAGCGCTCGGAGGCGCAGGCGGGCGACATCATCGCGGTGCAGGGCCTCAAGGCCACCACCACCGGTGACACGCTCAGCGACTCCAGCGACCAGGTCATCCTGGAATCGATGATCTTCCCCGAGCCGGTCATCGACGTGGCCATCGAGCCGAAGTCGAAGGCCGACCAGGACAAGCTGGCCACCGCGATCCAGCGCCTCGCCGAAGAGGACCCGACCTTCCGGGTCAAGACCGACGAGGACTCCGGCCAGACGATCATCTCGGGCATGGGCGAGCTCCACCTCGACATCCTGGTCGACCGCATGAAGCGGGAGTTCAACGTCGAGGCCAACATCGGCAAGCCGCAGGTGGCCTACCGCGAGACGGTCACCCAGCGGATCGAGAAGGTCGAGTACCTGCACAAGAAGCAGACCGGTGGTTCCGGTCAGTTCGCGCGCGTGCTCGTCAACCTCGAGCCGCTGGAGATGAAGTCCAACGAGGACGAGATCTTCTCCTTCGAGGACAAGATCACCGGTGGCCGCATCCCGCGCGAGTACATCCCGTCGGTCAAGGCCGGCGCGGAGTCCGCGCTCGAGGACGGCGTCCTGGCGGGCTACCCGCTGGTGGGCGTCAAGATGGAACTGATCGACGGTCAGTACCACGAGGTCGACTCCTCGGAGATGGCCTTCAAGATCGCCGGCCGCATGGCGCTCAAGGAAGCGGCCAAGCGGGCGCGTCCGGTGATCCTCGAGCCGATGATGTCCGTGGAGGTCATCTGCCCCGAGGACAACATGGGCGACGTCATCGGCGACATCAACTCCCGTCGCGGCATGGTCCAGGAGATGGGCGAGCGCGGCAACGACCGTACGGTCAAGGCCGTCGTTCCGCTGTCGGAGATGTTCGGTTACGTCGGCGACCTGCGGTCGAAGACGGCCGGGCGTGCGAACTACTCGATGCAGTTCGACACCTACGCCGAAGTCCCGGCGAACGTCGCCAAGGAGATCATCGCCAAGGCGACAGGCGAGTAAGCGTTTCGGGCGCCCAAGCCTGGGCGCCCGGCGCTGACCACCTGTTGCCAGCAGAGGCGCTGAGTTCCAAAGCGACGCAATAGGTCAGATAAGTCAAACCAGATTTAACCAGTCCACAGGAGGACGAAGTGGCAAAGGCAAAGTTCGAGCGGACCAAGCCGCACGTCAACATCGGCACGCTGGGTCACGTCGACCACGGCAAGACCACGCTCACCGCGGCGATCACCAAGGTCCTGCACGACAAGTTCCCGGACCTGAACCCGTACACGCCGTTCGACGAGATCGACAACGCTCCCGAGGAGCGCCAGCGCGGTATCACGATCTCGATCTCGCACGTCGAGTACCAGACCGAGGCCCGGCACTACGCGCACGTCGACTGCCCCGGCCACGCCGACTACATCAAGAACATGATCACCGGTGCCGCCCAGATGGACGGTGCGATCCTGGTCGTGTCCGCCGCTGACGGCCCCATGCCGCAGACCCGCGAGCACGTCCTGCTCGCCCGCCAGGTCGGCGTTCCTTACGTCGTCGTGGCGCTCAACAAGTCCGACATGGTCGACGACGAGGAGATCCTCGAGCTCGTCGAGATGGAGGTCCGCGAGCTGCTGTCCGACCAGGGCTTCCCGGGCGACGACGCTCCGGTGGTCCAGGTCTCCGCTCTGGGCGCCCTCGAGGGCGAGCAGAAGTGGGTCGACGCCGTCGCCGAGCTGATGCAGGCCGTCGACGACTCGGTCCCGGAGCCGGAGCGCGCGACCGACCTGCCGTTCCTCATGCCGATCGAGGACGTCTTCACCATCACGGGCCGCGGCACCGTGGTCACCGGTCGTGTGGAGCGCGGTGTGCTCCTCCCCAACGAGGAAGTCGAGATCGTCGGCATCCGCGAGGGCGCGATCCAGACCAAGGTCACCGCCATCGAGATGTTCCGCAAGACCCTCGACGACGCGCGCGCCGGTGAGAACGTGGGGCTCCTGCTCCGCGGCACCAAGCGCGAAGAGGTCGAGCGCGGCATGGTCGTCGTCAAGCCGAAGACGACCACCCCGCACACGGACTTCGAGGCTGCGGTCTACATCCTTTCCAAGGACGAAGGCGGCCGTCACACGCCGTTCTTCAACAACTACCGTCCGCAGTTCTACTTCCGGACCACCGACGTGACCGGCGTCGTGACCCTCCCCGAGGGCACCGAGATGGTCATGCCGGGTGACAACACCGACATGAAGGTGGAGCTCATCCAGCCCATCGCCATGGACGAAGGCCTGCTCTTCGCGATCCGTGAGGGTGGCCGCACGGTCGGTTCCGGCCGCGTCACCAAGGTCCTCAAGTAAGACCGCACACCGGGGTGGCCCGACGCCCTAGGCGACGCTCACGAGCCGAGCCGCAAGCCCAGGGCCGCCCCGGTTCAATTGCGCCTCATTGCGAACGCATGGTGACCGGGGGTGTCCTCCGGTCCGGCGCTTGAGGCGCGCACGACCCGCATACGCGTAACCTGTCCCACTGTTGCCCGACCCCAGCTTGCTGGGCGAATGGGGGAGCAGGCATAATATTCAGGTTGCGTACGCTCCGGCGTTCCCAGTGCTGTGCACTGCGAAGGACACCGGTGCTCACGCCCGGCCCGCGGGCCCGAGTAGGCACTTAACCGTGCTGAGAGGGACCGTTTCATGACGGGCAGGCGGGCGAGCCAAAGAGACCAGCAAGGGGCACAACTGTGCCCCGGGTGAGCCTCAAACTCGCGACACGCCCGACCGCGTGGAGCGGTCTGAACAGCCAATTTACGTTAGGTTAGGAATCATGGCGGGACAGAAGATCCGCATCAGGCTGAAAGCCTACGACCACGAGGTCGTGGACTCCTCGGCCCGCAAGATCGTGGAGACGGTCACCCGTACCGGTGCTGCCATCTCCGGGCCGGTGCCGCTGCCGACTGAGATCAACCGCTTCTGCGTGATCCGGTCGCCGCACAAGTACAAGGACTCGCGCGAGCACTTCGAGATGCGCACGCACAAGCGCCTCATCGACATTCTCGACCCGACCCCGAAGACGGTCGACTCGTTGATGCGCCTTGACCTCCCGGCCGGTGTCGACATCGAGATCAAGCTGTAGGGGACCAATGGACAGGCAGATCAAGGGAATCCTGGGCACCAAGCTCGGCATGACCCAGGTTTGGGACGAGAACGGCCGCGCCGTTCCGGTCACTGTGGTGCAGGCCGGCCCGAACGTGGTCACCCAGGTTCGCAAGCCCGATGTCGACGGCTACGCAGCCGTCCAGCTGGGCTTCGGCGACATCAAACTCAAGAACGTGACCAAGCCGCTCCAGGGCCACTTCGAGAAGGCCGGTGTCGCTCCGCGGCGCCACCTCGTCGAACTGCGCACTGCGGACGCCGCCGACTACGACCTCGGACAGACCGTCGAAGCCACCATCTTCGAAACCGGTCAGCTCGTGGACGTCACCGGCACGACCAAGGGCAAGGGCTTCGCCGGTGTGATGAAGCGCCACGGCTTCGGGGGCCTCCCCGCCAGCCACGGCGCGCACAAGGTCCACCGCGCGCCCGGCTCGATCGGTGGCTGCGCCACCCCGGGCCGTGTCTTCAAGGGCATGCGCATGGCGGGCCGGATGGGTCACTCCCGACACACGACGCAGAACCTGCGCATCCAGGCGGTCGACGCCGAGCGCGGTCTGCTGCTCATCGTGGGCGCCGTCCCCGGGCCGAAGAACGGCCTGGTGCTCGTCCGCACGGCAGTCAAGCAGGTGGCATAACCATGAGCCTCGAAATCAACGTGAAGAACGCCTCTGGTGAGGCGACGGGCAAGACCATCGAGCTTCCGGCGTCGATCTTCGACGTCGAGCCGAACATCCCGCTCATGCACCAGGTCGTCACGGCTCAGCTGGCCGCCGCCCGCACCGGCTCGGCCAAGACCAAGACCCGCGGCGAAGTCCGCGGTGGTGGCAGGAAGCCGTACCGCCAGAAGGGCACCGGTCGCGCCCGCCAGGGCTCGATCCGCGCCCCGCAGTTCAACGGCGGCGGCGTCGTCCACGGCCCGCAGCCGCGTTCGTACGCCGAGCGGACCCCCAAGAAGATGAAGGCGGCCGCTCTCGCGGGCGCCCTCACCGACCGGGTGCGCGGCGAGAACGTGCACGTCATCGACGCCTTCGTCGAGGGTGAAGCGCCCAAGACGAAGTCCGCGCAGGCCGCTCTGGCCGCGATCACCGAGTCCTCCAAGGTCCTGGTGGTCCTGACGCGCGACGAGCAGACCGCGGCCCTGAGCCTGCGGAACCTGCCCGAGGTGCACCTGCTCGACTGGGGCCAGGTCAACACCTACGACGTGCTCAACAACGAGGACATCGTGTTCAGCGAGGCCGCCATCGAGGCGTTCATCGCTGACCGGACTGAGCAGGAGGTCGCGGCGTGAGCGAAGTGACCGTCGCCGACCCGCGCGACATCATCATCAAGCCGGTCATCTCGGAGAAGACCTACACCCTCCTCGGCGAGGGCAAGTACACCTTCGAGGTCGACCCGCGCGCCAACAAGAGCCACATCAAGATCGCCATCAAGCAGATCTTCAATGTGGACGTCAAGAGCGTCAACACCCTGAACCGGGCGGGCAAGCGCAAGCGCACCCGCACCGGCTGGGGACAGCGCAAGAGTGTCAAGCACGCGATCGTCACCGTGGAAGGCGACCCCGGTCGCCTGGGTGAGATCTTCGGCGGACAGATCTCGTAGGAGCAAGAAGCATGGCTATTCGCAAGTACAAGCCGACGACGCCCGGGCGTCGTGGTTCGAGCGTCTCCGACTTCGCCGAGATCACCCGTTCGACCCCCGAGAAGTCGCTGCTCCGTCCGATCACCAAGACCGGCGGGCGCAACAACTCGGGCAAGATCTCGACGCGTCACCGCGGCGGCGGCCACAAGCGCCGTTACCGCGTGATCGACTTCCGTCGCCACGACAAGGACGGCGTGCCGGCGAAGGTCGCTCACATCGAGTACGACCCCAACCGCACCGCCAACATCGCGCTGCTGCACTACGCGGACGGCGAGAAGCGCTACATCCTGGCCCCCAAGGGCATCAAGCAGGGTGACGTGATCGAGAACGGCCCGGAGGCCGACATCAAGCCCGGCAACTCGCTGGAGCTGCGTCACATTCCGGTCGGTACCACGATCCACGCGGTGGAGCTCAAGCCCGGCGGCGGCGCCGCTCTGGGCCGTTCCGCCGGCGCCTCGATCCAGCTGCTCGCCCGTGAAGGCAAGTACGCGCACCTGCGCATGCCTTCCGGTGAGATCCGCCTGGTCCAGGTCACCTGCCGCGGCACCGTCGGTGAAGTCGGCAACGCCGAGCAGGGCAACATCAACTGGGGCAAGGCCGGCCGCATGCGCTGGAAGGGCTGGCGCCCGACCGTCCGCGGTGTCGTCATGAACCCGGTCGACCACCCGCACGGTGGTGGCGAGGGCCGTACGTCCGGTGGTCGCCACCCGGTGAACCCGCAGGGCAAGCCCGAGGGCCGCACCCGCAAGCGCAACCACCCGAACGACCGGCTCATCGTCCGTCGTCGCAACGTCAACCGGAAGCGAGGGAAGTAGTCCATGGCTCGCAGCCTCAAGAAGGGCCCGTTCATCGACGACCACCTGCAGAAGAAGGTGGACGTTGCGATCGAGACCAAGAGCAAGAACGTCATCAAGACGTGGTCGCGCCGTTCGACGATCACCCCGGACTTCATCGGGCTGACCTTCGGCGTGCACGACGGTCGCAAGCACGTTCCGGTCTATGTCACGGAGAACATGGTCGGGCACAAGCTCGGCGAGTTCGCTCCCACCCGCACGTTCCGCGGGCACGAGAAGGACGACCGGAAGAGCCGTCGCCGCTAGGCCACGGGCTATGAGAAACGAACGAAGGATTTAAAACGATGGCAACAGTGGAGCAGGAGGCTCCGAAGGCGCGCGCGGTGGCGCGGTACGTCCGCGTAGCACCTCGCAAGGCGCGCCGCGTCGTCGACCTCGTGCGTGGTCTGCCCGTGGACGAGGCCTTGACGACTCTCGAGTTCGCGCCTTTCAGCGCGGCCGAGATCGTGTACAAGGTCATCGCGTCGGCTCAGGCGAACGCCGAGAACAACCTCGGTCTCGACCCGGAATCGCTTCTGGTGTCCGAGATCAAGGTCGACGAGGGCCCGACCATGCGTCGGTACCGCCCGCGCGCCCATGGCCGCGCCTACCGGATCAACAAGCGCACCAGCCACATCACCGTGGTGGTCGAGTCGGTCCAGGCCAAGCAGTCCGCCGCTCCCTCGGTTCGCCGGCCCAAGGCCGCCGCCCCGAAGCCGGTCGAGGCTGACGTGAAGTCCGAGAACGCTGAGAAGGAGGAGACCGCCTAATGGGTCAGAAAATCCACCCGAAGGGTTACCGCCTCGGCATCAGCGCTGACTGGACGTCGCGTTGGTACGCCGACAAGGAGTACGCCGACTACATCGGCGAGGACGTGAAGATCCGCCAGCTCATGACCAAGGGTCTCGAGCGCGCCGGCATCTCCAAGGTGGAGATCGAACGCACCCGCGAGCGGGTCCGCGTCGACATCCACACCGCCCGCCCGGGCATCGTCATCGGCCGCAAGGGCGCCGAGGCCGATCGTCTGCGCGGCAACCTGGAGAAGCTGACGGGCAAGCAGGTCCAGCTGAACATCATCGAGGTCAAGAACCCCGACATCGATGCGCAGCTCGTCGCCCAGGGCGTCGCGGAGCAGCTGTCCAGCCGTGTCAACTTCCGTCGCGCGATGCGCAAGGCCATTCAGTCGGCCATGCGCAACCCGACCGTGAAGGGCATCAAGGTCCAGTGCTCCGGCCGCCTCGGCGGTGCCGAGATGAGCCGTTCCGAGCAGTACCGCGAGGGCCAGGTCCCTCTGCACACGCTGCGCGCGAACATCGACTACGGCCTGTTCGAGGCCGCCACGACCTTCGGCCGCATCGGCGTGAAGGTGTGGATCTACAAGGGTGAGGCCACGCTCAAGGAGCAGGCCGAGCAGGTGCAGCGTCGTCGTGACTCCGGTCCCGACCGCGGTGGACGCGGTGGCCGCGGCGGTGCCGGTGGCGCTGCGCGCGGTGGACGCGGCCGTGGTGGCCGTGGCGCCGCTCAGCCTGCCGAGGCCGCTGTCGCCGCGCCCGCCGCTGAGACTGAGAAGCAGGAGGGCTAAGCGACATGCTCATGCCACGGAAACCGCCGCGCGGTTACCGGAAGCCTCACGCTCCGAAGCGCAAGGGCAAGGCCACTCGCGGCACGAAGGTCTCCTTCGGCGAGTACGGCATCCAGGCGCTGGAGCACAGCTATGTGACCAACCGCCAGATCGAGTCCGCTCGTATCGCCATGACCCGCCACATCAAGCGTGGCGGCAAGGTCTGGATCACGATCTTCCCGGACCGCGCGATCACGAAGAAGCCCGCCGAGACCCGTCAGGGTTCCGGTAAGGGTTCACCCGAGTTCTGGGTGGCGAACGTCAAGCCGGGCCGCGTCATGTTCGAGCTCTCGTATCCGACCGAGGAGATCGCCCACGAGGCGCTCCAGCGGGCGATCCACAAGCTCCCGATGAAGTGCCGCATCGTCTCTCGTGAAGGGGCAGGTGAGTAGCAATGGCTACTGGTATCGACACCGGTGAGCTGCGCGAGCTCAACGACAAGGAACTCCAGGCGAAGCTCGTGGAGAAGAAGGAAGAGCTGTTCAACCTGCGGGTCCGTAACGCTACGGGCCAGCTGGAGAACAACCACGAGCTCGGTCTGGTCCGCAAGGAGATCGCGCGGATCTACACCGTGATGAACGAGCGCCGGTTGGGCCTCAGCGCCGCGCCGGAGGAGGTTGAGAAGTGAGCGAGGAAACTCAGACTCGCGGTCGGCGCAAGGTCCTTGAGGGCTTCGTGACCGGCGACAAGATGGACAAGACCGCTGTCGTCGAGGTCGAAGACCGCAAGAAGCACCCGCTGTACGGCAAGGTCATCAGGTCCAACAAGAAGTACAAGGCTCACGACGAGAACAACGAGGCCGGCATCGGCGACCGCGTGTCCATCATGGAGACCCGGCCGCTGTCGAAGACCAAGCGTTGGCGCATCGTCGAGATCCTCGAGAAGGCGAAGTAGGGGGATCGGGACGTGATTCAGCAAGAGTCGCGGCTCAAGGTCGCCGACAACACCGGTGCGCGGGAGATCCTGTGCATCCGTGTCCTCGGCGGCTCCGGCCGACGCTACGCCGGTATCGGCGACACGATCGTGGCCACCGTCAAGGACGCGAACCCCGGAGCCGGGGTGAAGAAGGGTGACGTCGTCAAAGCCGTCATCGTTCGCACGGTCAAGGAGACGCGCCGTCCCGACGGCACGTACATCAAGTTCGACGAGAACGCCGCCGTCCTCGTCAAGGACGGCGAACCGCGAGGGACCCGTATCTTCGGGCCGGTCGCCCGCGAACTGCGCGACAAGCAGTTCATGAAGATCATCTCCCTCGCACCGGAGGTGCTGTAAGAGATGAAGATCAAGAAGGGCGACCGAGTCCGCGTCATCGCGGGCAAGGACAAGGGAGCCGAGGGCCTGGTGCTGGAGTCGTACCCCGACCGCGAGCGCGTGCTCGTCGAGGGCGTCAACCGCATCACCAAGCACACCAAGGCCGGGCAGACCGCGCGCGGTTCGAAGACCGGTGGCATCGTGGTGCAGGAATCCGCGATCCACATCTCGAACGTGCAGGTCCTGGACGCCGACAACCAGCCCACCCGCGTGGGCTACCGGTTCGGCGACGACGGCCGCAAGGTCCGCGTTTCGAAGCGGACGGGTAAGGACCTGTAATGACTGACGTTGCAGAGAAGGTCCAGCCGCGCCTGAAGGAGACTTACCGCTCCGAGATCAGGCCCGCGCTGCAGGACCAGTTCAAGTACACCAACATCCACCAGATCCCCGGTCTGACGAAGATCGTGGTCAACATGGGTGTCGGCGAGGCCGCTCGCGACTCGAAGCTCATCAACGGGGCGCTGGAGGACCTGACCACCATCACCGGTCAGAAGCCTCTCGTCCGTCGGGCCAAGAAGTCGATCGCGCAGTTCAAGCTGCGCGAGGGCCAGGCGATCGGCGCGAAGGTCACCCTTCGCGGCGACCGCATGTGGGAGTTCCTCGACCGCCTCCTGGCGATCGCGCTGCCGCGCATCCGCGACTTCCGCGGTCTCTCGGACCAGCAGTTCGACGGCAACGGGAACTACACCTTCGGTCTCACCGAGCAGAGCGTGTTCCCCGAGATCGACCAGGACAAGATCGACCGGGTTCGCGGTATGGACATCACCTTGGTGACCACCGCGAAGACCGACGACGAAGGCCGGGCGTTCCTGAAGCTGCTCGGCTTCCCGTTCAAGGAGAACGACAATGGCTAAGAAAGCCCTCATCGCGAAGGCCAAGCGGAAGCCGAAGTTCGCCGTGCGCGCCTACACCCGCTGCCAGAAGTGCGGCCGGCCGAAGGCCGTCTACCGCAAGTTCGGCCTGTGCCGCGTCTGCGTGCGCGACATGGCCCACGCGGGTGAACTCCCGGGCGTCCACAAGGCTTCCTGGTAACTCCAGGGCCCATAGCTCCGATCGCCACAGGCCCCGCCGGTCTTCATAAGGCGGGGAACCGGGGTGAGAAAGGTAAACAACGCTAATGACAATGACCGACCCGATCGCAGACATGCTGACCCGTCTGCGGAACGCCAACCAGGCGTACCACGACGAGCTCAAGATGCCGCACTCCAAGATGAAGGCCTCCATCGCGGAGGTCCTCAAGCAGGAGGGCTACATCGCCGAGTGGCGCGTCGTGGACCCTGAAGAGGGCAAAGTCGGCAAGACCTTGGTGATCGACCTGAAGTTCGGCGAGCGCCGCGAGCGGTCCCTTGCGGGCCTGCGCCGCGTCTCCAAGCCGGGCCTGCGGGTCTACGCCAAGTCCACTGAGCTTCCGCGCGTCCTCGGCGGTCTGGGTGTGGCCATCGTGTCCACCTCCCAGGGCCTGCTGACGGACCGCCAGGCTCGCAAGCGCGGCGTTGGCGGCGAAGTCATCGCCTACGTCTGGTAGCAGGAGGGTATAAGCATGTCCCGCATTGGGAAGCAGCCGATTCTGGTGCCCTCCGGCGTCGAGCTCAAGATCGATGGCGCGACGGTGACCGTGAAGGGCCCCAAGGGCCAGCTCAGCACTGAGCTGCCCGAGCCGATCGGCATCGAGAAGAACGAGGACGGGACCTTCGTGGTCACCCGCCCCAACGACGAGCGCAAGTCCCGGGCCCTGCACGGCCTGGCCCGCAGCCTCGTCAACAACATGGTCGTCGGCGTCTCGGAGGGCTACAAGAAGTCCCTCGAGATCAACGGCACCGGTTACCGGGCCGTCGCCAAGGGCAAGGGCGTGGAGATGAGCCTCGGCTTCTCCCACACCATCCAGGTCGACGCTCCGGAAGGCATCTCGTTCAAGGTCGAGAAGCCGACCCTGCTGCACGTCGAGGGCATCGACAAGCAGCTCGTCGGTCAGGTCGCGTCGAACATTCGCCGACTGCGTCCGCCGGAGCCCTACAAGGGCAAGGGCGTCAAGTACGTCGACGAGCGCATCCGCCGCAAGGCCGGAAAGGCTGGTAAGTAATGGCGAGCAAACTCGAAAACCGCCGCCCGTCCGGTTCGGTCTCGGAGCGCCGCCGGATCGGCAAGAACCGGCGCCACTTCCGTGGCCGCAAGAAGATCACCGGTACGGCCTCGCAGCCGCGCCTCGCGGTCTTCCGGTCCTCGAAGCACATCGTGGCCCAGGTCATCGACGACGTCACCGGCCGCACGCTGGCCGCCGCGTCGACGGTGGAGGCCGGCCTCCGTGCGTTCGAGGGCGACAAGACCGCCAAGGCCAAGGAAGTCGGCAAGCTGGTCGCCGAGCGCGCCAAGGAAGCCGGCGTCGAAGCGGTCGTGTTCGACCGCGGAGGCGTCAAGTACCACGGCCGCGTTGCGGCCCTGGCCGACGCCGCCCGTGACAACGGCCTGAAGTTCTAGGACTTCGGAACGGTTTCGAAGCCGGGGAGGAGCTGATGCTCCTCCCCGGCTTTTGTCGTATTCGGTGTGATTTGCGACGGTGCCGCCGCGGGTCGCCGCGGCGGCGGTTGCGGGTCTGGGTCAGGATGGGCGGGTGCGTTCGCCGAAGCTCTCCCGCAAGACCGTGCTCGTCTCGAGTGTCGTCGGGGCCTTCGCGGTCGTCGGCGGCGGGGCGGGGCTCATCGAGGCCGCCTCACGGCGCGGTGAGGACGAGACCCCCGAACCGAAGGGCGACGAGCCGGCGGCGCCGAGCCCGGACTGGGTCGAGACGCAGCTGGCCGCGATGTCCTTGGAGGACAAGGTCGGGCAGCTCTTCATGGTCTACGTGCACGGCGAGTCGGCCGACACCGGCCAGTCCGATGCGGTGGCCTCGAACCTGGAGCGCCTCGGCGCGGCCAACGGCGCGGCGTTCATCGCCGCCTTCAAGCCCGGCGGGGTCATCTACTTCGACTGGGCCAACGGCCTGACCGATCCTGACCAGGTCGTGGCGCTCTCGAACGGCCTCCAGGAGGCGTCCGAGATCCCGCTCCTCATCGCCACCGACCAGGAGTACGGCTCGGTCGTGCGGATCGGCGAGCCGGCCACGCAGTTCCCCGGGGCGATGCCGCTGGGCGCGACCCGCGACACCGAGGCCGCGCGCCGGGCGGCGGAGGCCGCCGGCGCGGAGCTGCGTGCGATGGGCCTCAACCTCAACTTCGCGCCGGACGCGGACGTGAACGTGGACCCGCAGAACCCGGTGATCGGGGTGCGGTCCTTCAGCTCGGACCCGGCGCTCGTCGCCGAGTTCACGACCGCGCAGACCGGCGGTTACCAGGCCGGGGGCGTGGCGGTGGCCGCCAAGCACTTCCCCGGGCACGGGGACACCGGCACGGACAGCCACGTGGGCCTGCCCGTGATCACGCACACCGCCGAGGAGTGGGAGCGGATCGACGCCCCGCCGTTCACGGCCGCGATCGCGGCCGGGACCGACATGGTCATGTCAGGCCACCTCCAGTTCCCGGCGCTCGACGACTCGCTGAAGCCCGCGACGCTCTCGGCGCCGATCCTCACCGGGCTGCTGCGCGAGCGGCTCGGCTTCCAAGGCGTCGTCGTGACGGACTCGCTCGAGATGGAAGGGGTCCGCACCGAGTACGGCGACGAGCGGGTGCCGGTGATGGCACTGCAGGCCGGGGCCGACCTGCTGCTCATGCCGCCGGACTTCCAGCTCGCCTTCGAGGCGGTGCTCGCGGCCGTCGAGTCGGGGGAGCTGACCGAGGAGCGCATCGACGCTTCTGTGCGGCGCCTGCTCGCGCTCAAGGCCGCCCGCGGCATCATCGCGGAGCCCGCGACCGACCCCGCCGGCACGGACGTGGTCGGTTCGGACGAGCACCGCCGGGTCGCCGCCGACATCGCCGACCGCTCG
This sequence comes from Glycomyces sp. NPDC021274, assembly GCF_040641195.1. Lineage (NCBI taxonomy): Bacteria > Bacillati > Actinomycetota > Actinomycetes > Glycomycetales > Glycomycetaceae > Glycomyces > Glycomyces sp. NPDC021274. Next base: position 258,628 of record NZ_JBFADC010000004.1, on the reverse strand, counting down.
ATCACACTGCTCGTCAACGACGGCACCCTGCCGTTCGCGGGCGGGAGCATTCTCGTCACCGGCTGGGGCGAGCAGACCACCGCCCGCCTGACCGAAGCGCTGAACGCCGAAGGCCTGCAAGCGGCAGCGCTCGTCACCGGTGAGGAGCCGAGCGCCGACCAGATCAAGGCGGCCGTCACCGCCGCCGCGGGCCGCGACCTCGTCATCGTCACGACCTACCGCGTCAAGACCGGTGGGGCGCAGGCGAACCTGGTCGCCGAGCTGCTGCAGACCGGGGTCCCGGTCGTCAGCGCCGCAGTCGGTACACCGTACGACGCCGCGCACCTCGGTGCGGTCAACGCGAGTCTGGCGACCTACTCGTACACGGCCCCTTCCCTTGCGTCCCTGGCGAAGGTCGTGACCGGCGCGGTCGACCCGAGCGGCGCGCTCCCGGTGGACGTGCCCGGAGCGAACGGCGCGATCGCGTTCGCGTTCGGCCACGGCCTGCGCTACACGTAGCCGTTCACCAGCCCGTAGCAGAAAGTTATTTTCACAGGCTTGACTCTTTGTGGAGCTCCTCTTCATACTGGGTTGCGGGTGCAAAACCGTGCACTCGCCCCATTCCACTGATCTCCTCACAAGCAGGGAGTAAAAGTGAAGCACCTCCCCACCCACCGAGAATCCCCCCGAAACCCCCGCCGCAGCCTCCGGGCGGCCGTCGTGCTCATCGCGGCCACCGTCCTCACCATCGCCGGGCTCACCCTCGCGAGCCCGGCCCAGGCGCAGACCCGCATCGCCGGCATCGACGTCTCCCACTACCAGGGCTCGATCAACTGGACCTCCGTCAGGAACTCCGGCGTCCAGTGGGCCTACATCAAGGCCACCGAGGGCACCACCTACAAGGACCCGCGGTTCAACACCAACTACGTGGCCGCCTACAACGCGGGCGTCATCCGCGGGGCGTACCACTTCGCCCGGCCCGGCAGCTCGAGCGGCACTGCGCAGGCGGACTACTTCGCCAGCAACGGCGGCGGCTGGTCGGCGGACGGCCGGACCCTGCCCGGCGCGGTCGACCTCGAGGCCCCGCCCTCGGGCGCGGCCTGCTACGGACTGAGCACCACCCAGATGCGCACCTGGATCACCGACTTCTACAACCGGTACAAGGCGCGCACCGGCCGCGACGTGGTCATCTACACGACCGCCTCGTGGTGGAACTCCTGCACCGGCTCGTGGACGGGCATGGCCTCGAAGAGCCCCTTGTGGATCGCGCACTGGGGCGCCTCGACGCCCACCCTTCCGGCGGGCTGGCGCGACACGACCTGGACGTTCTGGCAGTACACCGCCACCGGCTCGGTCTCCGGCATCAGCGGCAACGTCGACCGCGACCACTTCAACGGATCGCGCGACCGCCTCGTGGCCCTCGCCAACAACACCTGACCCGCATGATCTGAACGGCGGGGGTCCGAAAGGGCCCCCGCCTTCGCCGTGCCCGGCGCGGCCTGAAAACAAAGTGGGCGCACGACACGCCGGCAGAGCTAGAATGTCACTACTACCACTAGGTGCTACGTATCTTGAGGAGGTGACAACTATGGGAATGCTCATGAACAGCAAGGGCCAGGTCACCGTGCCGGCCGAGATTCGCGCGAAGCGCGGATGGCACCCTGGGGATGCGTTCGAAATCGTCGATGAGGGCGACGAGGTCGTCCTTCGCCCGGTGCCGCAGGAGGAGACACGCGGAGAGCGTTTCGCGAGGAGCCTCCGAGGCAAAGGCACCGCGAATATGGACAAGTCCACCGACGAGCTCATGGAGATGCTGCGCGGTGAATGAGCCCGTCTGGACCCTGGTCGACAGCAACATCTGGCTCGATCTCTTCGGCGACGACCAGAAGTGGGCCGATTGGTCGGAGCGGGCGCTCGCCAAGTGCTACGAGGCGGGCCCGCTCTGCATCAACCCGATCATCTTCGCGGAGGTGTCCGTGCGTTTCGATGCCGTGGAACCACTCGAAGCCCTGATGCCTGAGGAACAGGCTGTGCGGGAACCCCTTCCCTACGAAGCTGCGTTCTTGGCGGGCAAAGCCTTTGCGATATACAGGAAGCGCGGCGGCACGAAGCGCTCACCGATACCCGACTTCTATATCGGCGCGCACGCCGCCGTTCGCGGATACCGGCTGCTGACCAGGGACACCGCCCGCTTCACGACCTACTTTCCGAAGCTGGACGTCATAGGGCCGGATTAAGCGCGGTCAGGCGCGCTGGCGGCCTGATACTGCCGCCGCGGTGGCGGCGAGGGCTTTCGCGGTTCGCTTGCGCTGCTTGGCCGCGACGCCGACGAAAAGGCAGTCGACGACCATGAGCTGGGCGATGCGGCTGACCGTCGCGCCGGAGCGGAACGTGGTCTCCCTTGCGGCCGTGGTCAAGACGAGGTCGGCGGCCTTCGCCAGGGGCGAGCGGGCGTGGTTGGTGATGGCGATCGTTGTCGCTTCGCGGTCGCGGGCGGCCTCGAGGAATTCAACGGTCTCGGTGGTCGCGCCGGAGTGGGAGATCGCGACCGCGACGTCCTTCGGGCTCGCGAGCGCGGTGGCGACGAGCGCGGAGTGCACGTCGGGCCAGGAGAACGCGGTGCAGCCGATGCGGTGGAGCTTCTTGACCAGGTCCGAGGCGACGATCCCGGAGGCCTCGACGCCGAACACATCAATGCGGGCAGCGGCCGCGAGGGCGGCGACGGCGGCTTCGCAGGCGGCCGTGTCGAGGGCGTTCGCGGTGTCGGTGATCGCGCCGACGTCCGCGTAGGAGACTGTGGCGATGATGCGGGACATGTCGGCGCCCGTGGGGATGTCGCCGCCCGCGATCTCGCGGTCCGGACCTTCGCCGGTGCCGATGACGGCCTGCGCGGCGCGCATGCGAAGCTCGCGGTGCCCGGCGAGGCCGAGGGAGCGGCAGAACCGCACCACGGTGGCCTCGGAGGTGCCCGCGGCGCGGGCGAGTTCGGTGATCGTCCGGCTCGAGGCGGCCTCGGGCTCGCGGATGATCTCTTGGGCGACCTTGGTCTCCGCCTTCGACAGCGAAGGCAGGACGGACTTGATGAGCACCAGGAGGTTGGGCGTGTCGGTGCGGCTGGCAGGCATGACGACACCGTACACCTGCGGCGGCGGGCCTGCGGTACGGCGCGATTCTTCACTTCCATACGTTGGGATGAAAATTCATTTCATTGCGCTAGGCTCGCAACTGTGAGTGAGACGACCGAGCGCCTGCGGGCGCGCACGCAGCTGGCCGCCCTGGCAACCGAGCAGGCCGACCCCCGCTACGCCGGGATCGAGGCGCTCGCGACGCTCGACCTGGCGCGCACCATGAACGAGGCCGACGCGAGCGTCCCCGCCGCCGTCGCCGCGGTGCTCCCGGAGGTGGCCGCCGCGATCGACGCCGTGGCCGAGCGGCTCGCCAAGGGCGGGCGGCTGCGGTACGTGGGGGCCGGCACGGCCGGGCGGATGGCGGTCATGGACGCCGCCGAGTGCCCGCCCACGTTCTCGACCGACCCCGAGCTGGTGAAGGCCGTCCTCGCGGGCGGCAAGGCCGCTGAGGGCGGCGCGGTGGAGGGCACCGAGGACGACGCCGCCGCCGGGATCGCGGCCATGGCCGCCGAGGACATCGGCCCGGCCGACGCGGTGGTCGGCCTGGCCGCGAGCGGCCGGACCCCGTTCGTGGTCGCGGCCGTCGAGGAGGCCCGGCGGCGCGGGGCGCTCACCGTCGGACTCTCGTGCAACACCGACACGCTCCTGTCCGCCGTGGCCGAGCACCGCATCGAGGTCGAGGTCGGCCCGGAGGTCGTGGCCGGCTCCACCCGCCTGAAATCGGGCACGGCGCAGAAGTTCGTGCTCAACATGATCTCGACGATCACCATGGTGCGCCTGGGGAAGGTCTACCGGAACTACATGGTGGACATGCGGGTCGCCAACTCGAAGCTCGCGGCGCGCGCGGTGCGGATGATCCGCGAGATCACCGGAGCCGACGCCGAGGCCGCAGAGGCGGCCCTGGCCGCCTCGGGCGACCACGTGAAGACCGCGGTGGTCATGCTCGAACTCGGCATCGGCGCACCGGAGGCCAAGGCGAGGCTGGAGGCGGCCGAGGGCCGCCTGTCCGGGGCGCTGCGGGCGGCGTGAGCGCCGCCGAGCGGCTAACGCCAGGCGAGCTGGCGGTGGAGGCGGACGCGGGCTTCGGGGTCGGTGACGAAGGCGCTGGCGGCCATCCAGGCCGCGCCGATGGCCGGGTCCGTGGCCTTGCTGATCCCGGCCTTGGGGTACACGAGCCGGAACCGCTCCTGGAGCAGCGCGGCGATCGGGGTCGGGCGGGTGAGGAGGCTCCCGGCCATCACGATCGGCAGCTCGCGGTCGACCACGTACGAGACCGATTCGGCGAGGTGCCCCACGGCCCTGGCGACGATCGACTCGGCGACCGGGTCGCCGCCGTCGGCCGCCTCGCACACGAGGGCCGAGAAGCGCGAGAGCCGCACCGGCGGGTCCGCCATGCACTTGGCGACCAGCGCGCCCGAGCGGCGCTTGTCGGGTGAGATCGCGGCGATGATGGCCTCGACGAGCCGCCCGCCGGGGCCGTTGCCGTCGATGTGCCGCAGCGCGGCGCGCACGGCCTCGCGGCCGAGCCAGAAGCCCGAGCCAGCGTCGCCGAAGAGCCAGCCGTAGCCGTCCGAGCGCAGGGCCGGGGTGCGGTCGCGGATCGCGAAGGCCACCGCGCCGGTGCCCGAGACCACGACCGTGCCGTCCGATGCGGACGATCCGGCCGCGAAGGCGATCACCGCGTCGGAGACGACCCGGACCTCGCACTGGGTCGCGAAGCGCCGCTTGAGGTCCGCGGAGAGCTCGCGCACCTCCTCGGTGAGGGAGAGCGCTCCGGCGGTGCCGACGCAGACCGAGCCGACCTCGGTCGGGTCGATGCCGCCGAGGGCCCGCTGGAACGCGAGGGCCATGTTGGACAGCGCGATCTCCCGGTCGCCGCCGACCGGGTTGGCCGGTCCTGACGCGCCGGTGCCGAGCAGTGCGCCGGTCTCGTCGATGAGGACGGCGCGGCTGCTGGTCCCGCCGGCGTCGAGGCCGACGGCGAGTCTTGCGTGCATGTTGGGGTCCCCGCTCCTTGCGATACCAGCAGTATCCGCCTTCGGTGCAAATCAGTAAAAATAATTCTCATGAACTTGACACGAGTGTGTCACAGGTAATAGTTTTTCTTGCATCCACCTCCCGAAGGGGATGCCAATGGAGCGAACCAGCCCAGATGCGCCCAACCCGACCGCCGCCGCCGGGGTCCTCGAACGGATCCGCCACGGCGCCGGCGAACTGTCCGAAGCCATGTCCAAAGTGGCAGAACAAGTGCTCGCCGACCCCGAAGCCGCGGCTCGGGCCACGATCATGGACCTCGCTGAAATCTCGGGCACCTCCCCAGGAACCATCACCAGATTCTGCCGTCATCTCGGATACGACGGTTACGCAGCCCTCAGGGTTGCAATCGCAACCGAAACGGGACGTGCGTCCGCCCGCCGCGAGACCGGCTGGGACGTCAACATCGGCCAGGAGATCGCCCCCTCCGACCCGCTCGACCGAGTGCTCAAGCAGCTCATCACCATCGACGCCGCGATGCTCCGCGACACCGTCGACACCCTCGACCTCGACGCCGTCGAACGCGTCGCCGCCCGCGTCTGCGCCGCCCGCCGCGTCGACGTCTACGGCGTCGGCACGAGCGCCACCGTCGCCCGCGAACTCCAGATGGGCTTCTACCGCACCGGCGTCGCCGCCTGGGTCTGGACCGAGGTCCACGACGCCCTCGCCAGCGCCGCCCTCCTCGGCGACGGGGACGTCGCCTTCGCCGTCTCCCTCTCCGGATCCACCGCCGAGGTCATCGAGATGCTCTCCGAGGCCGACAGCCGCGGCGCGCTCACCGTGGCCCTCACCGGCGACGCCGACTCGGCCCTCGCCGAGATCGCCGACATATGCCTCGTCTCGGCCACCACCCGCACCGGCCACCGCGCCGACCTGCTCGCGTCCCGGCACTCGGCGCTGCTCGTCGCCGACCTCGTGCACATCGCCGTCGCGCAGCGGCGCTTCCCCGCAGCCCTCGAAGCCCTGGAGTCCCGGGCCCGAGCCGTCGTCGGCCACCGGCCGGCACGCCGACGGAACGGCGCGAGCTGACCCGCTCGCCCGTCCACAGCGGTCCTGCCCAACCTGCTACCCCTTGAAGGAGCGACCATGACGAACACGCCAGCCGACAAGCCCCCGATGTTCAACCGCCGCAACCTGTTCGGCGCCACCGCGGCCGGCCTCGCCGCCTCCTCGCTGGCGGCCTGCGCCACCAGCGGCAGCGACGGCGACACCGAGGAGGTCACCGTGGGGGAGGACGCCGAGAACCCCTTCGGCGTGGACCCCAAGGCGCCCTTGGACGTCGTCGTCTTCGACGGCGGCTTCGGCAATGAGTACGCCCTCGCCCACCAGGAGATGTACAAGCGGGCCTTTCCGGACGCCGAGATCACGCACCTCGCGACGCAGTCGATCGGCACGACGCAGACGACGCGCTTCGCCGAGGGCAAGCCCGCTGACGTCATCGACAACTCGGGCGCGGACCAGCTCCCGATGGACTCGCTCGTGAGCGACGGCGAGCTCGCCGAGCTCACCCCGCTGCTCGACGCGCCCTCCTACGACGACCCCGACGTCACCGTCCGCGACACGCTCCGCAAGGGCGTGCTCGAAGCGGGCACCTTCAACGGCGAGGTCTACGCCCTCAACTACGTGTTCAACGCGTGGACGATCTGGTACGACGCCAAGCTCTTCCGCGAGCAGAACTGGACCCCGCCGACCACCTGGGACGAGATGATCGCCCTCTGCCCCACGATCCAGGCCGCGGGGATCGCGCCGTGGACCTACGCCGGGCAGCACCCGGTGTACCTCTACGACATGTTCCTCATGCTCGCCGGGCGCCACGGCGGCGTCCAGGTCCTCAAGGACATCGACGACCTCAAGCCCGGCGCGTGGAGCCACGAATCGGTGCTGCTGGCGGCCGAAGCGATGCACAGCCTCGGCGCGTCCGGGTTCCTGCTCGAGGGCAGCGCGGGCATTGACCACATCCAGTCGCAGACCGCCTTCAACAACAACGAGGCCGCGTTCCTGCCGTGCGGGTCCTGGCTTCCCAACGAGCAGCGGGCGATCGCCCCGGCGGACTTCGAGTACGCCCCGATGGGCGTGCCCTACCTCGAAGGGAGCGTCCAGCCCGGGCTCATCAGCGCGGGCGGCGACGAGCCGTTCGTGGTGCCGAAGAACGCGGCCAACCTCGCGGGCGCGTACGAGTACCTGCGGATCATGCTCTCCCAGGAGGGCTCGCAGATCTTCGCGGACGCCGTGCAGGCGGCCACCGTCGTCGCGGGCGTCGAGCTCGACAACCCCGCCGCGAAGATGACGGACGCCCTCGTGTCGAATCCTGACGACATGTTCCAGCCGCAGCTGCGGTACTGGTACGCGGAGACGATCAACCTGGAGATCCGCCCTGCGCTCGGCCAGCTCATCAACGCCGAGACGACGCCCGAGGAGTTCATCACGCGGATGCAGACGGTGGCCGACGAGACCGCCGCCGACGACAGCATCGTGAAGTTCACCCACGACGACTGACCGCGACGATCGAGAGGAGGGCCCGACCGGTGAAGCACGGTAAGTATCCGTTCATCCTGAGCTTCCTGGCGCTGCCGGTGGGGCTGTACGCCTGGCTGGTGATCCTGCCGTTCGCCCAGGCCTTCCAGATCTCCCTGACCGACTGGTCGGGGTCGTCCAACACCTTCGAGTACATCGGGTTCGACAACTACGCGAACCTGTTCAAGGACGAGCGGCTCGTCCTGCCCGCCTTGCGGCACACCGGGATCATCCTGGTGGTGCTGCCGGTCGTGACGATCGCGCTGGGCCTGTTCTTCGCGTTCATGCTCAACCTCGGCGGGCGGGTCCGCCGGGGCCGCATCGAGGGCGTGCGCGGGGCCGGGTTCCACAAGGTCGTGTTCTTCTTCCCGCAGGTGCTCTCGGTGGCGATCGTCGGCATCCTGTGGAAGCAGGTGTACGCCCCCGAGAACTTCGGCGGGCTCATCACGGGAATGCTCACCGCGGTCGGGCTTCCGGCCCCGGTGAACGGGTTCCTGTCCGACACGCGGTTCGTGCTGGCGGCGGTGATCGGCGTCCTCGTGTGGAGCGCGGTCGGGTTCTACCTGGTGTTCTTCTCATCGGCGATGGCCTCGATCCCGCGCGAGCTGTACGAGGCGGCGGTCATCGACGGCGCCGGGCGGGGCCCGATGTTCTTCCGGATCACGCTGCCGCTGCTGTGGGACTCGGTGCAGACCGCGTGGATCTACCTCTCGATCGTGGCGCTGGACGTGTTCGTCCTGATCTACGTGATGACGCCGGAGCGCGGCGGGCCCGACGGGGCGAGCGAAGTGGTCGGCGGCGTCATCTGGAAGTACGCGTTCAACCACGGCGAGCAGGCGTTCGCGTCGGCGCTCGGCGTGGTCCTGTTCTTCGCCGCACTGTCCCTGGCGGTCGTGTCGCTGCGGTTCGGCCGCCGCGAGCGGATTGAGTTCTGAGGAGCGACATGGCAACCGACACCGCCCCCGAGACCGAGACGGCCGGGGCCGCCCCCGCCCGGGCCCCGCAGCGGGCGCCGCGGCCCGAAGGCAACGTGCTCAACGTGTTCTCGCAGGGCTTCCTGTGGCTGTGGGCGCTCATGGTCGTCATCCCGGTGGTCTGGATCGTCATGTCCTCCTTCAAGACCACCCGGGAGATCGCAACGGACCCGCTCGGCCCGCCCGAGGCGATGCACTGGGCGAACTACGTGAACGCGTGGACGAACGGGAACATCGGCGGCTACTTCCTCAACACTGTGCAGGTGATGGTCTTCAGCGTCGCGGGCACCATGCTGCTGGGCGCGATGGCCGCGTACGTGCTCGCGCGGTATGAGTTCCCCGGCAACCGGATCATCTACTTCGGCTTCGCCGCGGGGATGATGTTCCCGGTGTTCCTGGCCCTGTTCCCGCTGTTCAAGACGCTGCAGAACGTGTCCCTACTGAACACCTACGCGGGACTGGTGATCGTCTACATCGCCTACTCGCTGCCGTTCACGGTGTTCTTCTTGACCGCGTTCTTCCGCACGCTCCCGACCGGGGTCGCCGAGGCCGCGGTCGTGGACGGCGCCGGGCACTACCGATTGTTCTTCCAGGTCATGCTGCCCATGGCCAAGCCGGGGCTCATCGCCATCACGATCTTCAACATCATCGGGCAGTGGAACCAGTTCCTGCTGCCCCTGGTGCTCCTGGGCCGCAACCCCGAAGACGCGATGATCTCCCAGGGCCTCGCGAACCTCGCCCTGCGCCAAGGCTACGAAGGCGACTCGGGCGCGCTCTTCGCCGGCACCGTGCTGGCGATGATTCCGATCTTCGTGGCCTACGTGCTGTTCCAACGCCAGATCCAGGCGGGCCTGACGGCCGGAGCCATCAAGTAAGTCAGGCGCTCCCGGGTTTATAGAAGTACAGTTATATAAACTGTAGTTCTATAAACCCGGGAGCTTTCGTGGACAAGCCGCATGAAATGTTCGACCGCGACAGCGAATGGGCTGCTCTGTCCGCTTTCGTAACTGACGAGCGGGCCGGGGCGACTCTCGGCGTGGTGTCGGGACGCAGGCGCCAGGGCAAGACCTTCCTGCTCGATGCCGTCACGAGGGCGGCGGAAGGCTTCTACTTCGGCGCGACCGAGGCCACGAACGCCGAGTCGCTGCGGCGGTTCAGCGATGCCCTGACCCGGTTCTCGTCGCCGCCCTCGGCTTACCACTTCGAGGACTGGGTCGAAGCGGTCGACGCGCTGCTCGCGCTCGGCGCCGAGCGCCCGATCCCGATCGTCATCGACGAATTCCCCTATCTCGCCCGGGCCAATCCCGAACTGCCGTCGATCCTCCAGCAGGCGTTCGGCCCGCTGCGGCCGGAACGCACCGGCTCCCGCGCACGGCTGCTGCTGTGCGGATCGGCCATGTCGTTCATGGGTCGGCTCCTGTCCGGGAGCGCGCCGCTGCGCGGCCGCGCAGGCCTGGAGCTGGTCGTTTCGCCGCTCGAATACCGGATGGCCGCGCAGTTCTGGGGCATCGAGGACCCCGAACTCGCGATCAAGACCCACGCGATCGTCGGCGGCACCCCCGCTTACCCGAACGAATTCCTCCGTGGTGACGTTCCGCGAGGGCTGGAAGACTTCGACGCATGGGTGGTGCGCACCATCCTCAACCCGCAGACGCCGCTGTTCCGCGAAGGCCGTTACCTGTTGGCGGAGGAGGCCGACGTGCGCGACCCGGCGATGTACCTGTCGGTGCTCTCCGCGGTCGCGGACGGCAATACGACGCGGGGCGGTATTGCGACGTACCTGGGGCGCAAGGCCATGGATGTCGCTCATCCGATCGCGGTCCTGGAGGACATCGGCCTCCTGCGGCGCGACGGCGACGCTTTTCGTAAGAACCGCTCGGCCTTTCGCATCGCCGAGCCTCTGGTCGCCTTCTATGCCGGCATTATGCGCCCGGTCTGGGACCAGCTCCAGCGCCCCGGCATGGCCGAGCGGGTCTGGGCGGCTTCCGGCCACCGTTTCGCCAGCAAGATCCTCGGCCCGCACTTCGAGCAGCTGTGCCGGGAATGGGCGCTGTTCCACGCCGATCCGGAGGTCTTCGGCGCCCTGCCGACCTCGGTCGCCGGCGGAGGGGTCAACGACCCCGGGGCCAAGACGATGCACGAGGTCGATGTCGTCGTCATCGAATCGACCGGTGGGGGTCGGCCGCGCCTGCTCGCCATCGGGGAGGCGAAATGGCAGGACACCATGGGACGTGCGCATCTGGAGCGGCTCGAGCACATCCGCACGATCCTTAGGAGATCGGACTCCTTCGACACGACGGAGACGCGCCTCCTCTGCTTCAGCGGCGCGGGATTCAACGATTACCTGCGGGAAGCAGCCGAGTCCCGGGACGACCTGCGGCTCATCGGGGCTGCCGACCTCTACCGCACGGCGGGGTAGGAGGGCCGGGAAGAGTATAGAAGTCGGTACTCAAAAGTTTGGTACTCTCCCGCTTCGGCCTTGAGAGAGCGCCGCCCGGGACATTCCCCTTCTCGTCCCGGGCGGCTGAAGACACTGGAGGCCGGAGGGCCTCCGGTGTCGGCTTATGCGACGGTGACCGAGTCGAACACCGCGGTGCCCGGATCGGAGCCGTCGTGGGAGGTGGTGAAGAGGCCGACGACCGCTTCTCCTGCCAGCTCGACGGTGCCGAACTGGGTCCAGGTCTCGCCGTCGTCCGACCACGCGGCCGTGATCGTGTCGCCGGTCCTGGTGAGCTGCAGCCATATCGGGACGCCCGCGGCAGGTCCCTCGACGTCGGTGTCGAAGCCCGACTGGAGGTGCACGCCGTTCTGGGGCGTCACCATCAGTGCGGCGTAGTCGGCCCCGGCCGTAGCGCTGGACTTGATCATCACCCCGGCCTTCGCCCAGTCGTCCGTGTCCTCCTGAGAGACCACCCTTGCGGTGATCTGCCCGTCCCCGGCCAGCGGCTGGTGGCAGTAGTGGAACTGGTCCGCGTCGCCCCAGATGTCGTCGCCGGCGCCCACGATCGTCCAGGTCCCGCCGTCGTACACGGCGTCGCCGGGCATCTTCGGATTCCCGACATCGGCGCACGCCCACGGCTCAGGAATTTCGGGTGCGTTGTCCCGGAAGGCGATCGAGTCGAACATGGCCGTGCCCGCTCGACTCCCGTCATGGGAGGTCACGAACAGGCCCACCGTCGCAGGGCCCTCCAACACCGCGCTGGCGAACGGCTCCCAGGCCAGGCCGTCCACCGAGTGGTAAGCGGTGACGACCGAGCCTTCCCGCACCAGCCGCAGCCACACCGGAGCGTCAACCATCGGACCGCCCACGTCGGTGTCGAAGCCGGTCTGGAAGTGCACGCCCTCCGCCGCGGTCGCCATGGCCGCCGCATAGGCCGCGCCCTCCTCCGGCGCGGACTTGATCATCACTCCCGCCTTCGCCCAGTCGTTCGTGGCCTCGAGGGACGCGACCCTTGCGATGATCTCGCCGTCGCCCGCGAGCTCCTTGTGGCAGTAGTGGAACTGGTCCGCATCCCCCCAGATGTCGTCGCCCGCGCCGGTCATCGACAGCGTGCCGTCGGGGTCGAACGACGCCGAGCCCGCCAGCGCCGGATCGCCCACGTCCTCGCACGTCAACCCCGGGTCCGCCGCCGCGACCTCGACCGAGTCGAAGACCGCCGTGGAGAACTGCGTGTTGTCGTGCGCGGTCGAGAACAGCCCGACCTGCGCGCTGGTCGACATCGGCACCGTCGCCGAGCCGATCACCGTCCACGCCACCCCGTCAGGGGAGAGCTCGGCGGTGAACTCGTCTCCGGCCCGCGTCAGCCGCAGCCACGCCGCGCCCTCGGTATAGGCGAACCCGCCCCCGTCGATCCCGAAGTCCGCCTGGAAGTGCGCGCCGTGCTCCGGAGTCACTGCGATCGAGGCGTACGTCGCACCCTCGGTGGCCGACTCCTTGATCATGATCCCGGCCTTCGCCCACGGGTTCGTGGCCTCCTGCTCGCGCAGTCGGGCCGTGATCGACCCGTCCCCGGTGAGCGGCCGGTGCGTGAAGTGGAACTCGTCGGTCTCGCCCCAGATGTCCCAACCGGCACCGGTCACCGTGAACTCGCCGTCGTCGAAGCTGCTGAGCCCCAACTGGGTCCGTTCGCCGATGTCCGTGGACTCCCACGGCGCGGGCGGGTACGGCAGCTCCTCGAACTGGGCCGTGACCGCGATGTCCGCGTCGGGCACGGTGAACACGTGCTGCTGCTCGGCCCCGGTCGACCAGCCCGCGAACCGGAACCGCGAACCGGCTGTGTACTGCGGCGACTCCGCGCCCAGTACGTACTCGGTGCCCACGACCAACCGTTTCGTCGCCGTCTCGAACGGCCGCCCGTCGAGCGTGAACTCCAGTCCCGGCGGCTCCGTGCTGATCGCGACCTCGACGGTGTTCGGGTGAATGTCGACGTGTGTCGTGTCGGTGAGGCCCCCGGAATCGGTGGCGGTCAAGGTGATCCGGTAGAACGTGTTGTCCCCGCCGTGCGGCGCGCGCGGGATCTCGATCTGGCCCGTCGCACCTTCCGCCGGGCCGTAGAACGGGTGCACGTGGTCGGCGTGGTGGAATTGCACCGTCCACGAGAGCGAGGCCGCGTCGAGCGCGCCGTCCTCGGGATCGATCGCCGAGCCCGAGAAGGACACCAGGTCACCGCCGTCGTAGGTCAGGCCCGCGGCGGGTGTCAGGACCACCGCCTCTGGCCTGGTGTTCCCCACCTGTATCTCCACGGTGGACTGCGCCGACTTGTCGCCGTCCGAGACCGTCAGCACCGCTTGGTACACGCCGTCCTCGGTGTACGTGTGCACCGGATTCGCCTCGGTCGAGGCCGCCCCGTCGCCGAAGTCCCAGGCGTAGGTGAGCGGGTCGCCGTCCGCGTCGGACGACCCGGCCGACGAGAACGCCGCCTCCAAAGGCGCATAACCGTTGTCCGGCGTCGCCGCCGCCTTCGCGACCGGCGTCCGGTTCCCGCCCGAAGGCGCGATCCGGTACAGCTCACCGGGGTAGATGTTCAACTGGTACAGCGCCCCGTCCGGGCCGGTCTGCAGCTCCACCGGCGTACCCGCCTCGGCGTCGAACACGTGCTCCGACACCACGGTCTCGAAGGCCTCGTCCATCACCAGGTACTTCACGAACCCGAGCGTGTAGTCCGCGAAGAACACCGCCTGCTCGTACTCCTCGCCGAGCAGCCCGCCCTCGTACACCTCCACCGCCGAGATCGAGCCCGCGCTCGCGGGCGGCTCGGTGTGCGGATAGGCGTACACCGGCTGCGCGTACGGGCAGTCCGCGCACACCCCTTCCACGTGCGGCCACCCGTAGTTCGCGCCGCGCTCGATGAGGTTGAGCTCCTCCCACTCCGAGCCGCCCACGTCACCGGCCAGCACGCTCCCCGCATTCGGTCCACTGGGGACGAAGTCCCAGCGGAACGAGTTCCGCAGCCCGTACGCCCACACCGAGGGCTCGGCCCCCGGCGTGTCGACGAACGGGTTGTCCGGCGGGATCGAGCCGTCGGCGTTGATCCGGTGCATCTTGCCGTGCACGTTGCCCAGGTTCGGCGGGTTCTGGTTGTTCGTGTTCATCCCGAGCGTCCAGTACAGCTTCCCGTCCGGACCGAACTTGACGCTCCCGGAGTGGTGGAACACGTTCGCGTTCTGCTGCGACTGCAGCAGCACCAGCTCCGAGGCCGGGTCGATCGCGTGCCCGGTCATCGTGAAGCGGCTCAACCGGTCCAGGTTGTCCGCCGCCGTGTACCCCGCGTACACGTACCCGTTGGACGCGAAGTCGGGGTCCAGCTCCAGTCCCAGCAGCCCCCGCTCGTCGGAGCCGGCCGTGGCGAGCTCGATCAGCGGGTGCTCGTGCAGCACCCCGTCGTGGAGCAGCTGGATCGCCCCGTTCTTCTCCGCGATCAGCACGTCCCCGTCCGGCGTGAACCGGAACGCGGTCGGCTCCTCCAGGCCGCCGACGACGAGCAGTTTCTCGAAATCCGCCGGAGGCGCGGCCTGCGCCTCCGGCGCCACCAGCAGCGCGGCTCCCACCAGCGCCCCGGCCGCCAAGCGGCCCCAGCGTTCACCGCGCACGAACGACCTCCTCCTCGACCTCGTCCGACGTGTCCAACCCGTGTTCGGTCAGCTCCCAGAAGTGGCGCTTGCTGGGCTGCAGCAGCTGCCCGAGCGCCTTGTACGCCGCCACGCTCATCAGCGCCCAGTACAAGGGCACCGTGAGCATCGCCCGCACCGCCGCGTACAGCCCCCGCTTGAGGCAGCCGAGCATGAGCGCGTAGCACATGAGCGCGTTGCCCGCGATCATCGCGAACATCCCTCCATAGAGGACTACCGGCGGGAACAGCGGCTCCATCCACTGCGGCCCGAAGATGAAGTACGACAGCGTCAGCGCCCACATCAACGGGTTCACCAGCGTCGTCACCGTCGAGAACCCGAGCGTCAAGTGGATCGCCAGGGTCTTCCTCGTCCCCAGCTCGCGCCACAGCTTCACCGGCTCCCTCGAGTGCACGAGCCACGTCTGCATGTACCCCTTGATCCACCGGCTGCGCTGGCGGATCCAGTTGCCCAGGCGCGAGTTGGCCTCCTCCTCGGTGACCGAGACGAACATCCGCACGTCCCAGCCGCGCCGGGCGATGCGGATGCCGAGGTCGGCGTCCTCGGTGACGTTGAACGGGTCCCAGCCGCCGAGGTCGCGCAGCGCGTCGATGCGGAAGTGGTTCGACGTGCCGCCCAAGGGGATCGCGAGGCGGTGGCGGTCCATGCCGTGCAGGGTCAGGCTGAAGTTCGTGGCGTACTCGGCCGAGAAGCACCGCGTGAGCCAGTTCGTCCACGGGTTCCAGTACTGGAGCTCGGCCTGCACGCACACCACCCGGTCGGGCAGCACCCGGAACGCCAAGGCCGCCTTGCGCAGCTGATCGGGGTCGGGCCGGTCCTCGGCGTCGAAGATGACGCAGAGCTCGCCGGTGGCGCGGGCCAGGCCCACGTTGCACGCCTTCGGCTTCGTCTTCGGCAGCGTGTCGGGCACGACCACCGTCTTGAAGGCCGGGCCGAGGCCCTGCGCGGCGAGCGCGGTCCGGGTCTCGCCGTCGTCGGCTTCGACGAGCAGCAGGATCTCGAGCTTGTCGGCGGGGTAGTCGAGGGCCGAGAGGCGGCGGACGAGCCCGGGGACGACGGCGGCCTCGCGGTACAGCGGCACGAGGACGGTGTACCGGGGCAGTTCGGAGTCGGGGAACGTCTGCAGCGCACCGGGTTCGAAGCGCATCGCGGTGGAACGGCCGGAGCCGAGGACCATCGCGAGCTTGAACCCGATGACGGCGAGGTAGAGGCCGATGAGGGCGAACATGCCGCCTTGGGCCCACTGGAGCGGGCTGGGCCCGAAGCCGGTGAGCAGGTCGAGCGCGATCGCGGCGGCGATGAAGGCGGCGACGCCGATCGCGAGGCCGGTCTGGCCGGGGGAGAGCAGCCGCTGGGCGCTGAGGCCGGGGGGCGGGGCGTCGGGGTTCACGCGGCACCCCCGTCCTCGGCGCGGTACACGAGGCGGTCGCCTTCGTCGTAGACGAGTTCGTAGTGGTCGGCGAGGACCTCGGTGTCCCACAGGGCCTCCCAGACGTCGTCCTCGCTGCCGGGGGTGGCGCGCATGTAGATCCATTCGACGCCCGCCGCGTGCGGGTCGGCGAGCGAGGCCTCCCAGATCCGGTAGGAGCCTTCGTAGACGAGGGAACCGGTGGGGACCTGGGACTCGAAGGTCACGGACTCGTTCTCGAAGGACATCATGAGCGTCGTCCCGCCGTCGTGGTGCTCGCGCAGCCACTCCGCGACGGCGGCGTTGTCGACCTCCCAGCCGCTGGTGCGGTACTCGACGGCCTCGTCGAGGGTGACCGCGCCGTCGACGGCGACAGTGGCGCCCGCGACGGCGGCCGCGGCGAGGGTCCCGGCGGCGAGGCGCCGACCGGGGAGGCGCTTCGCGAGCGTCCCGATGAGGAACCCGGCGAAGACGGCGGCGGGGATGAGCATGATGAGCCCGAAGCGCACGTTGTAGAGCGCGCCCATGACCTCCTCGACGTGGAGGGGCCGTTCGCCGCTGTAGAGCGCCCACACGAAGAACGGCGCGAACACGAGCATGGCGTACGGGACGAGCGACTTGGACCGCAGCCGCTTCTGCACCGCGTACAGGACGAGCCCGGCGACGCCCATGGCGGCCGTGGCGATCCCGAGGTTGTGGAGGGACGCGAGGCCGTACGTCTCGGCGGCGGTCGGCAGCGAGCCGACGTTGGCCTCGCCTTCGGAGACCCACAGGGAGGCGTCGGCGTACTCGCCGGACTTCCAGTTCAGCGGGTCGCCGAAGATGGCGAGATTCCAGGCCATCCAGCCGATGACCCCGGCGCCGGCGACGAACCCGAACACGACGACCGAGCCTTCGGTGTGCGAGTACCGGCGGTGGCGGCGCAGCGAGGTGTAGGCGACGATCGCGCCGGCGACGGCGCAGAGGATCCAGCCCTCGTAGCGGGTCAACGTGGCGGCGAGGACGGCACCGGAGGCCAGGGAGAGGTCCCGCAGGCGGCCTTCGGCGCACCATTCGTGGAGGTAGTGGAGTGCGACGATCGCGCACGCGAACAGCAGCAGCTCCGTCATGGCCGTGGCCTGGAGGTACAGCACGTTCGGGTTGAGTGCGAAGAGCCCGGCGGCGGTGAGGCCCCCGGCCCAGTGGCCCGAGAGCGACCGGGCGTGCGTGAACAGGAACCGCACGGCGACCACGTACGACACCATGGAGACGAACGCGCCCGCGAACCCGTTGAGGTACAGGGCCTCCCAGGCCGCGAGTGGGGCGGCCAGCAGGTGGGGGAGCGGGAGCCAGACGCCGCCGAGCTGGGCGAGCCCGGCCGTCGGGCTGTCGACGACGCGCCGGGCGATGAGCAGGTGGGAGTTGGCGTCCTTGTACGCCAGGAGGTACCCGTGGTCGGCGAAGTAAAGGTACGCGCCCACGGCGAGGAGGCAGGCCGCGAGGGCGACGATCGCCGCGACTGGGTCCTTGGGGGAGGCGAGGCGCCGGACCCAGCCGAGGCGGCGGGCGTCGCGGACCATGTGGCCGTAGACGACCGCGAGGCTGAGGAGGGACTTGGCGACGACCGAGAGGCGCGCGCCGGTCTGCTCGCCGTGCTCACGCGGGTAGTGCTCGACGGGGTGCTCGACGATGCGAGCGCCGTCGCCGCTGATGCGGCACAGGAGCTCGGGGGAGATCGCCGCGGCCTCGCCGCTGAGCCGGAGGTCCTGGAGGAGCGAGCGGTCGATGAGCTTGTAGGCGCAGTCGACGTCGCGGCCGGGGACCTGCAGCAGCGTCTTGCACAGCAGGGTCCACACCTTGGCGTTGAGGCGGCGGCGCCACGGGTCGGCGCGGTGGCGGCGGTAGCCGATGACCGCGTCCGCGCGCTCCTCCTTCTTGAACTCGCGCAGGCGCACCAGGTCGTCGGCGTGGAACTGGCAGTCCGCGTCGGTCAGCAGGATCTCGCGGAACCCGGTGCGGCGCAAGGCGGTCTCCAGGCCGGTGCGCACGGCCGCGCCGTAGCCCTGGTTGCGGTCGTGGTGGACGGCGATGACGCGGGCGGGGTGGGCCGCGGCGAGCCGGTCGATGATCGCTCCGGTGCGGTCGTCGCTGCCGTCGTCGACGACGATGACGGCGTGCGGGATGCCTTCGCGCACCAGGGTCGACAGGAAGTCCTGGACCGTGGAGGCGACGTTCGCCTCCTCGCGGTAGGCGGGCATGACCACCGCGACGCCGTCAGTCGGCGGCGGGGCCGCCGTTCGGACCTGGGAGTGCTGCGGCTGGTCGGCGATGATCGTCAAGGGAAACTCCAAAGTGGTCGGTCTGAGCCGCCTTGCGGCGGCGGAACACGAGGTGGTCGCTGGCGAGATAGGTGAGGAGGGCCCCGGCGCACACGGCCACGGCCGCGGCCGCCACCGGGGGCGCGAAGCGCGAGACGAGCGCGAACACGGCGGTGTTGCAGGCCAGGCTGATCGCGACGGTGACCTGGAACGAGGCCCAGCGCGCCGCGACGGGCCGCGCCCCCGGTCCGGGGAGGCGGCGGTCGGCCCAGGTGAAGGCGGAGCTCAGCAGGAAGTTGACCTGCGCCGAGGCGAGGAACCCGGCCGCGTTGGCGGCCGTGTCCGGCACGCCGGCCTCGCGGAGGGCGAGGAGAATCCCCGCCTGTATCGCGAAACAGGTGGCTCCGACGACTGAGAATCGGGCGAGCCGCTTTATCGGCGGCCGGTGCCGATGCATTTTATGAGCCTCCATTGGGCACGACGGATAGACGCATCGACTCGTCCTCAATAGAAGATGCCGTGCGTATGGAATATGGGTTTTGCGAATTGCTCCGGGAAGAGCCGCGGGGGCGCCGACGCCCGCGGATCATGTTGTCACTGAACGGGTTGCACTGACCACGCTAGCGGAGATCCACCTGGTGGTGGGTCCCGCAGGCTTACGTCTCTGTTACGTTCAGTCATCGCGGGCGGCCAAATGTCCTTTTTGTTCGATAAGGAATTCACCGCAGGTCGTGCGTATCCGATTGAATCGGGCAAGTCGCGGTGACAATGCGGCGGGAAAGAAGTCGAATTGCCGACAGTAAGACCCACTCGATCGGGGGATGACGGTGGAGTAACTTTCGCGGACTCCGATGCGAATATGAAGAGATTCGTTCTTATGCCGGTTATACGAAGGGTCTTTACAAGGACGGGAATCTGTGGAAATATCGAAATGATTCGATCGCGCCCTCGTCCTCGAGGGTGCTCGTGAAGGAGACGACGATGTCAGCAAGCAAGCGGCTGGGCGCCCTCGCCGCCGCGACCGCCCTCGCGACCACGGCCATCGGCCTCGCCGCCCCGGCCCCCGCCACGGCCGCGCCCGTGACGTTCGACAACGGCCAGACCATCACCGACACCTCCGGTAATCTCATGCACGCCCACGGCGGCGGCATGCTCAAGGTCGGCAGCACCTACTACCTGGTCGGCGAGCAGCGCAACGGCTACCTCTTCGACCAGGTCAGCATGTACTCCTCCACCGACCTCGTGAACTGGACGTTCGAGAACGACATCCTCAGCGCCGAGTCCGACCCCGACCTCTCCCCGGCCAACATCGAGCGGCCCAAGGTCATCTACAACGCCGCCACGGACAAGTACGTCCTCTGGGCCCACAAGGAGAACGGCGTCGACTACGGCGACGCCGAAGTGGCCGTGGCCGTCTCGGACACCGTCGACGGCGACTACGCCTACCAGGGCTCCTTCCGGCCCGCCGGATACGACTCCCGCGACATGACCCTCTTCGTCGACACCGACGGCACCGGCTACCTCATCTCCGCCGCCGACGTGAACTACGACCTCAACGTCTACCGCCTCACCCCCGACTACCTCGCCATCGACGAGCTCGTCCACGTCTTCGACGGCTACCACCGCGAGGCCCCGGCCGTGTTCCAGCGCAACGGGGTCTACTTCCTGGTGACCTCCGGCGCCACCGGCTGGAACGCCAACCAGACCCAGTACGCCACCACCACGAACTTCCCCGAAGGCGCCTGGTCCGGCTGGGCCAACGCCGGGAACTCCACCACCTACGGCTCCCAGCCGACCTTCGTCACCACCGTGCAGGGCACCGCCGGCACCAGCTACCTCTACATGGGCGACCGCTGGGGCCCCCAATGGGGCGGCAAGCCCATGGACAGCGAGTACGTCTGGCTCCCCATCAGTTTCCCGAGCAACACCAGCATGACGCTGACCTGGTACTCGACCCTCAACATCGACGCCGCCGCGGGCACCGTCCAAGGCGTCGTCGGCACCGAGGACGGCAGGCCGTACGGCACCAAGTTCGTCAACGCCGCCTCCGGCCGCTGCATCGACGTGCCCAGCGGCTCGAGCACCGACGGCACCAGGCTCATCCAGTACGACTGCTGGAACGGCGCGCCCCAGGCCTTCACCTTCGACCCGGTCTACCCCGGCTCCAAGGTCGGATCGGTCGCGAACACCGCCACCGGCAAATGCTGGGACGTGCTCGACGAGGCCACCGCCAGCGGCGCCCCCGTCGGCCAGTGGGGCTGCTGGGCCGGCGGCAACCAGCGCTTCTCCCTGCGCGCCTCCGCCAACGGCAACTACGCCATCGTCGCCCAGCACTCCGGGCTCTGCCTCCAGGCCGCCTCGAACGCGAACAACGCGGCGATCGTCCAGAGCACCTGCACCGGCGCCGCCAACCAGCAGTGGGACGTGACCGCCCTCTAGCCGCCATATACAAGGACCGCCGCCGACGTCCTGCGCTGCGTCGGCGGCGGTCCTGCTGTGTCCCCGGCCTCAGCCCGACCCCGCCGTTCGTCGATGCACCCCTGACCAGGCATAATCGAGAGGTTGCGCCTCGGCGTGACTTCACCGGCTCTCGAAGTCGGACGCCCCGGGCCGAAGGCCCGCAAAGGGGCACAGTATGCGAGTCGGCCCGGTTCCGGGCCGGCGTTGAGCGAACGAAAGGAATCAGTCTCGTGGCTGATCAACAGCAAGCGGCCGGCAGCCGTGACGGCGCCGCCGGCGGCGGCGACCGCCGCGGCGGCGGTCGTGGCGCCGGAGGCGGACGCGGTGGCCGTGACGGCGGTCGCGGTCGCGACCGCGCCGAGAAGTCCCCGCACGTCGAGCGCGTAGTCACCATCAACCGCGTCGCCAAGGTCGTCAAGGGCGGCCGGCGCTTCGCCTTCACCGCCCTCGTGGTGGTCGGCGACGGCAACGGCAACGTCGGTGTCGGCTACGGCAAGGCCAAGGAAGTCCCCGCGGCCATCGCCAAGGGCGTCGAGGAGGCCAAGAAGAACTTCTTCACGGTCCCCCGCATCGGCGGCACCATCCCGCACGAGGTCTTCGGTGAAGACGCGGCCGGCAAGGTGCTCCTGAAGCCCGCCTCCTCGGGTACCGGTGTCATCGCGGGCGGTCCCGTGCGCGCCGTGCTCGAATGCGCCGGTATTCACGACATTCTGTCGAAGTCCCTGGGCTCCTCGAACGCGATCAACATCGTCCACGCGACGGTGGCCGCGCTCAAGGCCCTCGAGTCCCCGGAGGCCGTCGCGGCCCGCCGTGGCATGGCGCTCGAGGACATCGCTCCTCAGGGCCTGCTGCGCGCCCGCGCCGAGGCCGCCGCGGCCGCGAAGGCGTAGGGGTATCGACATGGCACGTTTGAAGATCACCCAGCACAAGTCGGTCATCGGTGAGAAGCCGAAGGCCCGTGCGACCATCCAGACGCTCGGCCTGCGCAAGATCGGCCAGACCGTCTACAAAGAGGACCTTCCGCAGTACCGCGGCATGGTCCACCGTGTCCGCCACCTGGTCGACGTCGAGGAGGTTGAGTAGTCATGGCTATTCGCATTCATGACCTGCAGCCGGCCCCCGGCGCCAAGAAGGCCAAGACCCGCGTCGGTCGCGGTGAGGGCTCGAAGGGCAAGACCGCCGGCCGCGGCACCAAGGGCACCAAGGCCCGCAAGACCGTGCCGGCCGGGTTCGAGGGCGGCCAGCAGCCGCTCCAGATCCGCCTGCCGAAGCTCAAGGGCTTCAAGCCGCACAACAAGCTCGTCTACACCGTGGTCAACCTCGACCGCCTCGCGGAGCTCTTCCCCGAGGGCGGCCAGGTCGGCCCCGAGCAGCTGATCGAGGTGGGCGTCCTCAACAAGAAGGAGCTCATCAAGGTCCTCGGCTCGGGCGAGCTCGAAGGCGTCAAGCTGGACGTGAAGGCCCACGCCTTCTCCTCCTCCGCCTTCACCAAGATCACCGCCGCCGGTGGCACCGCCACCGTGGTGGACAAGAAGACCGGCGAGGCCCTGGGCGAGTAATCGCCGGCCGATTTTCGGCTCGCAAGCTTCGCCAAGGCAGGGACTTCCCTGTTCGAACAAGAGATCTGCGGAACGGGTCGGAGGAAACTCCGGCCCGTTTCGTCGTGATGAATGCCGAATACTCTGCGTCCGAATGCGCCTGCTAGGCTCCCATGGCGAGGACCACCGTCTGCCTCGGGCGTGTGACGCTCTCGCTACGAACTACACACGCCCACTGGTAACGAAAGGTGTTGCCCCGCAACACCATGGGCCCCGCCAGGGGGTCTTGTTCAGGAGGAACCGCATTGCTCTCCGCCTTCATCAGCGCGTTTCGGACCCCCGATCTGCGCAAGAAGATCCTGTTCACCTTGATGATCATCGGTCTGTATCGTCTGGGTGCGCAGGTGCCGAGTCCCGGTGTGGACTACGCGGCAGTGCAGTCCTGCCTGAACGTGCGGCCCGACGACACCGCCGGCGTCTTCGGGCTCCTGAACCTGTTCACCGGTGGAGCGCTCCTCCAGCTCTCGGTCTTCGCGCTCGGCGTCATGCCGTACATCACCGCGTCGATCATCATGCAGCTGCTGACGGTCGTGATCCCCAGGCTCGAGCAACTCCGTAAGGAGGGCCAGCCCGGCCAGGTCAAGATCACCCAGTACACGCGCTACCTGACGCTGGGCCTCGCCCTGCTCCAGGCCGCCAGCTACATCGCGCTGGCGCGATCGGGCGTGCTGTTCCAGACCCAGTGCCCGGACGACATCCTGCCGGACCTCTCGCAGACCGACGCGGCCATCCCGTACTGGATGACGATCGTGGCCGTCGTGGCCGTCATGGTCGCGGGCACCGCGATCATCATGTGGTTCGGCGAGCAGATCACCGAGCGCGGCATCGGCAACGGCATGAGCCTGCTGATCTTCGCCTCGATCGCGGCGCAGATGCCGGGCCAGTTCTGGTCCCTGCAGAAGTCCGAGGGCTGGTTCATGTTCAGCGTGATCATCGGGCTGTGCATCGTGATCATGGTGGCGGTCATCTTCATCGAGCAGTCGCAGCGGCGCATCCCGGTGCAGTACGCCAAGAAGATGGTCGGCCGCCGGATGTACGGCGGCACCTCGACCTACATCCCGCTCAAGGTCAACCAGGCCGGCGTCGTGCCCGTCATCTTCGGCTCCTCGCTGCTGTACATCCCGACGCTGTTCCGCCAGCTCAACCAGAACAGCGACTCGTCGTGGGTGCAGTTCATCGACCGGTACCTGCTCAACCAGGGCTCGTGGGTCTACATCTCGCTGTACGCGCTCCTGATCATCTTCTTCACCTACTTCTACGTCTCGATCACCTTCAAGGTGGACGACGTCGCCGAGAACATGAAGAAGGCCGGCGGGTTCATCCCCGGCGTGCGCCCCGGCAAGCCCACCGCGACCTACTTGCAGCGAGTCCTGTCACGCCTGACCTTCCCGGGCTCGCTGTATCTGGCGATCATCGCTATCCTTCCCAATCTGGCCATCATCGCTTTCGGTAACCAGGAGCTGTTCGCGACATTCGCGTTCGGCGGTACCTCGGTGCTGATCATGGTGGGCGTCGGCCTGGAATCGGTCAAGCAGATCGAGTCCCAGCTGATGCAGCGCCACTACGAAGGCTTCCTCCGCTGACGCAGGAACATCTTCATAGGCACCACACGGGAGGAACAATTGTGCGACTGGTACTCGTAGGCCCGCCCGGGGCCGGCAAGGGCACCCAGGCGGAGATCATCGCCGAGCGGCTCGGCGTCCCCAAGATCTCCACCGGCGACATCTTCCGGGCCAACGTCTCCGGCGGCACGCCGCTGGGGCTGAAGGCCAAGGAGTACATGGACGCCGGGAACCTCGTGCCCGACGAGGTCACCAACGAGATGGTGGCCGACCGGCTGGCCGAGGACGACGCCAAGGGCGGCTTCCTGCTCGACGGCTACCCCCGCAACACCGAGCAGGCCAAGGTCCTCGACCGGGTCCTCGAAGCGGCGGGCGCGACCCTCGACCTGGCCCTGGAGCTGGTCGCGAGCGACGACGAGGTCGTGCGCCGCCTGTCCGGGCGCCGCGTCTCGAAGTCGACCGGCAAGGTCTACCACCTGGAGTTCGACCCGCCCGCGGATCCCGACTCCGACGACCTGTACCAGCGCAGCGACGACCGTCCCGAGACGATCAAGAACCGCCTCAAGGTCTACGCGGAGCAGACCGCGCCGCTCGTGGGCTACTACGAGGACCAGGGCAAGCTCGTGCGGATCGACGCGATCGGCGAGGTCGCCGAGGTGACCGAGCGCGCGCTGACCGCCATCGGCGCCGCGGCGTAGCCCCGTGTTCCGCCGTCGCCAGCAGATCCAGTACAAGACGCCTGAGCAGATCCGGAAGATGCGCAAGGCCGGCCTCGTCGTCGCCGAGGTCCACCAGGCCATGCGCGAATCGGCCGGGCCGGGCGTGACGACGGCGGAACTCGACCGCATCGCCGAGCACGTCATCCGCGACTGCGGTGGCGTGCCGTCCTTCAAGGGCTACGACATCGGCAACGGGCCCTACCCGGGCTCGATCTGCTCGTCGGTGAACGAGCAGGTCGTGCACGCGATCCCCTCGGAGGACGCGGTCCTCAAGGAGGGCGACCTCCTGTCGGTCGACGTCGGCGCGATCGTCGACGGCTGGCACGGGGACGCGGCGATCACCATCGAGATCGGCCAGGTCGCGCCCGAACTCACCGCCCTGCGCGAGGCCTGCGAGGCCGCCATGTGGGCCGGGATCCAGGCCGCGGCGACCGCGAAGCGGCTCGGCGGGATCTCCCACGCCATCGAGGAGTCGGTGGACCGCTCGGGCGAGTACGGCATCGTGACCGGCTTCGGCGGGCACGGCATCGGCACCGAGATGCACCAGGACCCGCACATCCTCAACTACGGCCGCCCCAGCGAGGGCCCGAAGCTGCGCCCGGGCATGGCCCTGGCGATCGAACCGATGATCACCCTCGGCTCGGAGGAGACCGCGGAGCTCGCGGACGGCTGGACGATCGTGACCGACGACGGCTCCATCGCGGCGCACGTCGAGCACACCATCGCGCTCTGCGAGGACGGCGTCTGGGTCCTCACGGCCCCTGACGGCGGCGTCGAACAACTGGGCGACGCGGTCGCGAGCGCGGCTCGCGCCGAATAGGACCCCGATGCCATAATTGGCAGCGTGACGGAAGACCACGGCAAGCTGCGCATCTCGAACGCCGACCGCGAACTGGCGATCGCGCAGCTGCAGGCCGCGCTCGACGAAGGCCGCATCGACCTCGTCGAGTTCGACGAGCGCGCCAAGACCGCTTACGAGGCCAAGACCAATGCCGAGCTCGACCTCATCTTCGACGACCTCCCCGGCGGCCGCCCGAAGGAGGGCGAGGTCGTCCCGGCCGGGCCCGCCGCCGTGAACGCCAAGGCCGAACGCGCGCCCCGCGGCAACTGGCTCCACGAGGTCCCCGCGCTCCGGGCCCTGATCCTCGTCGGCGGCATCTGCACCCTGATCTGGCTGGCCGGCGCGGTCTCCTCCGGGGAGTTCGGCGGCTTCTGGCCGATCTGGCCGATCATGGGCCTCTCCATCGCCACGTTCGTGCAGCTGGTCAACCGCGGCCGCTGGGGCGATGACGCCGATGACGAAGACGACGACGAAGACGACGGACCCCGGCGCCGGCGCCGCGGCCACGACTGGCACTGACCACCCCCCCGCCCCCAAGGAGCCCAACGAATGTCCTCCCTCGAACGCTTCGGCGGCGACCGCGAGCTGCGGGTCGGCAACGCCGAACGCGCCTCCTTGACCGAGCTCCTGCGTTCCGCCGTGGACCAGGGCTACATCGACCTCGAGGAGTACGAGAAGCGCGTCGACCTCCTCATGGCGGCGAAGACCGTCGGTGAGACCGAGGTCGTCCTGCAGGACCTGCCGTCCTACCAGCGCGTGCTGCAGGCCCAGGCCGACGCGCACGTGCCCGAGAAGCTCCACACCCCCGAATGGATCAAGTGGCTGTGGGCGGGCGTGACGATCCCGATCGGCATCGTCACCGGCGTCTGGGGGTTCGTGTACTTCCTGTCGGGCAGCCATCAGTACTTCTGGCCGCTCTGGGTCGTGATCCCGCTGGGCGTCGTGGCGTCGGTGCTGACCGTGGCCGAGCGGACGATCATCCGCCCGAGCGAGGAGCGCAAGCGCCTGGAGCGCTTGCGCCGCAAGCGGAACCAGAACTGATCCCAGGACGGGATGAACGAAAGAGCCTCGCGGCGCTGCCGCGAGGCTCTTTGCATTGGGGTGACCGACGGGGCTTGAACCCGCGACCTCCTGGACCACAACCAGGTGCTCTACCAGCTGAGCTACGACCACCAAGACCGGTTCCGCGGGAAAAACCCGGGACCGGCGACAATCATAGCCAAGCTTCCCGTGTTCGTGTCAACGGGGTTCGGTGTCGGCCGTCTCAGTGGCGGCCCGGGTGATGCTCGCGGACGCGGCCTTGGCCTCGTCGCTGCTCGGCCCGGGCAGCGGCACGAACAGGGTGCGCCGGTAGTACTCGAGCTCCTGCACGCTCTCGAGGATGTCGGCGAGCGCGCGGTGGGCGAGGCCCTTGGGCGGCTGGTTGTAGTAGACGCGCGGGTACCAGCGCCGGGCGAGCTCCTTGATGGAGGAGACGTCGATCATCCGGTAGTGCAGGTGGTCGTCCAGGCGCGGCATGTACTTGGTGATGAAGGTGCGGTCCGTGGCGATCGAGTTGCCGCACAGCGGGGCGGTGCGCGCTTCGGGCACGTGCTGCTTGATGTACTCCAGGACCGTGTCCTCGGCCTCCTGCAAGGAGATCGGCGAGGCCCGCACCTCATCGGTGAGTCCGGACTTGGCGTGCATGTCGGCGACGAACGCGCCCATGTTCTCCAGTACCGACTCGTCGCAGGCGATGACGAGGTCGAGTCCGGTGTCCAAAGGGGTGAGGTCGGGCTCCGTGACGAGTACGGCGATCTCGATGAGGGCTTCGGTCTCCGGGTCGAGGCCGGTCATTTCGCAGTCGACCCACACTAGGCGTTCTTCAGTCACCGGGCCAACTCTACGCGCAAGGTGCACGGAAGGTGATCTACGAGGCACGCTGCCGGAAGCGGCCCGCGAGGGCCTCGGGAGGGCGCAGACTGAGAAGAACGAGAGGTGTTCGGAATCGGACATCAACGCCTGAGAAAGGTGTTGCTTGTCACCGCTACCGTCCGCTATGGTGCGGGTATCAGAGCGTCGCCGCCTTTGCGGCCCGGATCGCAGTGATTAGGGCCGCAATAAGATGATCTCTCAACTTTTTCAAGGTAGGGCGCGTGTACCCCTAGAGATTGAAGGTCTGCGATGAAGCAGGCTGGAGACGATACCGTGACCAGGACTCGGGTCATCAGGCCTCTGCCGAGGTGAGGTGATCTCCATCTCAGAGACATCATGAGCGCGACGCGCCCCCGTCTCAGAGAAGGAAGCCGTGAACCGAGCTTAGCCGATGAAAACGGGTACCCGAAACGGTGCGAAGGCCTTAGGGCCACTGATTCGCATCGATTCCGTAACCGTGGCGCATCGAACACCGGGGCACGGAATTCCACGCAACGAAGCGGTCGTTGTAACTGGTACACCGTTTACGCGGTGTCGGGGGACGAGGAAGCTGGAGGAGACCTTGAGCGTGGAGCAAACGACAACACCCACCCTCACCACCGAAGAGGTCGCTGAGGAACGAGACCTTGTGGGTGTCTACCTGCATGAGATCTCGAAGACGCCGCTGCTTGACGCCGCCGCCGAGGTCGACTTGGCGAAGGCTGTCGAAGCCGGTCTGTTCGCGAAGCACCTGCTCGGCGAGGGGGAGACCTTCGGCGACGCCACCGAGAAGGACCTGAAGCGCCTGGTCGAGGACGGGGCGAAGGCGAAGGAGCAGTTCATCAAGGCGAACCTGCGGTTGGTCGTCTCGATCGCCCGCCGCTACGTCCGCTCCGGGATGCCGATGCTCGACCTGATCCAGGAGGGCAACACGGGCCTGGTCCGCGCCGTCGAGAAATTCGACTACCAGCGCGGCTTCAAGTTCTCGACCTACGCCACGTGGTGGATCCGTCAGGCCATCAGCCGGGCGATCGCCCAGCAGGAGCGCACCGTGCGCCTGCCGGTGCACCTGGTCGAGGACGTCAACCGGATGCGCAATGTGACCCGCCAGCTCACCCGTGAGCTCGGCGGCGATCCCGAACCCGAGCAGGTGGCCGCCGCACTCGGCGTCACCGTCGAACGGGTCAGGGAGCTCATCCGCTGGAGCCAGGACACCGTCTCGCTGGACACGCCGATCGGCGACGACGGCGACACCAACCTCGGCGACCTGGTCGCCGACTCCGACGAGCCCAGCCCCGAGGACGTCGTCCTCGCCGGCATGGAACGCCAGCGGATCGAGATGATGCTCAATCACCTCGACGAGCGCTCGGCGGGGATCGTCAAGGCCCGCTACGGGCTCGAGGACGGCCGCGAGCACTCGCTCACGGAGGTCGCGCACCGGTTCCACCTGTCGCGCGAGCGCATCCGCCAACTCGAGATCCAGGCGCTGGCCCGTCTCAAGGAACTGGCCAACGACCAGGTCATGGCCGAGGCGGCTTGACTGCGCAAGCGTTAGGGCCGCGTAAGCACTAGAACGAATAGCGGGAGGGCCGGGGCGGGAGCCCCGGCCCTCCCGTCGTATCCGGAGCGTGTCGGCAGCGGGGCGGCGCAGGGCCGCGCTGTATGCGGTCGTGGAGCCGGTCGGCACGCCGAATGAGTCCCGCAGCGCAGGTGAACGCGAGCGTGGCCCGTCCCCACCGGGGACGGGCCACGCTCGTTCATGCGTTCCGGGGTCAGACCCGGCGGTACCCGTCGATGGACATGCCCATGTCGAGGTCCGAGATCTTCACGACGTCGCCCGGCTTGGGCGCGTGGATGACCTCGCCGCCGCCGATGTACATGGCGACGTGGTTCTGGCCGTTGTAGAAGACCAGGTCGCCCGGCTGCAGGTCGTCGCGGTCGATCGCGCTGGTCTCGTCCCACATGGCCCACGTCGAGTGGGTCAGCGAGATGTCCGAGACGCCGTAGGCGCCCGCGATGAGGCCCGAGCAGTCCCAGGTGTCGGGGCCGGCGGCGCCGAACACGTACGACTCGCCGAGCTGGTCCTTCGCGAACTGGACGGCCGCGGTGGCGGCGTCGGCGCTGTAGGACGCAGTCGCGTTCGAATCCGACCCGGAGTCCGAGTCGGCGGTCGCCTCGCTGGACGCGGCGGCCTCGGCTGCAGCGGCGGCTGCCGCTGCGGCTTCGGCGGCCTCGGCTTCGTCGCGGGCCTGCTCGGCCTCGTCGATCTGCTTGTCGAGGGCGGCGATCTCCTGGTGCTCGGCCCTGATGCCGGCGGTGAGCTCCGTGGCGGACTCGGAGGCGTCCTGCGCCTCCTCGTACTTGTCGGACTGCTCCTGCGCGTAGGCCACCAGGGTGGAGACCTTCGCGTCGAGGTCGTCCTCGGCGGATTCGACAGCGGCGGTGACGACGGTGAGCTGCGCGTTGGAGGTGCCGTACTCGGCGGCGGCGGCGTCGATGACGGCCTGGGCCGCGTCGAGCTGGGCCTGGAGGGCCTCGAGGTCGGCGGCGGCGGCGTCGCGCTGGGTCTCGAGATCGGTGAGGTGGTCCTCGATCTCGGCGGCGGACGCGGAGGTGTAGTCGATGTCGGCCGCGTCGGCGTGCGTGCCGGAGAAGGCGGTCACGAGCCCGACGGTGGCGATGGTGACCCCCGTGTAGG
The DNA here is from genome assembly GCF_040641195.1 of Glycomyces sp. NPDC021274. Taxonomy (NCBI): domain Bacteria; kingdom Bacillati; phylum Actinomycetota; class Actinomycetes; order Glycomycetales; family Glycomycetaceae; genus Glycomyces; species Glycomyces sp. NPDC021274. Next base: position 228,394 of record NZ_JBFADC010000004.1, on the reverse strand, counting down.
CGGCGACGCGGCGAAGGATGGCGCTGGTTCGGGAACGTTGTTCGGTTTCAGAGCAGGCGTGAGCCACAAGGTGGCCTTTCTTCCTCGGCCGCCTACCGGGTTAGCTGTCGGGTTCGGGCAGGGAAGAGCGCCCTACCCGCTGCGGCTGCGCTGCAGCGGGATTCACCCCGTGCGCCATCAACTGGGGGTGTGGCGCGGCTGGGTCCCCGGCCCGCGCATCGGTGTTTCGCCCGGAACCGGGAGGAACGGACGTCATGCGAGCGCGGCTCGGCGGTCCGGACGGGTGGGTCTCTGGGGGAGCCCTGAGGACCCGACCGGAAGGCGCCGACGCTAACGCATGGTGACCCGAGTCGCCAAGTCCTCTGTGAGTCGCTCCACAGTCCAGTAACGGACAGTGAGGACGGGTGGGGAGACAGGGCCACTATCCAGCGGGTTTATTGCCCGAACGGCCGAGGCGGCGATAGTACGGGTGGCGACGGGCGTGGCGGCGGCGCGCAGTAGTGAAGAAACCTCGCGTGCTCAGTCGCCCCCGAGACCATGGTGACCGGTGCGTACGACATCGGTTCGCGATCGGGTTCGCTCGCGGCTCAGAAGCTGCGGAGCGAGCGCGGGGGCGGCGGGGACTGGATCGCGGTCGCGTCAGTGGCCGGGGGAGCGCCGGCGATGTACTCCTTCAGCTCGGTGCCCTCGAGCACCCGGCACGGGAAGGCCGCGCCGGCGCAGCGGCGCCGCAGCGCCGCGATCGGCAGCTCCACGCCGGCCGCCACCGCGACCACGTTCCCGAACCGGCGGCCCCGCAGCACTGCGGGCTCGGCCATGATCGCGACGTGCGGCCACACCGCGTACATCGCCGCGAGCGCCGGCTTGAGGAACTGCATCTGGCCGCCGTCGCACAGGTTCACTGCGTAGTGCCCGCCCGCGCGCAGCACCCGCCGTGCCGCTTGCAGGAACTCGGTGCTCGTGACGTGCGCGGGCACCCGGGCCCCGGCGTACACGTCCGTGACGATGAGCTCGTAGCTCGCGTCGGGCGCGGCCTCGACCGCTTCGCGCGCGTCCGTGTGCCGGATCTTCACCTTCACGCCGCGCGGCAGCGGCGCCTCGGCCCGTACGAGCGCGACCAGCTCCTCGTTCGTCTCGACCGCCTGCTGGTACGACCCGGGCCGGGTGGCGGCCACGTACCGCGCCATCGCGAGCCCGCCCGCACCCAGGTGCAGGACCCGCAGCGGCTGCTTCGGCTCGGCCATCGCGTCGACGAGGTACGCGATCCGCTGCATGTACTCGGCGTCCAGATAGGACGGATCGTCGAGGTCGACCGTGGCCTGCACGACGCCGTCGGCGACCAGGTGCAGCAGGTTCGGGCGGCCGGGATCGCGGTCGATGCGCAGAGCGGGCCGTTCGGCCTCGGACGGTTTCACGGACCCAATTGTGCCCGAGAACGAACCCTAGGGCCCCTGCCCGGCCTGGGTCCTGGCCGAGGCCGCCACGTGCGCGATGCGCCGCAGCGCCGCGAACATCGTCTCGCCCAGCACCGTCGCCACCACCGCCTGCTCCACGTTCACGCCCTCGATCCGGGTCGCCTCCGCGATCGCCTCCATGTCGGCCGACGCCAGCGCCGCCGCCGCGTCCGCGTAGTGCCCCAGCACCTCCTGCGGATCGGGGTTTCCCAAGCGGTAGAACGCGCTCAGTGCGGTGACCAGCGCATCGCGGTAGTTCGGCGGGGCCACCTCGGCCCAGCCGTACTCGTGCAGCAGCTGGTCCACGGTGCGCTCGGCCGCATCGTGGGTGCCCTCGCTCGCGAGCGAGAACTTCGGGTCCCGGTGGGTCGCCGCGAGGGTCGCACCGAGGGCCTGGAACGCCGACTCAGGGTGGCGCCCAAGCACAGTCAAGACCTCGCCGATCTGCGCAACCGAGAGCCCGGCGGTCTCGGAGAGGGCGCGGATGAGCGTCAGCCGGTGCACGTGGGCCGGACCGTACTCGACGGTGTTGCCCTCGCCGTGCTCCCCGGCCTGGAGCAGGTGCTCCCGCAGGTAGTACTTGATGGTGGCGGCCGGAACGCCCGTCCGCTCCGACAGCTCCCCGATGCGCATACGAGGGAGTCTATGACGGAAAGCGCGCCCGCGTTACCGTTGAGCCGGGCATGAACCCCCGCCTTGGATCACCCGACCTGGAAAGGCGACGGTCAATGACGGACCGGCACCGCCCGCTCGTCGCCCGCCGCACACGACCGACCGCTCGCTACGCTCGCTTCCCCGAACCGGAATGGCCGCGCCATGACTGATCTTCTCCGTTCCGCACTCCTCGAAGAGCTGCGCGAGATCGCCGCGCTTCCCGTGCCGGCCTTCGACCCGGACCTCGCCGACGACTACGCCGAGACGGGCCGCCGCCTGCCGTTCGAGAACCAGTACTTCGCCCGCCGCCGCCACCTCGCCGCTCTTGCGCTGGTCGGCGACGGCGCCGTCCTCTCCGCCCTCATCGCCGACATCTGCGACGAGCGCTCCTGGGCCCTGCCGGCCCACTGGGACGACGGCGACCCGGCCGTCTGCGTCGACCTCTTCGCCTGCGAGACCGCGGGGGCCCTCGCCGAGATCCTGCGCCTGCGCGACGACGTGAAGGACCCCGAGCGCGTCGAAGCCGAGATCCGCCGCCGCGTCCTCGACCCGTTCTTCGACTCCGAGGACCCGTTCTGGTGGGAGGAGCGCTTCTCCAACTGGACCGCCGTCTGCGCCGGCGCCGCCGGGATGGCCGCCCTCGCACTCGGCTACGACACCGACGTCATCCGCGGCCGCGTCCTGCCCGCCCTCCAGGCCTACATCTTCTCCTTCGGGCCCGACGGCGGCTGCGTCGAAGGCATCGACTACTGGGTCTACGGCTTCGGCTACTTCACCTACTTCGCCGAGGCCTGGCGCGACGCCACGGACGAGGACCTCCTCGCCGGGACCGAGGCCATCGCCTCCTTCCCCGCGCACGTCCAGCTCTACCCGCGGTCCTTCGCGACCTTCGGCGACGCCCAGGACAACCCCTCGCTCCCGCCCGGGCTCCTCTCCCGGCTCGCCGACCGGCTCGGCGTCCCGCTCCCCGCGATCGAGCACGCGCCCGCCTTCGCCGACGACTACTGCGCCCGCTGGGCCCACCTCACCCGCACCCTCGAATGGGGACGCGAGCTCGGCGGCGAGATCGCGGCCGGCCGCAAGCTCCTCGCCGACGTCGGCTGGTACGTCGAACGCCGCCAGATCGGCCGCCGCATGTGGTCGCTCGCGGTCAAGGGCGGCTACAACATGGAACCGCACAACCACCTCGACCTCGGCTCGTTCATCATCGCCGCGGACGGCGAGCAGCTGCTCTGCGACCCCGGCGCCGGCGAGTACACCGCCGCGTACTTCGGCGACGAACGCTACGAGCAGGTCCACCCCGCCGCCGCCTGGCACTCCGTGCCCACCGTCGAAGGCGCCGAGCAGCAGGTCGGCGAGGACTCCCGCGCCGAACTCGTCTACACCGACGACGGCGTCGACGCCTACATCGACGCGTACGGCGACGGCGCGCTCCTGCGCAAGTTCACCTGGACCGCGAACGGCATCGAGCTCTTCGACGCCGGACCCGAACTCGTCGAGTCCTTCGTCAGCCGCATCAAACCCGAGACCGAGGGCGACCGCGCCACCTGGATCGGCGAGCGCGGCACCCTCGTCCTCCACGGCGTCGACCCGGACACCGTGCGCATCGAGGACGTCGAGACCAGCACCCACCTAGGGCAGCCCGACCGCCTATGGGCGCTCCGTTTCGACTTCACCGGCAGCCTCCGCTTCGAGCTGCTCTAGGAGCCCGTCCGCCTTGAGGCGCTGGCGGGCGGCGGCGATGGCCTCGCTGGTGTGCTCGAACAGCCGCCCCTGCTGCCAGAGCGGCTCCAGGACGCCCAGGGCCGCAAGCGGTTTGGCGTGCACCGGTTCGAGGCCGGAGAGGTAGACCGCTATGCCGCGGTGCTCCAGGCGCTTGATCGCGTCCGCGAGCACCGTCGCCCCCGAGGCGTCCATCGTGGACACCCGGCTCATGCGCAGCACCACCACCCGCACGTCGGCGACGTCCAAGAGCTGCAGCAGGAACCGGTGCGCCGCCGCGAAGAACAGCGGTCCCTCCAACCGGTACGCCACGATGTGCTCGTGGAGCAGCGCCGCCTCCTCGTCGTGGTGGTCGGCGGGCTCGATCGGCTCCTCCTCGACCGACACCGACCGCGAGATCCGCCCCAGCGCCAGCAGCCCGGCGAGCGCGATGCCCACCGCCACGGCCCACACCAGGTTGAACAGCACCGTGGCCGCGAGCGTCAGCCACATGACGGCCGCGTCCGCGCGAGTCGACCGCGCCAGCGCCAGCATCGAACCGACCTCGATCATCCGGATCGAGGTCGCGATGAGCACGCCCGCGAGCGCCGCGAGCGGCACGTGCGCCACCAGCGGCGCGAGCGCGAGCATCATGAGCGCCAGCACGACCGCGTGCGTCAGCGACGCGAGCCGCCCGGCCGCCCCCGACCGGACGTTCACCGCCGTGCGCGCCAGCGCGCCCGACGACGGCATCCCGCCGAAGAACGGCGTCACCAGGTTCGCCACCCCCTGGCCGAACAGCTCCCGGTCCGGGTTGTGGTGCTGGTCCACGGTCATGTTGTCCGCCACCGTCGCCGACAAGAGCGACTCGAGCGCGCACAGGGCGCAGATCGCGACGGCCGCCGCCACCAGCTCGGGCATCTCCGCGAACTCGAGGAAGTCCGCCTCCGGGGCGGGGATCGTGCGCGGCAGCGCCCCGATGACCGACACGTCGGCCGCGGCCCACCAGGTGGCGACCGTGGCGACGACGACCGCGAGCAGCGGCGTCGGGATCTGCGAGTGCAGGCGCGAGCCGAGCAGGATCGCGGCGGCCACGCCGAGCGCGACCGCGGGCGGGGCCCAGTTCGGGTCGGCCACGAAGACGCTCACCGATTCCCAAGCGCCGCTGAGGATATGCGCGTTCTGCGCGGGCAGCCCGAGCGCGGGCGGCAGCTGCTGGATCGCGATCACGATCGCGACGCCGGCGGTGAACCCCTCGACCACGGGCACCGGCACGTAGCGCGCGTAGCGGCCCGCGCCGGTGAGCGCGAGGGCGACGAGCATGAGCCCGGCCATGATGCCCACGAGCATCACGCCCGCATGGCTGTGCGTGGCCGCGAGCGGCACCAGGACCACGGCCATGGTGCCCGTGGGGCCGGTGACCTGCAGGTTCGAGCCGCCCAGCAGCGCGGCGATCATCCCCGCGAGGATCGAGGTGATGAGCCCGGCGAACGCGCCGAGGCCCGAGGCGATCCCGAAGCCGAGCGCCAGCGGCAGCGCGACGACCGCGACGGTGAGGCCCGCGAGGAGGTCGGTGTGCCAGTGGCGGCCGAGGTGGAGGTAGTCGGACCGTTCGGGAAACAGCTGTCGGAAGCGTCGGCGTTTCGTGGCAGTTGTCTCTCGTATCGTGGTCATGCGCTGATTGTCCCGGATCGGTTGATCTGCAAGGACTTACGAGCGCGGCCGGGCGAGTCGCCCGACCCGGCCCGCCACCTGATCCGAGGCCCCGCGCTGCCGTTCCGCGCCTTCGCTTCCTGCCGTAGGATCGCCACCGTGCGTGCGAAGGGTGTTGAGGCGGCGATCCGCGTCGGCGGCGCGGTGATCGTCACCGCCGCGGCCGTGCTCGCGGCCGTCCTCGAATCCTTCCTCGTGCCGTACTACCTCGGCGGGATCGCGGTCCCGCTCGCCGGCGCGATCGCGTTCTTCGCGAACTGGCGCCTCGCGGCGCTGGCCGTGTACTGGACCGGCGGCCGCTGGTCCGTCCTGCTCACCGCTCTCGCCTGGTTCGCAGTGGTGCTCGCCGCCTCCACCCCCACGGAGGCGGGCTCGCTGGTGATCACCAGCGGCTTCAACGGCTACATGCTGCTCCTGGCGGGGACCGCCGGGATCGCCCTCTCGCTGTGGCAGTATTTTCGACCCAGGCCGAACGCCAAGGCCCGAACCGTCGACGGCCCCCCGGTCGCCGCGCAGGCCACCCCCACCGCTACGAAGGAGTCCCGACCGTGACCCTCCTCAGCCGCCTCCTGATGCCGCACTGGCCCTCGATCTACGGCTTCGCCCTCGGCCTGATCGTCGCCAACCTGGCCGGCCGGTTCGCCTCCACGAAGTGGAGCGAGGGCACCGCGGTCGGCGACCTCGTGGGCGTCTTCACGTTCGGTGCGATGGCCGCCGTCGCCATCGCGGCCGGGATCTGGTGGGGCGTGCGCCGCCGCCGCCAGGAGATCACGGGCGAGCTCCTGCCGATCTTCGTGGCCGCCACGCTGTTCACCGTCCTGGTGAACCCGGTGATCGCCCGCGTCGACTACCCGTCGCTCGACGGGGTCTTCTCGCAGACCCTCATCTACTTCGCGCTGCTGGCCCTCTCGGGCTGGGTCGGCTACCTCATCGTGATGGCGCTCGGCGTCGACATGTACGGCCGCGAGCTCAAGGCCACCCGGATCGCCTGGGAGCGCAAGGCGAACCCGAAGGCCGCCTAGCGCGGACCCCGGTACCGGTACCGGTAGCGCTCGGTGTAGCCGAGCCGCTCGTACATCGCGATCGCGGCCTCGTTGTCGGCCTCGACCTGGAGCGCGGCCCGCCGCGCTCCGCATCCGTGCCCCCACGCCTCCAGCGCGCGCAGGATCTCGGTGCCGAGGCCCTGCCTGCGGAACGCGGGCAATGTGCCGATGTTCGTGATCGCCACGAGGTCCCCGGCGATCGCGCCCCGGCCCCGGGCGGCGAGCTCGCCGCCGCGCCAGACCTCCGCGTAGCCCCGGCCCGGTCCCGACCCGAAGATCCGCGCCGCGACCGCCGGGGCCCCGCGCCCGACCTGCTCCAGCAGTGCCGCGCCCGGCGCGTCGACCACCACGGCCTCGCCGTCGTATGCCGCGCCTTCGAGCCGCTTCACCATCACCGCGGTGTCGCCTTCGGCCTCCCAGCCGCGCGCCGCCAGCTCCTCGTCGAGCCGCTTCGCGACGCCCCCGGGCAGCGCGACGAGGGGCCGTGCCCCGCGCGCCTCGTACCAGGCGCCGACCTCTGCGAGCGCCGCGTCCGTGCCTCCCGGGGGCGCGGTGAGCGCCAGCACCGAGTTCGCGCGCCGCGAGAAGCCCTGCGCGTACCGCAGCAGCCAGCCGCCGAGGTCGGCGGTCTCGAGTGCGGGCCAGGTGGCGGCGAGGAGCCGCTCCAGTTCGAGGATCTCGGAGAACGGTGTCGGCTTGGGCGGGATGGCCCGGGCCGCGACGACCGCGGACGCGTCGATCGTGACGGCCGCCCCGGAATGCGCCACACTGTCGGGCAGCACGCGCCAGAACGCCGGGCCCATCTCGATAAGCTCACCCGTGACATCCGTGAACCGGCGACCCGGTTCGGGGTTGGCCAACCTGATCCGTACCGCCACTCGCCGACCGACATGCTCTGGTCCCAGCATCTGGCGCACCCCCTGCCTTCGGGTCTATACATGGAAATAGGCTTTAGGCTCATCTCAGCGCAGTCCGCCCGATTGCGCGCTGTAGGAAGGACGACTCGTGACTTACGTAATCGCCGAGCCGTGCGTGGACCTCCTCGACAAGGCCTGCATTGAAGAATGCCCTGTCGACTGCATCTACGAAGGCAACCGTAAGCTCTACATCCACCCTGACGAGTGCGTCGACTGCGGTGCATGCGAGCCGGTGTGCCCGGTCGAGGCGATCTTCTACGAGGACGACGTCCCCGAGGAGTGGGCCCCGTACACGAAGGCCGAAGTCGACTTCTTCGACGAGCTGGGCAGCCCCGGCGGCGCCTCCAAGGTCGGCAAGATCGACAGCGACGTCCCGTTCGTGGTCGCGCTGCCCGCGAAAGAGGAGTAGCCGCGATGGCGCTGCGCCGTCTTCACAGCGCCTCCCCGGCCAGGCGGCTGCCGCGCTTCCCTTGGGACCGCATGGCCCCGTACCAGGAGCGCGCGGCCGCCCACCCCGGCGGGATGGTCGACCTCACGGTCGGCGCCCCCGTGGACGAGGTGCCCGAGTCGATCCGGCAGGCGCTCATCGACGCATCCGCCCGGCCCGGCTACCCGACGGTGGCCGGCCCGGCGGCGCTCGGCGAGGCGATGCGGTCCTGGCTCCACCGGCACACCGGCGTGGCCGAGGACGTCGCGGTCCTGCCGACCGTGGGCTCCAAGGAACTGGTCGCGAACCTGCCGCTGCAGCTCGGCATCGGCCCCGGCGAAGCCGTGGCCTATCCCGAGATCGCCTACCCCACGTATGAGATCGGCGCGATCCTCGCGAAAGCGGACGCGGTGCCGGTGGCCGACCCGCGCGACGCGGCGGGCTCGCGCGTGCGCCTGGCGTGGATCAACTACCCGACGAACCCGACAGGCGAGGTCGCCTCCGTCGAGCACCTGCGCGACCTGGTCCGCTGGGCGCGCGACAGCGGCGTGGTGCTCGCCAGCGACGAGTGCTACCTGACGCTCGGCTGGGACGACGAGAACCCGCCGGTCTCGATCCTCGACCCGCGCGTGAACGACGGCGACCTCACGGGTCTGCTTGCGGCGCATTCGCTTTCGAAGCGCTCGAACCTGGCCGGGTACCGCTCGGCGTTCCTCGCCGGAGATCCCGCGCTCATCGCGGACCTCCTGGAGATCCGCCGCCACTCCGGTTTCATGGTCCCGTGGGCCGTCCAGCAGGCCACCATCGCGGCCCTGCACGACGAGTCGCACGCGATCGAGCAGCGCGCCCGCTACGAGCACCGGCGCAGCGTCCTCCGCGGCGCGGTCGAGGCCGCCGGGTTCCGCATCGACCACTCGACCGCGGGCCTGTACCTGTGGGCCACGCGCGGCGAGGACTGCTGGGACACCGTGCGGTGGCTCGCCGACCGCGGGATCCTCGCGGCGGCGGGAGAGTTCTACGGCGCCAAGGGAAGCCGGCACGTGCGCCTGTCGCTCACCGCGACCGACGAGGCGATCAACGATGCGGCGCAGCGCTTGAAGTGAGCGCCCGCGCGCCGCGCAGCGGCCGCAGCGGCGGGAATGCGGACACGACGAAGGACCCGCGGCTGGTGGCCGCGGGTCCTTCGCTGTTCTGCTGGTGCGATCCCTACTCGGACTTCGGCAGTGCCGGCTGCTCCACGGGCGCGTCCGGGACCGGCGGCAGCAGGCCCTTGACGACCTCGACGACCTGCTTGCAGACCTCGGTCAGCGCGCCGATGTCGGGCACGGCCGGGGCCCCGGGGTCCGGCAGCGGCAGGCCGGGCAGCTGCTCCGACTCGACCGGAGCCGGAGGCGCCGCGGGCGGCGGCGGCAGCTGGGCGATGAGCCCTTGCAGCTCGGTGAGGCACGCCTGGAGGTCGAGCAGTGCGGTCGGGTCGGGCACGCCCGGCAGTGCGGGCGCCTGCTCGCCTTCCGCGATCAGCGCCTCCGCCTGCGCCCGCACCTGGGCCGGATCGGCCTCCGCAGCGCTCGCCGCCGGCGTGCCCGCGAACATCATGACCGGGACCGCCGCCCCGATGACGAGGGCCTTCCAGGTCTTCTTGGACTGCTTGTCGTGTTCTTCCTTGAACATGGGCTCTGCCATGAGGACTGCTCCCGTTGATCGTCGGCTTTCCCGGTTCGGGCGCGGTCGGTGCGAACCGCCGGTGGGCGACTCGACCGCCCGTCGACACCGAGATGTCTACTTTGGGTAGCACTTTAAGTACTCTTCGTGATCAACGCTTGGGTTCGGTGAAAACAAACCGAACCCCTGTTGCACATGTAAACGGATTTTCGGGGCTGACCTGGCGCAATGCCGAAACATGAGGTGAAACATGAGGTAGTTCGTCCGATAGTCGACAATCCACCCCGGACGCTCACTCCGGCCCTCCGGCGGAGGTCCTAGGACCAGAACCCCATGGCGCATGTCGCACCCTTCGGCCACACTGGTCGGGTGACTTTCCTGATCGGCCGCGACCACCCGGCGGCGGCCCTCCGCTCGGCCGTCGAACGCACCGTGCACAGCCACGGCGGACTCGCACTCGTCACCGGCGAGGCGGGCATCGGCAAGTCCACCCTCGTCACCGACGTCGCCGCCGCCTTCCGCGGCGAACTCACCGTCGCCTTCGCCACCTCCTGGGAGTCCGAGGCCGTCCCCGACCACTGGCTCTGGGTCCAGGTCCTGCGCTCCCTCCGCGCCCAGCTCGGCGACGAGGCCTGGCAGGACCTCCACCCCGCGCCCGCGGTCGAAGCCCTCCTCGGGCAGGGCGACGGCTCCGCGCCCGGCCAGTTCGAGCTCTACGACGCCGTCACGCAGCTGCTGATCAGCGTGTCCCAGCGCGGACCGGTCCTCGTCGTCCTCGACGACCTCCACTTCGCCGACCCCGGCAGCCTCGAACTGCTCAAGTTCGCCTCCCAGCACACCTGGTTCGAGCGCGTCCTGTTCGTGGCCACCTACCGCGACTCCGAGATCGACCCGGGCCACCGCCTGCGGGCCCGGATGCTGCCGCTCGTCGCCAAAGCCACCATGATCAGCCTCGAAGGGCTCGACGAGCACGGCGTCGCCGAACTCTGCCGCGCCACCGTGGGCGACGCGCCCGACGCCGCCACGGTCGCCGAGATCACCCGACGCACCGGCGGCAACCCGTTCTTCGTCGAGCAGACCGCGCAGTTGTGGGCCTCCGGGCAGCGCGTCGACGCCACCACCGCCGGGATGCGCGACGCGCTCCAGCGCCGCATCGACCAGCTCCCCGAACCCGTCGTCAGGATGCTCACCCTCGCCTCGGTCGGCGGCCGCGAATTCCACGCGGGCGTCATGGCCCAGGCCTCCGGCCTCGAACTCCACCGGATCGAGTCGGCCCTCGACGCCGCCTGCCAGACCCGGCTCGTGCGCCGCGAGTCCGACCGGTACGTGTTCGTCCACGACCTCGTGCGCGAGACCCTCTACAACACGATGTCGAACGAGGAGGCCGCCCACCACCACGGGTGCGTCGTGCGCGCCCTCGTCGCCGACGAGTCGCTGCAGAAGCTCATGCTCCCCACCGAGATCGCCCACCACGCCTGGCTCGCCGGAGACGACCTCGACCCGCAGATCGCCGTCGAGTTCCTCGCGCGCGCCGCCGACGAGTCCCGCGGCTGCCTCAGCGTCCCCGGCGCCGAGAAGTACTACCGCCGCGCCCTCGCGCGCTGCACCCCCGACATGGTGCGGCGCCGGGTCCTGCTCCGCCTCGAACTGGCCGGCACCGTCAAATGGCTCCAGCGGGAAGAGGAGTCCTGGCGGCTCTACGACCAGGCCGTCCTCGACGCGCGCGACTCCGGCGAACCGATGCTGCTCGCCCGCGCCGCCATGGAGATGCCCCAGACCGAACGCCTCGACGCGTTGCGCCGCCTCAAAGCCGAGGCCTACGAGGCGCTCGCCGGGGAGCGCATCGACCCCGCCCTCGACCACGACCTGCTGACCCGGCAGCTCAACTACCAGTTCCTCATGGCCGCCAGGAAAGGCGGCGACGACGAGGAGATCGCCTTCGGGCTGTGGGCCGCGCACTCGGTCAACTGGGGCCCCGGCACCGCCGCCGAGCGCCAGGTCATCGTCGAGGAGATCGACGAGGTCACCAGGCGCAGCGGCGACCTCGACATGCGCCTGTTCGCCGCGTCCCTGCGCTGGGTCGCGATGCTCGAGCAGGGCGACCCGGCCTTCCGCGCCCAGGTCGAGCTCTTCTGCGCCCTCGCCGAGAACAGCGACTCCGAGCGCTGGCACAGCGGCGCCCACATCGACCGCGCGGTCATCGACACCCTGCAAGGCCACTGGGAATCCGCCGCCGAACGCCTCGAGCACTCCTTCGCGATCGCCGGCGACGACCCCATGAACGAGCACATGATGAACCACCTCCGCTGGGAGCTGGAGTTCGCGCGCGGCGGCACGCCCGAGCCCGTCCCGGAGTCGTGGCGGACCTTCTTCGGGGTGTGGCACACCGACCTGCTGAGCGGCCTGAGCGCCCTGCGCCGCGGCGACCTCGACGAGGCCCACCGGGCCATGGCCCGCCTCGACACCGACGCCGACCCGCACGACGCCTGGCTCTCCCTGCGCCTGCGGTTCGAGGTCGAACTCGCGGCCGCCGCAGGCGACACCCAGGCCATCGCGGCGCTGCGCGAACGGCTCGAACCCCACGAAGGCGAATGGCTCGTCGCCTTGTGGGGCACCAGCATCCACGGCCCCATCAGCCACTGGCTCGGCATCCTCGCCGCCGCCGCGGGCGAGCCCGCCCGCGCCGCGAAGCACTTCGCCGCCGCGATCGAACAGGCCGAACGGTTCCAAGCCGCGCCCTGGGCCGAAGCCGCCCGCACCGCCGCCGCAGCCCTCACCGACACCGCCGCACCGGCACCCGGGCGCCGCCCGGCGACAGGCCCTGGCGCGCTCTTCCGCCGCGAAGGCTCGACCTGGACCCTCCGCTACGAAGGCCGCACCGTCCACCTCCCGCACACCAAAGGCCTCGCCGACCTGCACCGGCTCCTCCAGCAGCCGGGCCTTGAGGTCGCCGCCGTCGAGTTGCTCGATCCCGAAGCGGGCGAAGCGGTCACGGCCGACGCCCGCCTCGGCGGCGACGACCTCCTCGACGCCGAGGCCCGCGCCCGCTACCGCGACCACCTCGAAGCGCTCGACGAGCAGATCGACACCGCCGCCGCACTCGGCGACGACGCCCGCGCCGCCCGCCTCGACGCCGAACGCCAGGCCCTCATCGAGCAGCTCAAAGCCGCCACCGGCCTCGGCGGGCGCTCGCGCCGCCTCGGCGACAACGCCGAGCGCGCCCGCAAGAGCGTCACCAACCGCATCCGCAACACGCTCAAGAAGATCGAGGCCGTCCACCCCGCGCTGGCCTGCCATCTCAGTACCGCCGTCGCCACCGGTTCCGCCTGCGTCTACCGGCCCGAAAGCGAAGCGCCCCACTGGGAGCTGTGAACGCGGAAGGGGCCGGGCGGATCCTCGGATCCGCCCGGCCCCGCCGGGTGTTGTGCAGTGAAGTCTTACTTGCGGTTGTAGGCCCTGATCGTCAGGAACCCGAAGACCACGATGAAACCGGCCGACCAGATCAGCGTCGTCACGATCGAACCGGAGTCCACGTTCCCGTCGAACAGGCCGCGCACGCCGTCGACCAGCTGGCTGATCGGCGTGTTCTTGACGACCGGCTGCAGCCAGCCGGGCATCGTCGACGGGTCCACCATGATGTTCGACAGGAACGTCAGCGGGAACATGATCGACATCGAGATCGACATGACGGTCTTCTCCGACCGCGTGATCAGGCCCAGCCAGGTCCACAGCCACGAGAACGCGAAGCAGAACAGCAGCAGCAGCCCCACGCCCAGCAGCACGCCCACCGCGCCGCCGTCGGGCCGGTAGCCCATGACCAGGCCCGTGCCGAACATGACCGCTCCCGCTGCGGCGTAACGGAACACGTCCGCCAGCAGGTACCCGACCATCGGCGCGGCCCGCCAGATCGGCAGCGTCCGGAACCGGTCCGAGACGCCCTTGTTGATGTCGATGTTCACGCTCATGCCCGTGTACATCGTGGTCATCACGATGCTCATCACCATGATGCCCGGCAGCAGGAACTGCAGGTAGTCACCGGTGCCGCCGGCGATCGCGCCGCCGAACAGGTACGTGAACATCAGCAGCATCATGATCGGGAAGAGCAGGATGTCGAACGCCTGCTCCGGCACGTGCTTGATCTTCAGCATCGAACGCCAGGCGAACGCCCGCGCCGAGGCGAACGCGCTCGGCGCCGCCGGCCGCTCGCCGGTGGCGAGCAGGCGCCTCAGGTGCTCCTTCTCGACCGGAGCCGGAGCGTCGACATCGGACTTCGTGTTGGGTTGCGTGACAGTCATTGCGATTTCCTTCCTGAAAGTCCGTAGGGGTTAGGCGTCGACTTTGTCGGTCAGCGACAGGAAGACCTCGTCGAGGCTCGGCTGCCCGAGCGAGAAGTCGTCCACGAGGATGCCGGCGCGGGCCAGCTCGCCGAGGGCGTGCGAGCCCTGTTCGGCGGTGTCCTGGCCGGGGGCCAGGCGCGCGGTGAGCGCCACCGGGTCGTCGTCGAACACGACTTCCCCGGCGAGTGCCCCGGTGAGCACCTTCTGCGCGTGCTCGCGCTGGTCGGCGTGGTGCAGCCGCACCCGGATCGAGCCCGCGCCCACGGAGGACTTCAGCTGGCCCGGCGTGCCCTCGGCGATGACCCTGCCGGTGTCGATGACCGCGATGCGGCTCGCCAGCTGGTCGGCCTCTTCGAGGTACTGGGTGGTCAGCAGCACCGTGGTGCCCTCGCCGACGATCGTGCGGACCACGTCCCACACCTGGTTGCGGCTGCGCGGGTCCAGGCCCGTCGTCGGCTCGTCCAGGAACAAGAGCTTCGGCGTCACGATGATCGACGCGGCGATGTCCAGACGCCGGCGCATACCGCCGGAGTACGCCTTCACCAGCTTGCCGGCGGCGGCGGTCAACCCGAACGCCTCCAGCAGGTCCGCGGCGCGGTCGCGCGCCGCCGGCTTCCCGTAGCCGTACAGCCGCGACAGGAGCACCAGGTTCTCGATCCCGGTCAGGTCCTCGTCCAGCGACGCGTACTGCCCGGTAAGGCTCACCTGGGACCGCACGGAAGCGGCGTCGGTGATCAGGTCGCGGCCGAACACCGTGGCGCTCCCCGCGTCCGGACGCAGCAGGGTGGCCAGCATCCGAACCGTGGTGGTCTTGCCGGCCCCGTTCGGGCCCAGCACGCCGTAGACCGTGCCGGCCGGGACCTCGAGGTCCACGCCGTCGACCGCCTTGACGTCTTTGAAGTGCTTGACGAGCCCTTCGGCTCGGATCGCGAGGTCGCGCTGCGACATGTCCGCCTCCTGGATGCTTCGATCAGTTGCTCTCATCCAGAAGGCGCTACGCACACGCCACGGCCCCCGCTACATCCGATGTAGCGGGGGCCGAAGGCTCGCTAGTCCTTGAGGTGCTTGGGCCGCACCACCAGCCAGAACAGCAGCGCCGCGACGCCCGAACCGACCGCGATCGCCGCCGCTGTGGTGTTCCACACGCCCGGCAGCTCCAGCTCGTAGAACGACGCCAGCGGCGGGACCGCGACCACCGTCACGAACGCCGCCGCGCAGCCCCCCACCAGGAGGGCCTTCCACCACACGTACGGCCGCGCGACGATCGCGAGCGCGGCCAGCGCCAGGCAGAACAGCGTGATCGCCGCCGTGGTCTGCGGCAGCTGCGAATCGGTGCCGTCGTGCGCCAGCGACATCAGGTACACGATGAACGTGGGCACCGCGCAGCAGATACCGGCCGGGATCGCGAACTTGAGCACCCGCTTCACGAAGTTCGGCCGCGCCCGCTCGAACGTGGGCGCGAGCGCCAGGAAGAACGCCGGGAGCCCGATCGTGAACAGGTTGATGAGCGACTGGTGGATCGGCAGGAACGGGTACGGCAGCGCGTCATTGCCCGAGGCCCACGCCGAGATCGCGCCGACCGCCACGAACAGCGCCAGCGCGATCGCGTAGACGGTCTTCGTCAGGAACAGGTTCGAGACCCGCCCGATGTTGCCGAGCACCCGCCGGCCTTCGTCGACCACGTGCGGGAGCGTCGCGAACTCGTCGTCGAGGAGCACCACCTGCGCGACCGAGCGCGCCGCCGCCGAACCCGAGCCCATGGCGATGCCGAGGTCGGCGTCCTTGAGCGCCAGCACGTCGTTCACGCCGTCGCCGGTCATCGCGACGGTGTGCCCGCGCGACTGGAGGGCCTTCACGAACGCCTGCTTCTGATGCGGCTTCACGCGGCCGAAGATCGTGGCCCGCTCGAGCAGGTCCGCGAGCTCCTCCGGGTCCTCCGGGAGCCGGCGCGCGTCGACCGTGTCGGCCGCGCCCTCCACGCCCAGCTGCGCGGCGACCGCGCCGACGGCGGCGGGGGAGTCGCCGGAGATGATCTTGACCTTGACTCCCTGCTCCTTGAAGTAGGCCAGGGTGGCCGCGGCGGTCTCGCGCAGGCGCTGGCGCAGGACGACGAGGGCCTGGGCCTTGACGCCGCTGACGCCGCCGGTGGTGGAGGCGGATTCGGCGGTGACGAGGGCGAGCACGCGCAGGCCCTGGGCGGCGAGCATGTCCGCTTCGAGGGCGACGGGGTCGCCGTGGTCGAGGAGGATGTCGGGTGCGCCGAGGAGCCAGGTGCCGTTGTCGGTGAAGCGGGTGCCGCTCCATTTGCGGGCCGAGGAGAACGGCATGACGTCGATGACGCGCCAGTTCGGGTCGGCGACCTCGCGTTCGGCCAGGTATGCGGCGACGGCCTGCATGGTCGGGTTGGGGCTGTCGTCGGCGGCGGCCAGGGCCGCGAGCGCGTCGGTGACGGACGGTCCGTCGGCGCCGTCGATGGGGCGGATCTCGTCGACGTCCATGCCGCCCTCGGTGAGGGTGCCGGTCTTGTCGAGGCACAGCACGTCGGTGCGGGCGAGGCCTTCGATGGCGGGCAGCTCCTGGACGAGCACGTGGCGCGCGCCGAGGCGGATGACGCCGACGGCGAACGCGACGGAGGTGAGGAGCACCAGGCCCTCGGGGATCATCGGCACGATCCCGGCCACGGTCTTGACGATCGTCTGGCGCCAGTTGCCGGCGTCGGCGAGCTGGCTGACGATGAGGAGGAGCGCGATCGGGACGATGAGCCAGTTGATGAGCTTGATGAAGCGGTTGATGCCCTCGCGCAGCTCGGAGCGGGCCAGTTTGAACTGGCTGGCCTCCTCGATGAGCTTGGCGGCGTAGGAGTCCGCGCCGATCTGCTCGGCCCGGAAGAGGCCGGTGCCGGCGACGGCGAAGGAGCCGGAGCGGACCTCGTCGCCGGGGGTCTTCGCGACCGGGTCGGCCTCGCCGGTGAGGAGCGATTCGTCGATCTCGAGGTTGCGGGACTCGACGACGGGGCCGTCGACGACGATGCGGTCGCCCGGCTCGACGTAGACGAGGTCGTCGCGGACGATCCGGTTCGGCTCGATCTCCTGGAGCTCGCCGTCGCGCAGGACCTTCGCGTTCGACTGGTTCATCAGCGAGAGCTTGTCGAGGGTGCGCTTGGCGCGCAGTTCCTGGATCGTGCCGATCGCGATGTTGGCGATGATGACGCCGGCGAAGAGTCCTTGCTTCAGGCCTTCGAACAGGCCCTCCTCCATCGCGGTGAAGCTGATCGCGATCGCGGCGAGCACGCCGATGACGGCGTTGAGCGGGGTGAAGAAGTTCGCGCGGAGAATCGCGGAGAGCGGTCGACTGGTGTGGCGCTTCGCCTCGTTGACGGCTCCGGCCTCGACGCGTTCGGCCACCTCGGCGGCCGTCAGGCCGCGGTCACCTGCCAGCATGGGTGTTGTCACGTCGACAGCTTATGCGACAGATGCCGTCCTGTATCACCGCCGAAGGACGGAGGAGCCGGTTTCGCGCCTCCTCCATTCGACCGAGGCGTTCGGCGATGGAGACGCGGCCCCCAAGCGGCCTTATCCGATTGCGGCGCCAATGGGCGCGACCACTAGAATCCCTGATTATGGCCAATGTACTCACACCGCAGGGCGAGGACTTCCCTCGCTGGTACCAGGACGTCATCACCAAGGCCCAGCTGGCCGAGAACGGCCCGGCGAAGGGCTCGCAGGTGATCCGACCGACCGGTTTCGCCCTGTGGGAGCGCATGGTCGCCGAGCTTGACGACCGCATCAAGGAGACCGGCACGGAGAACGCCTCGTTCCCGCTGCTGATCCCCGAGTCCTACTTCCAGCGCGAGGCCAACCACGTCGAGGGCTTCGCGCCCGAGCTGTGGATGGTCACGCACGGCGGCGGCAAGGAGCTCGAGGAGAAGCTGGCCATCCGGCCCACCTCCGAGACGATCATGGGCGAGTACATGGCCAAGTGGGTCAACTCGTACCGCGACCTGCCTCTGCTGCTCAACCAGTGGTGCAACGTGATGCGCTACGAGCTGCGCACCCGCCTCTTCCTGCGCTCCTCGGAGTTCCTCTGGCAGGAGGGCCACACGGTCCACGAGTCCTATGAGGACGCCCACGCGTTCACGCTGCGCATCCTCCACGAGGTCTACGCCGACTTCATCGAGAACGTGCTGGCGCTGCCGGTGCTGCGCGGCATCAAGACCGAGACCCAGCGCTTCGCCGGGGCCGTCAACACCTTCGCGGTCGAGTCCCTGATGCGCGACGGCAAGGCCCTCCAGATGGGCACCTCGCACGAGCTGGGGCAGAACTTCGCCAAGGCCTTCGACATCCAGTTCCAGGGCAAGGACGGCAAGCAGGCCTTCGGCTGGACCACCTCGTGGGGCGTCTCGACCCGCATGGTCGGCGGCCTCATCATGGGCCACGGCGACGACGCGGGCCTCCGCGTGCCGCCGAGGCTCGCGCCCGTCCAGGCCCTCGTCATGGTCGTCAAGGACACCGACGAGGTCCAGGCCGCCGCCCGCAAGGTCTTCGACGAGCTCAAGGCCGACGGCGTGCGTGTCAAGCTCGACCACCGCGGCGACGTGGCCTTCGGCCGCCGCGCCGTCGACGCCGAGCTCAAGGGCTACCCCGTGCGCATCGAGATCGGCCCGCGCGACCTCAAGAACGGCGAGGCGACCATCGCCAGCCGCGTCGAGGGCACGAAGCAGACCGTTCCGCTCGGGATGCTCGCCGAGGCCGTCGCCGCCGCTCTCCAGGGCGCCCAGGACCAGCTGTGGGACGAGGCCGTCGCCTTCCGCGAGTCGCACACCGCAGACGCCTCGACCGTCGAGGAGGCGGTCGAAGCCGCCCAGATCGGTTACGCCCGCATCCCGTGGGACGCGTGCGGCGTCGAGGGCGAGGCGAAGGCGGCCGAATCCGCGGTGTTCGTGCGCGTGCTCCAGCGCGAGGACGGCTCGGTTCCGGACTCCCTGGATGAGTCCGGTCTCATCGCCTACCTGGCCCGCCAGTACTGACCACCCGATGCGCTAGACTCGGTCGCTGTACATGAGCTTTGGGACGGAAGCCCTCTCAACTACCGTGACGCAAGGCCAAGTTTCAGCGCGAGCGAAATCCGGAGTAATTCCCCTGGGCGTCGTGCGCGCTAACGTGATCCTTACTACAGGAGTAACAAAACGTGGCAGTTAAGATTCGCCTCACGCGAATGGGGAAGATCCGTAGTCCCCAGTACCGTATCGTCATCGCCGACTCGCGCGTCAAGCGCGACGGCAAGGTGATCGAGAACGTCGGGATCTACCACCCGAAGGAGAACCCGTCCCGGATCGAGGTCAAGTCCGACCGCATCCAGCACTGGCTCTCGGTGGGAGCCCAGCCTTCCGACACCGTCAAGGCCATCCTGCGCAAGACCGGCGACTGGCAGCAGTTCAAGGGCCTGCCCGCGCCGGCCCCGCTGAAGGTCGCCGAGCCCAAGCCGGAGAAGGAGAGCCTCTACGTGGCCGCCCTCAAGGAGTCGGGTATCGACCCCTCGAAGGCGTACGTCTCGGAAGAGGCCGCCAAGGCCGCGCCGAAGTCGAAGAAGTCCGCCGCCAAGGCCGACGAATCGGCTAAGACTGAAGAGGTCGAGGCCGCTGCCGACGAGGCCTCTGAGACCAAAGGGGAGTAATCGTGCTGCGACCGGCGCTTGAACACCTTGTCAAAGGCATCGTCGACAATCCTGACGACGTCCGTGTCCGTCTGGTCGATTCCCGCCGCGGCAAGCGGCTCGAGGTCCGGGTCAACCCGGAGGACCTCGGGACCGTGATCGGCCGCGGGGGTCGCACCGTCAACGCGCTGCGCCAGGTCATCGGCTCGATCGGCGGCAAAGGCATTCGTGTCGAAGTCGTCGATTCCTACTGAGTCTTCTTTTCGGAACGGCCCCGGGTTCGCTCGGGGCCGTTCCGGCATTTTCTCTGCGGTACTGCACGAAGGGTCTTCTCTTGTCTGAAGTGTTGGTGGTCGGCCGGATCGTGCGCCCGCACGGGCTGCGCGGCGAGGTCATCGTCGAGGTCCGCACCGACGATCCCGAGACCCGGTTCCAGCCCGGCGTCGAGTACCAGACCAAGGGCGGCCAGCTCAAGGGCGCGCCGCTCAAGGCCGTCTCGGTGCGCTGGCACCAGGGCCGGCCCATGATCGCCTTCGAGGGGCATGCGGACCGCAACGCCTCCGAGCTGCTGCGCGGCGTCCTGCTCAGCGTCGAGGTCGACGAGGAGGAGCTGGTCGCCGAAGAGGACGAGGTCCACGACACCCTGCTCCTGGGCCTCACCGTGGTCGACAAGGAGGCCGGGGAGGTCGGCACCGTGAGCCGCATCGACCACGGCGCGGCCTACGAGACCCTCGTCGTCAAGCGCAAGGGCCAGACGCCGGCGCTCATCCCGTTCGTCGCCGACATGGTCGTCGAGGTCGACCTCGAGGCCGGGGTCGTCAACGTGGACCTGCCGCCGGGCCTGCTGGACCTCTGATGAAGATCGACGTCGTCACCGTCTTCCCCGAATACCTCGCACCGCTCGACCTCTCGCTCATCGGGCGCGCCCGCGAGCGCGGGATGCTCGACCTCAACGTCCACGACCTGCGCCGCTGGACCCACGACGTGCACCACTCGGTGGACGGCGCGCCCGCCGGCGGCGGCGCCGGGATGGTCATGAAGCCGCAGCCGTGGGGCGAGTGCTTCGACGAACTCATCCCAGGTGAGACGAAGCCGCGCCTGCTGGTGACCAGCCCCGCGGGGCGGCCCTTCACGCAGGCCATGGCGCACGAGCTGGCGGCCGAGCCGTGGCTCATGTTCGCCTGCGGCCGTTACGAGGGCATCGACCAGCGGGTCGTGGACTACGCGGCCGACCGGATGGAGGTCACGGAGGTCTCCATCGGCGACTACGTGCTCTTCGGCGGCGAGGTCGCGGTGCTCGCGATCATCGAGGCCGTGACCCGGCTCGTGCCCGGCGTCCTCGGCAACGCCGCGTCGCTCGACGACGAGTCGCACACCGCCGGGGTCCTGGAGGCCCCCGCGTACACCCGCCCCGCCGAATGGCGCGGGTACGAGATTCCCGCCGTGCTCCTCTCGGGGGACCACGGCAAGGTCGACCGCTGGCGGCGTGAGCAGGCACTCCTTCGCACCGCGCGGGCCCGCCCCGATTTGCTGGCGCGGCTGGACCCGGGTAGCCTCGATGAACGTGACCGGCGCCTACTCGAAGGGGCCGGGTTCAGCCTGCCCGAGCAGGGTGTGGCAAGGTAGAAAAGTTCCCGTGACGTGCCGTACGTTCAAGCGGTACCTCTCTCGGCAGGACTGCTGAGCATTACCCAACAGAGGACGAGACCAATGAACATTCTGGATGAGCTGAACGCTGCCTCCATGCGCGCCGACGTGCCGGACTTCCGTCCCGGCGACACCGTCAAGGTGAACGTCCGAGTCCAGGAAGGCGCCCGGTCCCGTGTCCAGGTGTTCCAGGGCGTCGTCATCCGCCGCCACGGCGCGGGCATCGGCGAGACCTTCACGGTCCGCAAGCTGAGCTACGGCATCGGCGTCGAGCGCACCTTCCCGGTGCACGGCCCCATGGTCGACTCCATCGAGATCGCCATGCGAGGCAAGGTCCGCCGCGCGAAGCTGTACTACCTGCGCGACCGCAAGGGCAAGGCCGCCAAGATCAAGGAGAAGCGCGAGCTCTAAGCCGCGTCGCTCCTCGCCGGTCTTCGGCACGAGCTTTCGGAGAACCCCGGGCATCGCCCGGGGTTCTTTGCCGTTCCCTCTTTTCGGATACCCTCGGCACATGAGTCCTGGTACCCCCGGCGGGGGGAAGGGGCCCCGCCGCATCGGTTGGGACCGCCTCCCCGGTCCCGGCGGCCCGGACGCCCCGCCATCCGCTCCCGCGCGCCCTCCGGGCATGCCGCCGCCCGGTCCCGTCGCGGGCTCCGGCGGCACCGAGTCGACGCACCGCCTCCGCGAGGACCTCGACGCGACCCGCACGTTCCGCCGCCCGGAGACCCCTTCAGCCGCGCACGACCGCGTGGCCGCCGAACGCGAACGGGTGAGCGCGGTCGGCCGCGCCTCCGCCGCGAACGACCAGGTCCCCGATGAGCCGAAACCGAAGGGCGGCAAGGGCACCGAGAGCCGCCTCTCGCAGCCGCACAAGCGCCAGTACCTGTCGCTGTGGGTCGAGCTGCCGCTGCTGCTCGTGATCGCGTTCTCGGCGGCCGTGCTGCTGCGCACCTTCGCCGTGCAGCCCTTCTACATCCCCTCCGGGTCGATGGAGCAGACCCTCCAGGAGGGCGACAAGGTCCTCGTCCTCAAGCTCACGAACACGCTGCGCACCCCGCAGCGCGGCGAGGTCGTGGTCTTCCGCGGCACCGACTCCTGGGACCCCGAGTACCGGCCGGCCACGGGCGACGACGGCGCGTTCTCGGCCTTCACCACGGGCGTGCTCGACCTCATCGGCCTCGCGAAGCCCGACGAGAAGGACTTCATCAAGCGGGTGATCGCCGTCGGCGGCGACACCGTCTCCTGCTGCGACGCGGACGGCAACGTCGTCGTCAACGGCGTCTCGCTCCACGAGGAGGCGTACGTCTACGAGAACTCGCCGCTGGAGATCGAGCCCGGCGTGTGCGGCGCGCGGCGCTTCGAGGAGCTCACCGTGCCCGAAGGCGAAGTGTGGGTCATGGGCGACCACCGCGGCGACTCCTCGGACTCGCGGTGCTCGGGCACCGTGCCGGTGGAGAACATCATCGGCCGCGCCATCGCCCTCGTCTGGCCCACCGACCGCGCCCGCGAACTCGAGATCCCCGACGCGTTCGACGCCCTCGACGAGACCGGGGACACCGCGGGGGAGCAATCTGCAGCGGGAACCGTTGCCGACGGCCTGCCCGCCGCCTGGAATACCGCCTGGCAGCAGCCGCCTTCCTTGCCCGGCACGGTGATGCTGGCCCATGGGGCCGGAGCGCGAGCGCGTAGACTCGGACCGTGATCGATGAAGGGCAAGCGCCCGGCGCTGACGGTGAGAGCGCCGAGGAGACCTCCAAAGAACAGCAGCCCAAGAAGAAGGGATCGTTCTGGAAAGAACTGCCGATCCTGCTCGGCGTCGCCATTCTCGTGGCGATCGTGGTGCGGACCTGGGTCGTCCAGACCTACTACATCCCTTCCGGTTCTATGGAGAACACGCTCCTGATCAATGATCGGGTGCTCGTCAACAAGCTCGTCTACGACTTCTCCGAGCCCGAGCGCGGTGAGATCATCGTCTTCACCGCCCCCGAGTCGTGGCGCTCCGTGATGGAGGAGGACGAGTTCATCAAGCGGGTGATCGCCGTGGGCGGCGACCACATCGTCGCCGACGACGAGGGCAACATCACGATCAACGGCGAACCGCTCGAAGAAGAGTCCTATCTGTACACGAACCCGATGACGGACGAGCAGGACCTCTCCTCGCAGGACCCGTTCGACGTGGTCGTGCCGGAGGGCCGCCTGTGGGTCATGGGCGACCACCGCTCGGCCTCGGGCGACTCGCGCGAGCGGTACGTGCGCACGGACGGCGACATCGAGTCGTCCACGATCCCGGTGGACGCGGTCATCGGCAAGGCCTTCGTGCTGTTCTGGCCGGTCGACGACTTCACCTGGTTCAAGATCCCCGAGACCTTCGACGACGTCCCCGCGCCGTCCTGAGCCCATGCTCCGTCCCGCTCCCTCCCGCATCAGGCGCGACAGCGACCTGTACGCGCTGGAGGCCGCGCTGCACCGGCGCGGCCTCGGCCCGGTCGCCGGAGCCGACGAGGCGGGCCGCGGCGCCTGCGCGGGACCCCTGGTCGTCGCGGCGGTGCGGCTGCCGCCGACCGCGCGGTTCGACGAGCTCAACGACTCGAAGCTGCTCACCGAGGCCGCGCGCGAGCGGGTCTTCGAGCTGCTGCGTCGTTCCCAGGCCGAGATCAGCGTGGTCGCGTACGGCCCCGACGAGATCGACCGGCGCGGCATCGCCGTCTGCAACCTCGAGGGCATGCGGGTCGCGGTGGCGCGCCTGCCCGAGCGGCCCGGGTACGTGCTCACCGACGGTTTCGCGGTGCCGGGCCTGCCCGGCAGCCTGGGTGTGGTCAAAGGCGACCGCACTGCCGCGTGCGTCGCGGCGGCCGGCGTGGTCGCCAAGGTCACGAGGGACCGCATCATGACCGAACTCGACCGCGACCACCCCGAATACGGGTTCGCGGTCCACAAGGGATACAGCACGGCGATGCACGAGGAGGCGCTGCGGCGCTTCGGTCCGTGCGAGCTGCATCGCAAGTCCTATGCGAACGTCGCCGCGCGCGTCGTCCCGGCCGCCCGGGTTTGAACGGGTTTGACGGCACCGGCCGCGGTGAAACCAGGACACCGGGACGGCACCGATTTGCGGCTTCGCCGCCGTTCGCTGCGAGAGCCGCGAGCGGACCGGGGCACCCGCGCACTATCGTGGGAACCGTCGTTGAGAAGGAGGAGCGTTGAGCGCCGAGGACCTCGAGAAGTACGAGACCGACATGGAGCTGCAGCTGTACCGGGAGTACCGGGACATCGTGCGGCAGTTCACCTACGTCGTCGAGACCGAGCGGCGGTTCTACCTGGCCAACGCTGTCGAAGTCCACGTGCGGGGGGCCGACGCCGAGACCTACTTCGAGGTCGAGATGAGCGACGCGTGGGTCTGGGACATGTACCGCCCGGCCCGCTTCGTCAAGCACGTGCGAGTCCTGACCTTCAAGGACGTGAACGTGGAAGAACTCGATAAGCCCGACATGACGCTCCCGTAGCCGCTCGGTCATGCGCCCCGTCCTCTGCGGCGGGGCTTTTCGCCGCCCGGCCTCGGCAAACGCTCGCGGGGCTCGTGGGGGCGCGGTGACCTGCGCCGGTGCGCGTTCGAGGACGAGGTCCGGAGCCCGGGCCGCCGCTAGTATTGGTCGGGTGTCCACTCTCCGCGACGTCATCAGCGCGCACACCGACCTGACCTCGAACTCCGCGGCGCACCTGCAGCGGCTCGTGGCCGAATGGCAGCTCCTCGCCGACCTCTCCTTCGCCGACTTCCTGCTCTGGGGCGCGGTCAAGGACCACCCGGGCCGGTACGTCTGCCTCGCGCAGGTCCGGCCCACCACCGGCCCGACCGCCTACGAGGAGGACCAGGTCGGCCGCATCCTCGAAGGCGAGGACGCCCAGCACCTCAACGTCGCCTTCACCGAGGGCCGCATCTTCCGCGAGGGCGACCCGGTCTGGCGCGGCGACGTCGCCGCCCGCCACGAGGCCATCCCGGTGCGCCGCCGCGACCGCCGCGAGGTCATCGCCGTGGCCGCCCGCGACACCAACCTCTCGGACACCCGCAGCCCCTCCCACCTGGAGCTGAACTACCTCAAGACCGCCGACTACCTGGTGCAGATGCTCACCGACGGCGGCTTCCCGCCGCCGCTGCTGCCCGGCGAGCCGACCACCGCGCCGCGCATCGGCGACGGCCTGGTCCGCATCGGCTCGGACGGCCTCGTCCGCTACGCCTCCCCGAACGCGCTCTCCGCCTACCGCCGCATGGGCGTCACCGGGCACCTCCGCGACCGCGACCTCGCCGAGCTGACCCGCAGCCTGCCGTCGAACGCCGACATCGGCGCCGATGCGGCCCGCCGCATCGCCGACGCGCTCGCCGGAGGCACCCCGCGCCGCAAGGAGATCGAGTCCAAGGGCGCGACGGTGCTCATGCGCGCGCTGCCGCTGCGCCCGGGCGGCAAGGCCGCCGGCGCGCTCGTGCTCGTCCGCGACATCACCGAGGTCCGCCGCCTCGACCGCGAGCTGGTCACCAAGGACGCCACGATCCGCGAGATCCACCACCGCGTCAAGAACAACCTCCAGACCGTCGCCGCACTGCTGCGCCTCCAGGCCCGCCGCGTCGGCTCCCCGCAGGCCCGCCAGTCGCTCGAAGAGTCGGTGCGCCGCGTCTCGTCGATCGCGCTGGTCCACGAGACCCTGTCGCAGTCGGGCGACGAGTCGGTCGGCTTCGACCAGATCGTCGACCGCGTCGCCTCCATGGCCGTCGAGGTCTCGGTCGCCGAGTCGAAGGTGACGCTCCGCCGCGAGGGCACCTTCGGGGTGCTGCCGAGCGAGTACGCGACGCCGCTGGTGATGGTCGTCAACGAGCTGCTCCAGAACGCCGTCGAGCACGCCTACCCGCCCGGACAGGAAGGCGAGGTCGTCCTCTCCGTCGCCCGCGACCGCGACCACTTCCGCGTCACCGTCTCCGATCACGGCAAAGGCCTCCCCGAGGGGTTCCGCATCGCCGGCTCCACCCGCCTGGGGCTCCAGATCGTGCACACCCTCGTCACCGGCGAGCTCCGCGGCACGATCGACATGCGCCCGCGCGCCGAAGGCGGCACCGAGGCCGTTGTCGACTTCGCTCTGCAGTGACGAAGGAACGGAACGGGCGAAGCATGAAGCACAGCGCCCTGCAGTGACGAAGGAACGGAAGAGCGAAGCAAGAAGCACAGCGCCCTGCAGTGACGAAGGAACGGAACGGGCGAAGCAAGAAGCACAGCGCTCTGCAGTGACGAAGCCGAAGCGCTCCGCACTTCAGTAGGCGCCGGAAGTGAGCCGGGCCGGTCGGATGACCGGCCCGGCTCCCGCGTGTGACGGCCCGTCCAAGCAGCGGGACGACAGGTGCCGTCCGCTGAGATGTGTGGCATGCTTGCAGGCATGTCTCGCGCACATGGGCTCCGACTGGTGGCACGCCGCCACGTCGACTTCTGCCGTGTGTTCAGCGCCGCCTGTCTGATGCGCCGCTAAATCCTTCCGGCATTCTGCCGTTGAACCACGCCACACCTGTGTCCGCATGAGGAGAACTGTGCCAACGCCAACGCGCAAACCGTCCCGCCCGAAGGGCCAAGGCCAATGGGCCATGGGCCACCGGGAGCCGCTCAACAAGAACGAGCAGTCCAAGAAGGACGACAACCCGCTCAACGTGCGCCAGCGCATCGAGGGCGTCTACGCTCACCGCGGCTTCGACTCCATCGACCCCGCCGACCTGCGCGGACGGTTCCGCTGGTGGGGCCTGTACACCCAGCGCAAGCCCGGCATCGCCGGCGGCAAGACCGGCATCCTCGAAGAGGAGGAGCTGGACGACAAGTACTTCATGATGCGCGTGCGCATGGACGGCGGCCAACTCAACTTGGCGCAGCTGCGGACCATCGCGGGGATCTCCAAGGAGTTCGGGCGCGACACGGCCGACGTCACCGACCGCGAGAACGTCCAGTACCACTGGATCCGCGTCGAGGACGTCCCCGAGATCTGGCGCCGCCTCGAGGCCGTCGGCCTCGACACCCAGGAGGCCTGCGGCGACTGCCCGCGCGTCATCCTCGGCTCCCCGGTCGCCGGCGTCTCCACCGAAGAGGTCATCGACGCCACCCCGCAGATCCAGGAGATCTACGACCGCTTCATCGGCGACAAGAGCCTCTCGAACCTGCCGCGCAAGTTCAAGTCGACCATCGGCTGGCTGCCCGACAGCCCGTACGAGACCAACGACATCTCGCTCATCGGCGCCCACCACCCCGAGCTCGGCCCCGGCTTCGACCTCTACGTCGGCGGCGGCCTCTCCACCAACCCGATGTTCGCCCCGCGCCTGGGCGTCTGGGTCTCCCAGGACGACATCGTCGAGGTGTGGGTCAACGTGGTCCGCATCTTCCGCGACTGGGGCTACCGCCGCCTGCGCACCCGCGCGCGCTTGAAGTTCCTCGTCAAGGACTGGGGCGCCGAGAAGTTCCGCGAGGTCCTCGAGTCCGACGCGTACCTCGGCCGCAAGCTGCCCGATCTCGAGCAGCCGCCCGTGCCGGAGAAGCTCCTCGATCACATCGGCGTCCACAAGCAGAACGACGGCAAGTACTACATCGGCGTCGCGCCGGTCGTCGGCCGCGTCTCCGGCACCATCCTCGACCAGCTCGCGGACATCGCCGAGAAGTACGGCTCCGACCGCGTGCGCGCCACCCCGCTCCAGAAGCTCCTGCTCCTCGACATCCCCGAGGACAAGGTGCGCGACGCGGTCGTGGACCTGCGCGCCATCGGACTCGAGGCCGAGCCGTCCAACTGGCGCCGAGCCACCATGGCCTGCACCGGCATCCAGTTCTGCAAGCTCGCCATCGTCGACACCAAGGACCGCGCCCGCGACCTCGTCGAGGAGCTCGAGAAGCGCGTCCCCGAACTCGACGTGCCGATCTCCATCCACGTCAACGGCTGCCCCAACGCCTGCGCCCGCACCCAGACCGCGGACATCGGCCTCAAGGGACAGCTCGTCACCGACGAGGCCGGCGAGCAGGTCGAAGGCTTCCAGGTGCACCTGGGCGGCGGCCACGCCTCCGCGGCGAGCCTCGGACGCAAGTCCCGCGGCCTCAAGGTCGCCTCGGCAGACCTCGGCGACTATGTGGAACGCCTCACCCGGCGCTACCTCACCGCCAGGTCGGAAGGCGAGACGTTCGCCCAGTGGGTCCACCGCACCGAGGAATCGGAATTGCAGTGACCGCCCGAGTCGTTCCCTACTACTGCCCCTACTGCGGCGAAGAAGACCTCACGCCGTACGAACCGGAGCCCGACAGCGACGTCGAGATTCGGGGCGGCTGGCACTGCGCGGACTGCACGCGCGTGTTCGCCGTCAAATACCACGGGATGGAGTCCGCGACGAAATTCGCGGCCCCGCCCACGGGCGTCCAGCCCGAGTAAGACACCCCGATCGGAGTGAAGCATGAGCAGCACAGGGAAAGAGAGAGACCCCTTCGAACTCCGTGACCTCGCAACGGACGCGGGGAAGCGCCTCGAAGACGCCACGGCCCACCAGATCCTCGAGTGGGCGGTCGGCGAGTTCGGCGAGCGCTTCTGTGTGACCTCCTCGATGGCCGACGCCGCCGTGGTCCACCTCGCCAGCGAGGTCGCCCCCGGCATCGACGTCGTCTTCCTCGACACCGGCCTGCACTTCCCCGAGACCCTGGCCGTCCGCGACTTCGTGGCCTCCACGATGAACGTGAACGTCCGCTCGATCCAGCCCGAGCAGTCGGTGCTCGAGCAGGACGCCGAGTTCGGTCCCCGGCTCTTCGCCCGCTCTCCCGACGAATGCTGCTCGCTGCGCAAGGTGCTCCCGCTCAACCGGGCCCTCGCCGACTACGACGGCTGGGCCACCGGCCTGCGCCGGGACGAGGGCCCGACCCGCGCCAACACGCGCGTCGTCGACTTCGACCTCTCCCGCCGCAAGGTCAAGGTCTCCCCGATCGCGAAGTGGACCGAGGCCGACCAGGAGGCGTACATCGAGCGCTACAACATCCCGGTCAACCCGCTGCTCAAGGACGGCTTCCGCTCCATCGGCTGCTGGCCCTGCACCCGGCGCACCGCGCCGGGCGAGGACCCGCGCGCCGGCCGCTGGGCCGCGTTCGACAAGACCGAATGCGGACTGCATGTCTGAGAGTCCCGCTCTGGAACCCGACGCGCCCGCCGCGTCGGGTTCCGGCGTCTCACCCTCGGCACCGCCGGCCGACGCGCCCGAAGCCGCTTCCCAGGCACCGCATCGGCCGGTCGTCCTGGTCGCCCACGGCAGCCCGGACCCGCGGTCTCCGGAAGCGGTCCGCGCGATCGCGCTGGCGGCCGGGGCGCACGTCGGGTTCCTGGAGTTCAACGAACCGCGCCCGGTCGAAGTGCTCCACAGCCTGGCGGACAAGGGCTTCGCGGCGGCGGTGGCGCTGCCGCTGCTGCTGACCGACGCCTACCACTCGCGCACCGACCTTCCCGAGGTCGCGAAGCGCGCGCAGGAGGACCGGCCAGGGTTCACGGTGCACGTGGGCCGCCCGGTAGGGGACCCGTCCCTCGCGCACGCGCTGGTCCGCGGCCTGCCGGAGGACATCGACGGCCTGGTGGTGTGTGCGGCGGGGACCCGCGTCGACGAGGGCCGGGCGCATGTCGCGGCGGTCGCCGCCGAAGCCGGACGCCTGCTCGGCGTCCCGGCCGGACCGGGATTCGCCTCAGGTCCGGGACCGACGGCGGGCGCCACGGTCGCATCGCTGCAAGCCCAAGGGGCGCAACGCATCGCGGCGGTCTGCTACTTCATCGCGCCGGGGTTGCTGTGCGACAAGGCGATCGAGTCGGCCCGCGACGCCGGCGCCGTGCACGTCGGCGAACCGCTCGGCACCGCACCGGAACTGCTCGACCTCATCGCGAAGCACGCCGCCGCGGCCTGAAGCGCCTCAGCTGGTAGACCACCTGGTTGTGGTCCAGGAGATCTGGGTTTCAAGGCGGCTGCCAACGCCTCTTCGGCTCCGTACTGTGCTGTCCTACTCGGCTCCGCCGAGGGGCCGCTGCTCGCCGAATCCGACCGCGCGCCGGGTCGGCCCGCTGAGGACCAGTCCGACGATCGCCGCCGCCAGCCCCCAGGCCGCGATCCCGATGACCGGGTGGGCCCCTTCTCGGAGGTAGTACCCGACCGGGAGCCAAAGGAGCCCTTGGAAGACCGCCTGCGCGATGACGTCGTCCATCCGCAGCAGCCGGCGTCCGAGGAACCAGTAGTAGAGCGCTCCGAGGAACGCGATCAGCGCGACACCGACGGCGCCGCTGACCGTGTCCACCTGCCCCGTCACGATCTGTACCAGGCCCCACACTCCTGCGGCGGCGAGTCCCGTTGCGAGGAGCCAGAACAGGATCGCCGCAGCGGTCAAGGTCCAAGGACGGTCACCGGAGTCGGGGGTTTCGGTGACCGCGCCCATGTCGGCATCGGTTTCGTTCACACGCCAACCGTATCCCGGGCTACGCTGCGCCTATGCGCGACCTGAAAGCAGCGCCACAGCGTGGTCTGCTCATCGTGAACCCGAAGGCCTCCACCGGCTCGCGCCGACGCACGCGCTGGGTGCGGAAGAAGCTCGACGAAGTGCTCGATCTCGAGGTCGAGGTGACGCGCAGGCGCGACCACGCCGAGATCCTCGCGAAGCGGGGGGCGGACAAGGGTTACGACGTGGTCCTCAGTCTCGGCGGCGACGGCACGGTGAACGAGGTCGTCAACGGCCTGGTCTCCGGCGGCCGGCCGGCCGGGGAGGCCCCGATCTTCGCGCCGATCCCGGCCGGTTCCACGAACGTCTTCGCGCGGGCCCTCGGGCTGCCTTGGGACCGCCGCCGGGCTTCGCTGGCGATCGTGTCGGCGCTCGAGGAGCGGCGGGTGCGCACGGTGAGTCTGGGGCGGGCGACCGGCGACGACGTCGACCGGCTCTTCACGTTCTGCGCGGGGCTCGGCTGGGACGCGTCGATCATCAAGAAGGTGGAGTCGTACCGCAAGAAGCGCAACCTCGGCGCGCACTACGCGCGCGCGGTGATGGCCGAGCTGAACGAGCACGGGGTGGAAGGGGATACCATTGAGGTGGAGCTCTCCTCGGGTGAGCAGGACCTCTCGGAAGGGATGGTCGTGGTGCAGAACTGCGCACCGTGGACCTATCTCGGTACCCTTCCGGTGAATCTCAACGCGCGGGCATCCTTTAATGCTGGACTTGATGTCCTGGTTCTGCGTAAACTTGGCCTGTCGGACGCCGCGATGACCGCCGCTTCACTGCTGGTCGGTCGGGACGGGCCCGACGGCAAACACGCGGTGACGCACCACGATCTCTCCAGGATCCGACTGCGCGCTGCGCTGCCGCAGGCCTTCCAGCTCGACGGGGACTATCTCGGAGAGCGAACCGAAGTGGAACTCAGCTCGGTTCCGGAGGCGCTGCGGGTGGCCTGCTAACAACTTGGGAAAACCTCAAGGTGGGTGTTGACAAGTCACCCGTGAGCAGGCAAGGTTGATTTCGCCATCCCTACCGGGACGGCACGAGACTTACAACCGAATATCGTATTTTCGGTGCGTATAGACCGGGCATTCGGTGGGTACTCACGCTTTGGCGAAGCTTGCAAGTCACACTTTGTCAGACCCTGGCGAACTTCCGAGCGTGGTAAGCAAGCCAACGTTGAGTACCAGTGTGTCAAACCGGTTCGACTCGCTGTCACCGACCCCGACAGTTTTGGCGAAGCTCGCGAGCCATAAGTGAGCTAAGTCTGTTCGGGAGAGTGTGGCGGAGGCCGCCATGAGGATCCGCGGTAGGGATTCCGGCGGTAAGGTGGAACGTGTTCCGCGAGTCTTCTTCGAGGTACAGCGCGGTGAGTTCACTCACTTCAGGCTGATTTCCCGAGTCGAACCCTTGACAAATCCCGAGCTTGTGAAAGTATTCACAAGGTAGGTCGGGTCAGAGAGATGCGGACTCATCAGTCGCCACTTGGGCGACCGACGCCGTAGGCGGGTGTGCTCCCCGATGCCCTGGCGTTCAGCAATGACGCTGATGCGAGAGTGCTCCGAACTCGCGGTGACAACGATTCCCTTTGCCGGGAAACGAGTTCCGTGCCGAGTGCTCACTGTGTCGCCCGCGAAGGTGCGACCGTCACACCAGTTTCCGTGACGGACGCGGCGCGGCACGCATGCGAAGCGCGTCTTGAACGCCACCGCGGCCGCAACGGCCCGCGGAACGCCCGAACCGCAAGAGCTGTTCATAACACCGTGAAAGCGAAACGCTTGATGCTTAGCAAGGAGATGTTTTGATGGATTGGCGCCACGAGGCCATCTGCCGTGACGAGGACCCCGAGCTGTTCTTCCCGATCGGGGACACCGGACCGGCACTGACGCAGATCGAGCAGGCGAAGAACGTCTGCCGGCGCTGCCCGGTGACCGAGGAGTGCCTGCGGTGGGCGCTCGAGTCCGGTCAGGACGCGGGCGTCTGGGGTGGCATGAGCGAGATCGAGCGCCGCGAGCTGAAGCGTCGCTCGGGTGCGCTGCGCACGCTGGCGACCCAGGTCGTCGGCTAGCACCGCCGCGCAATCCCTTGATTTAGTCCATCCCTCGAATTTGTGACAACAGAAGCTTGGAAGGCCCGGCGGGTTCCGTCGGGCCTTCAAGCTTGCACGGACGTGAGGATCCCTCGATCCGAAGGGCCCCCTGTCAAACCAACGTATCCGAGGGGTACGACACTTTCGGGTGCCGGATGCCGGGCCCGATCGAGTGAACCGCGTTCGCTAGTAGATCTGGTGGCGCTGGGTGTCGGCGTCGGCCTCGGTGGCCGGGCGGCGCTGGGAGATCGTGATGGTGGTGGTCGCGCCCTCCACGTGGGCGTCGACCTCGTCAGTGAGGGCTCTGAGGACCTGCCACTGGTATGAGCCCGCATCAGGTAGGGGCTCGCCCTTCGGGCGGCTCAGGGCGATCTGGAGGGTCTCCTCGCCCACTGCGAGGCGGCAGTGGAGGGGCTGGTCGTTCGTCTTCCGCCGGAACGGGCGCGGACGCCCGGGCTCGGCGGGGATCAGGAGCGCCACCGCGGCGTTGACCGCCGCCCGGAGGTCCTCGATCTCGTCGAGCGAGAACCCGAGCCTGGTCGCCACCGCCGCGGTCGCGGTCGGCAGGACCGACAGGTAGTCGCCCGTCGAGGGCACGTCGAGCAGCAGCACGTCCTCGCGCTCATCGCTCACCGGCATCGCCGCTTCCTGTGACTGAGGGGACGAAGGACTTCCGCCCTCACGCTGCAAAGGATAATCGGGTCGGCTCCGCAACGCGGAACACCCCGGCTGAAAACCCACTTCCGTGAGCCGGCCGCCGCACCGCGGCGACGCATCCGTCCCGCCCGCCGCCGTTCGCGGGCCCGTCCGCCGTACCGCGAAGCGCCGACCGCTCCGTGAGCCCGCCGTCCTACGGCGAAGCGCCCGCACCGCTGGCCGCGGTGGCGGGCGCTCCTCACGGATGCAGCGGGCGCTAAGCCTGCTTGGTCTCCCAGAAGATCTTGGCGATCTCGTCGATCTTCGCGAGCAGCTCCTCGGCGACCTTCGGGTCGGCGGAGCCCTTGGCGCCCGAAGCGCCGGCGAGCTTCGTCGCCTCGTTCACGAGCGTGTGCAGCTGCGGGTACTTCTCGAAGTGCGGCGGCTTGAAGTAGTCCGTCCACAGCACCCACAGGTGCTCCTTGACCAGGTTCGAACGCTGTTCCTTGATGATCAGGGCGCGCGTGCGGAACTCAGGGTCCTCGTTGGCCTGGTACTTCTCGCAGATGGCCTTGACCGACTCCGCTTCAATGCGGGCCTGCGCCGGGTCGTAGACCCCGCACGGCAGATCGCAGTGAGCCGAAGCCGAGATCTGCGGCATGAGCCGCTTGAACAGAGGCTTGAACATTGCCCCTCCGCTTCTTTTCAGTGGGCGTGATTCCACCGCCGACCCTACCTCTCCGGAGGGCGATTTCGGCCCGGCCCCTACAGTTAGAGACCCAGCGCGGTCCCGCACGGAACACCATGCTGGACAGTGCAAACGCCGTTGTCATGAACGCCGGCACCGCAAGCGCCGCAAAGATGGAGGTCAATCCAGATGCTCGCCGCCTACGCCAGTGCAGTGAACCCCGACGACCCCTTCGCCGCCCTCTCGGTGGGTGAGATCGAGCCGCCGGACGTTCCCGAGGACTGGACGCGCATCCCCCTCGCCGCGGCCTCGCTCAACCACCACGACCTCTGGTCGCTCGCCGGCGTCGGCCTCCGCGCCGAACAGTGCCCGATGATCCTCGGCACAGACGCGGTGGGACGCAACGACAACGGGCACCTCACCGTGGTCTACCCGGTCATCGGCGACGCCTCGCTCGCCGACGAGACCCTGGACCCCAAGCGAACCCTGCTCTCCGAACTGCACCCCGGCACCCTCGCCGAGCACGTGGCCGCGCCGGAACGCAACCTCGTGCCCGCACCGCCCGGATGGACCGCCGCCGAGGCCGCGTGCCTCCCGACCACCTTCCTCACCGCCTGGCGGATGCTCACCACCCGCGGGCGCCTCCCCGCCGACGGCGCGGTCCTCGTGCAGGGCACCGGCGGCGGCGTCGCCACGGCCGCGATCGTGCTCGCCAAGGCCCTCGGCGCCCGCGTCTACGCCACCGGCCGCGACCCCGGGCGCCGCGAGCAGGCCGCCGCGATCGGCGCGATCCCGGTCGAGGCCGGAGACCGCCTGCCCGAGCGCATGGACCTCGTCATCGACTCCGTGGGCGCCCCGGTCATGTCCCATTCGATCAAGTCCCTCAAGCCCGGCGGGCGCCTCGTCAACTGCGGCGCGACCGGCGGGCCGGTCGCCGAGGTCGACTTGCGGCACGTCTTCTTCAAGCAGCTCGAGATCCTCGGCTCGACCATGGGCACCCGGGACGAACTGGTCGAGGTCATCCGCTTCTGCGCCGAACGGGACGTCAAGCCCGTCATCGACTCCACCTTCCCGCTCGCCGACGCCGAGCAGGCGCTGCGCCGCCTCGCCTCAGGCGAGGCCTTCGGCAAGGTCGTGCTCGTCAACGAGTGAAACCCAGCGTCGTAAGTACGACACTGGAGCCGCTTTCTGACGCGTTCGCACCACGGCCGGCCCCGCCTGCGTTCACCCTGTAATGGATGTCACCGCCGACAGAGGTCCGCGGTTGCACAAGGGGGAGAGCGGCCATGTCAGTAATGGGTCGGGTCAAGGGCGGGGTCAAGTCCGCCGCCGGGAGCACGTGGACCGTCACGAAGAAGCTCCTGATCAGAGTGGCGATCGCGACCGCCATCATGGTCGTCGCCATCGCGCTGGCCAGGCACGGGGAGAGCGCCGCGGCCGAGACCGGGGGCGTGGAGGTCTCGGGGACCGAGGCGCATCCGATCAGCGCGCAGCGGGCGATCCTCTCGGCGGGCTGGGCCGACGAGCAGCTCTTCCTCTGCACGTACCGCGTGGACGCCACGTTCGGGGTCTCGATCTTCACCGAGACCAGCTGGAGCTCGCGCCGCCTGGCGCGCCTGTACAACGACACCGAGGTCGAAGGGGCCTGCGCATCCACCGAGGGCGAGAAGTCCTTGGGCTGCAACGGCCTCCAGTTCGAGACGGCCTGGATCCACGTGCGCCACGGCGACACGGTCGGCTACACGCCGGCCTCCTGCCTCATCAGCGACGGCATCTTCTAAGGGCAGGGCCTCGCAGGGGCAGGGCGAGGAGGCAGCGCTCCGAGGAGGCGCTTTCAGGAGGCAGCGCCGAGGCGCAGAGCAGGAGGCGGATGGACGGCACTGGGGGAGCGCGAAGCGGGGTCCGGCGAAAGCCGGACCCCGCTCGCTGCGTGCTGGGCGCCTACTTCAGGCCGACGCCCGCGACGCCTTCGACGATCCGCTTC
Organism: Glycomyces sp. NPDC021274; assembly: GCF_040641195.1. NCBI lineage: Bacteria > Bacillati > Actinomycetota > Actinomycetes > Glycomycetales > Glycomycetaceae > Glycomyces > Glycomyces sp. NPDC021274. The sequence continues at coordinate 192,290 of NZ_JBFADC010000004.1, read as the reverse complement.
TGGAAGATCAGGAAGACGATGAGCAGCGGCGCGGCGCCGAGGACCGCGGCGGCCATGTTCTGGGCGTAGAACAGGCCGTAACCGCCCGCGACGACCTGCAGGCCCACCGGCAGGGTCATCATCGACGGGTCGCTGGCCACCAGCAGGGGCCACAGGTAGTTGTTCCAGGAGCCGATGAAGGTGAAGATCGCGACGGCCGCGATGATCGGGCCCGACATCGGGAGGATGACGTTCCACAGCACCCGGAAGTGCCCGGCGCCGTCGAGCTTCGCGGCCTCCTCGTAGTCCTTCGGGATGGCGTCGAAGAACCGCTTGAGGATGAACACCATGACCGGGGCGACGACCTGCGGGAGCGCCAGACCCCAGTAGGTGCCGCCCATGTGCAGGGCGTTGACCAGGTCGAACAGCGGGATGATGAGCGCCTGGCCGGGCACCATGAGGCCGGCGATGATCGCGCCGAACAGGAAGTTCTTGCCGGGGAACTCGAACCGCGAGAACCCGTAGGCGGCCGTGACGCACAGGACCAGCGTCAGCACGGTGACGATCACCGAGACGATCGTGGAGTTGATCATCCAGGTGAAGTGGTCGCCGCGCTCGAACAGGACCCTGTAGCCCTCGATGGACCAGGTCTCGGGCCACCAGTGGATGTCCTGGCCGAGGCTCGCCTCGGTCTCGGTCTTGAACGAGGTCGAGAGCGCCCACAGGAGCGGGAGCAGCCAGAAGATCGCCAGCAGCGTCGCCGCGACGTACACGATGACGGCGCCGACGGAGGGGCGCCTGAACCGGCGCCGCACGGTGCGGGGCTCGGTGGGGGTGGCCGCGACGGAAGTCGCCTGCGCTGCGGTCATGTCAGGACTCCTTCCGGGAGAACAGCCGGAACTGGAAGATGGAGATGATCAGGATGAGGATGAAGAGCACATAGGACAGTGCGGAGGCGTAGCCGATGCGGTAGCCCTCGAAGCCGGCGATGTAGATGTAGTGGATCGCGACCTCGGACTCGCGGTTGGGGCCGCCGCCGGTCATGATGTACATCTGGTCGAAGATGCGCAGGGAGGCGATGAGCTGCAGCACGATCACCATCGCCGTGGTGCGGTTGAGCAGCGGCAGGGTGATGTGCCACAGCTGGCGCCACCAGCTCGCGCCGTCGATGCTCGAGGCCTCGTAGACGCTCGGGTCGATCGTCTGGAGCGCGGCCAGGTACAGCAGGAAGTTGAAGCCGACGGTCCACCACACGGTGGTGATGACGACCGACCACATGGCCATGCCGTTCTCGCCCTGGTACCAGACCTGCGGCGCCGAGGCGTCCTGGAGGCCCAGCATCTGCAGGTAGTGGTTGAGCAGGCCGCCTTCGGGCTGGTAGATCCACATCCAGATCATGGTGACCACGGAGACGGGGACCACGAACGGCGCGAAGAAGGCCATGCGCAGGAACCAGCCGAGCTTGCGCGCCCGGTTGACCAGCAGCGCGAAGACGATCGCGAGGACGACCAGCGGCGGCGTCGAGTACAGGGTGAACTCGGCGGTGTTGACCAGGGCGTTCCAGGCGCGCTCGTCGCCGAAGGCCTCGGCCCAGTTGTCGAAGCCGACCCACGAGGCGGGGCGGCCGGTGAGGCTCTTGTCGGTGAAGGAGTAGTAGAGGCCGAGGAAGGTCGGCCAGATCAGGAACAGGGCGTAGAAGGCGATGAAGGGCAGCACGAACCAGAGTCCGGTCCATGACTTCTTCTTGCGCGCGGTGGCGCTCGGGGGCCGCGTCATCGCGGCCGACGCCTCTGCGGGCGTCGCGGTTTTCACAGTCATCGGGAGTCCTAATAGAACGATTCAGTCGACCGGATTGGGAAGGGCGAGGAGGGTGTGGATCCGGTCTTTGACGACGTCGAGCGCCTCTTCGGGCTTCATCGCCAGCGCGTAGACCTGGTTGAACACGGAGCCGGTCTCGTCGAACAGGCGGGCGGCGGAGCCGGAGAACCACACGTCCGGGTCGAACTGGACGTTCTGGACGACGCCGGAGTACTCCGCGTTCGGCTGCAGCGCCTGGTATTCGGCGCTCTCGGTGACGGGCAGGTAGGACGGGGTGTGCCCGCCGCCCTCGCCCCAGCGGAAGCTGTTCTTGAGCATGTAGGCGGCGTATTCGATGGTCGCCTGGCGGACCGCGGGGTCCCATTCGTTGTGGTGGGGCAGTACGAACGAGTGGCAGTCGCCCTGGGTGCGGCGGTTGCCGAAGAAGTCCGGCATCTCGGTCATGGAGAACCAGTCGGGGTTGTCGCCGCCGAAGAGCTTGAAGCGGTTGATCTCCCAGTTGCCGACCTGGACGAAGGCGGCGGCGCCGTTCTCGAAGTTGGCGGCGCACTGGGCGCCGTCGGAGAAGGTCGGGCAGAGGCCTTCCTCGGCCATGAGGTACATGGTCTCGATGGCCTGGAGCGCCTTGTCGTCGTCCATCTCGAAGTCGTCGTCGCCGAAGGTCATCTCGCCGTCGGCCTGGCGGTACCAGGCCCAGAACTGGCGCCAGCCGCCGAACGTGTCGAGCGAGGTGCCGAACTGGCCGGTGACCGCCTTCGCCTCGCGGAGCACGTCGAAGTAGGCCTCGCGGCCAGTGGTGTCGACGAGGGTGCCGTCGGGGTTCAGGGCGCCGATCTGCCGGCACATCTCAACGTTGTAATAGTTGACGAGGGCGTGCGTGTCGAGCGGCAGCGCGTAGAGCCTGTCCTCGTAGAAGCACTTCTCCCAGATCGTCTCGGGGAAGTCCGCCGCGTCGATGCCGACCGCGGTGAGCTCGTCGATCGTGATGGCGTCGAGGAGCGTGGCGGGCGAGACGCTCTTGAGCCGGGAGAGGTGGATGGTGGCGATGTCGGCGGCGTTGCCGCTGGAGGCGCCCATGACGAGGCGGGTGTAGAACGGGGTGCCCCAGCCGAAGGTGGTGGCCTCCAGTTCGATGTCCGGGTGCTCGTCCGAGAAGTTGCCGTGCATCTCGGTCATGATGGCGCCGTCGGCGCCGGCGAGCAGGTTCCACTGCTTGACGCGGGTCCGGTCGCTCAGGCCTCCGGTGACCGAGCCGCAGCCGGCCAGGCCGAGCCCGGCGGCCGCCGCCGTGCCGGTGAGGAGTGCCCGTCTGGAAAGCGCTGGGCGGAAGCCGGCGCCAGGGGGCGAGGGATGATTCGGCATCAATGCATCACTCCAATGTGATTCTTTGTCGGGGAGGCCGGTCGAGGGGTGGGCCGTGGAGCCATTGTTATCGTTCTCATGTGCCTGGTCAAGGGCGGACATCGGAAGAAAACGAAATCGCAACCTGCGTAAAGTACCTTGCGGCCGAAACGTTACCGGTAAAGTTACGGGTGGTACGACAAAGGGGAGGCCTTTCGGCCTCCCCTGCATCGTCTGACGCTTTGCGGTGCTATTGCGGCTGCGGGACCGCCACGTCGACCAGCGCCTGCTGCTCGACCTCGTGGACCTTCGGCGAGCCGGTGGACGGCGCGGCGGCGGCCGGGCGCGAGATGCGGCGCAGGTGGACCCCGCCGAGCTGCTCGAGCAGGTTGAGCGCGATGTGCGACCAGGCGCCCTGGTTCGCCGGCTCCTCCTGGACCCACGCGGTGTCGGTCGCGTTCGGGAACGCCTCGAGGGCGCTCTTCAGCTCCTCGGCCGGCAGCGGGTAGAGCTGCTCGACGCGCAGGATCGCGGTGTCGGTGACGCCGCGGTTCTCGCGGGCGGCGGCCAGGTCGTAGTAGACCTTGCCGGAGCACAGGAGGACCCGCTTGACGTCCTCGGCGCGGATCTGGCCGCTCGCCACGGCGGTGTCGTGTAGGACCGGCTGGAAGCGGCCGGTGGTGAACTCCTCGAGCTGGCTGACCGCGGCCTTGTGGCGCAGCAGCGACTTGGGCGTGAAGACGATGAGCGGCTTCTTGACCGGGTCGAGGGCCTGGCGGCGCAGCAGGTGGAAGTAGTTCGCCGGGCTCGTGGAGTTGACCACGCGCATGTTCTCGTCCGCGCACAGCTGCAGGAACCGCTCGATGCGGCCCGAGGTGTGGTCGGGGCCGGCGCCCTCGTGGCCGTGGGGGAGGAGCAGGGTGAGGCCGGTGTGCTGGCCCCACTTGGCCTCGCCGGAGGAGATGAACTCGTCCGTGATGGTCTGGGCGCCGTCGACGAAGTCGCCGAACTGGGCCTCCCACAGGACCAGCATCTCGGGGTTCTCGACCGAGTAGCCGTACTCGAAGCCGACCGCGGCGAACTCGGAGAGCAGGGAGTCGTAGACGAAGAACTTCGCGGCCTGCTCGCCCAGGTGCGCCAGCGGCGTGTACTCGGCGCCGGTGGCCTGGTCGACGACGACGGCGTGGCGCTGCACGAACGTGCCGCGGCGCGAGTCCTGGCCGGCGAGGCGGATCGGCTTGCCCTGCATGAGGAGCGAGCCGAACGCGAGGGTCTCGGCGTACGCCCAGTCGACGGTGCCCGAAGTGGACATCTCGCTGCGCTTCTCGAGGACCTTGCGGACGGCCTTGTGCGGGCCGAAGCCCTCGGGGAGGGTGGTGTGGGCCTTGCCGATCATGGCGATGGTCTCGGCGTCGACGGACGTGTCGATGTCCGCGACCGGCTCGGGCTGGTGGCGCCAGGGCAGCGGGCCGGTCTGCCCGGCCAGGGCCTCCTTGGTCTCGCGGAAGACCCGTTCGAGCTGGGCCTGGTAGTCCGCGAGGGCCTCCTCGGCGTCCTCCATGGTGATGTCGCCGCGGCCGATGAGCGCGCGGGTGTAGAGCTTGCGCACGGACTGCTTGCCGTCGATGACCTGGTACATCTGCGGGTTGGTCATCTTCGGGTCGTCGCCCTCGTTGTGGCCGCGGCGGCGGTAGCAGACCATGTCGATGACGACGTCCTTGTTGAACTGCTGCCGGTACGCGAAGGCGAGCTTCGCGACCTCGCACACGGCCTCGGGGTCGTCCCCGTTGACGTGGAAGATCGGCGCCTGGATCATGCGGGCGACGTCGGTGCAGTACAGGCTGGAGCGCGAGTGGGCCGGAGCGGTGGTGAAGCCGACCTGGTTGTTGACGACCACGTGCACGGTGCCGCCGGTGCGGTAGCCGCGCAGCTGCGAGAGGTTCAGGGTCTCGGCCACGACGCCCTGGCCGGCGAAGGCCGCGTCGCCGTGGATCGCCACGGGCATGACGGTGAAGCCGTCCTCGCCCAGGTTGAGGCGGTCCTGCTTGGCGCGGACGATGCCCTCCAGCACCGGGTTCACGGCCTCCAGGTGCGACGGGTTGGCCGCGACGGAAACGACCGTCGTGTTGCGCCCGTCCGGGGACGTGAACTTGCCGGTGAGGCCGAGGTGGTACTTGACGTCGCCGGAGCCGCCGATGCTCTTGGGGTCGATGTGCCCCTCGAACTCGGTGAAGATCTTGGAGAGCTTCTTGCCGACGATGTTGGCGAGCACGTTCAGGCGGCCGCGGTGCGGCATGCCGATGACGACCTCGTCGATGTCGGCCGTGGCGGCCTCGTTGAGGACCCGGTCGAGCAGCGGGATGAGCGACTCGCCGCCTTCGAGGCTGAAGCGCTTCTGGCCCACGAACTTCGTCTGCAGGAACGTCTCGAACGCCTCGGCGGCGTTGAGGCGCCCGAGGATGTGCTTCTGCTCCTCGACCTTCGGCTTCTCGAACGGGACCTCGATGCGCCGCTGGATCCACGACCGCTCCTCGGGGTCCTGGATGTGCATGTACTCCACGCCGACGCGGCGGCAGTAGGAGTCGCGGAGCACGCCGAGGATGTCGCGCAGCTTCATGCGCTGCTGGCCCGCGAACCCGCCGACGGGGAAGGTCCGGTCGAGGTCCCACAGGGTGAGGCCGTGCGACAGGATGTCCAGGTCGGGGTGGCGGCGGATCTCGTAGTGCAGCGGGTTCGTGTCGGCCATGAGGTGGCCGCGCACCCGGTAGGCGTGGATGAGCTCGATGACCCGGGCGTTCTTGTCGATCTGGCCCTCGTGGGTCTTCGACACGTCGCGGACCCAGCGCACCGGCTCGTAGGGGATGAGCAGCGAGCGGAAGACCTCGTCGAAGAAGCCGTCGCCGAGCAGCAGCTTGTGCAGCGTGGCCAGGAACTGGCCCGACTCGGCGCCCTGGATGATCCGGTGGTCGTACGTCGACGTCACCGTCATGATGCGGGAGACGCCCAGGTCGGAGAGGGTCTCGTCGGAGGCCCCGGCGAACTCGGCGGGCACCTCCATGGCGCCGACGCCGACGATGAGGCCCTGGCCCTTCATCAGGCGCGGCACGGAGTGGACGGTGCCGATCCCGCCGGGGTTGGTGAGCGTGAGCGTCGCCCCGGCGTGGTCCTCCATCGTGAGCTTGCCGTTGCGGGCCTTGCGGACCAGGTCCTCGTAGGCCTGCCAGAACTCGCGGAAGTCCATCGACTCGGTGTGCTTGATCGACGGCACGACGAGGGTGCGGGTGCCGTCGGGCCGGGCCAGGTCGATGGCGAGGCCGAGGTTGATGGATGAGGGCGTGACCAGCTGCGGCTTGCCGTCCACGACCTTGTACGAGGCGTTCATGCCCGGGTGGGCCTTCACGGCCTGCACCAGCGCGTAGCCGATCAGGTGGGTGAAGGAGACCTTCCCGCCCTGGCCGCGCTTGAGGTGGTTGTTGATGACGATCCGGTTGTCGAACAGGAGCTTCGCGGGGACCGCGCGCACCGAGGTGGCGGTGGGGATCTCCAGGGACGCGTCCATGTTCTGGGCGACCTTGGCCGCGACGCCTTTGAGCGGCTTGGTGCCGGCGGAGCTCGCGGAGCCGGAGACGGAGTCGTTCACAGTCGGGGTCGCCTTCTTCACGGGTTCGGCCTGGTCGGCCTGCGGCTCGGGGACCGCAGCGGGAGGTTCGCTCGCGGGCGTGTCGGTGACGGTCTCGACCGGCGCCGCCTTCGACTCAGGCTTCGGCTCGGGCTGCACCGCTGCGACCGGGGCCGGAGCGGGCTTCGCCGGAGCGGCGGCCGGCGGCGCTGCGGCCTCGGCCCTGCCCGCGCCTGCATCGTTGGACGACGCGTCCGACGGATCGCCGCCGAAGAACTCGCGCCAGCCGGCGCTGACACTTTCGGGGTTTTCGCGGTAACGCTCGTACATCTCGTTGACCAGCCATTCATTGGCACCGAAATCGGTCAACGGATTACCCGGAGTCGCACTCGACACGACTGAATCGCCTCTTCTTTGACGCTGCGTGGACGGGGACGGCAGTCCCCGGACTCAAGGGTAACCGGGGGGAGGAAAAAGTGTAGTACCGGTAACGCCGTTGCGGGGCCGGTCACTCGGGCCGCAGTGAATGTGCTGCGCAGCAGGGGGAAACGCGTGCAAGTCTCGTTCGCCACAACGGCGTTTCGCACAACCGCGAAGCCCCCGAAGTGCGCCGATTCGGCCTCCGCGCCGCCCCGGACACCACCCGAAACGCGCGATCGCGCCCCGGCTCGGCCGGGGCGCGATCGAAGACTCGCGACGACGCGGGCGGACCTAACCGGCCGCGCTGCGCTCCTTGCTCGAGAACGTCTCGGTCGGCTCCTCGAGAAGCTCCTCGGCGCCGACGACGGTGAACAGGCGGGTGATGAAGCGGTTGGGGTTGACGACCGCCAGCGCCACGCCCATCTCGCGGGCGATGCGGTACGCCACCACGATGGTGCCGATGCCGGTGGAGTCGAGGACCGTCACCTTGGCGACGTCGACCCGGATGGCGGTCGCGCCGCCGGCCTCGAGGGCGTTGGTGATCGTCTCGCGGATCTGGGGGGCGGTCGCGTAGTCGACTTCGCCGGCCAGCTCGACGGTGACGACCCCCGCGTCGGTCGTGGCAGTCTCGATTGACAGCGTCATGAACTCACCTGATTCGGTAGGGTTTCGAGCGCGTGGGCGTCGTTCGAGCGGCCCAGCCTCGGCTGCGACACAAAGTCTATCCGACCGGTACGACGGAGAACAGCTCGCGCGCGCCAGTTTTCCGCATAGCCGCACACACTTCTGATAAAGGTCACTCGAACGTGTTTCACGCCGGTGCGCGGTGCCACCGCCACCGGTGTGACCGCGCGCGGACCGCTTGGCACGCCTCGGGACCGGGCGTATGCTTCACAACCACCCGTGACCTGCGGACCGCTGACCCGCCGACCCTGTGAGAGGCCCATGCCGCTTTCGACTAGCCAGCCGAACGCCGAGACCGAGGCCACCCTGCTCGTCGTCGAGGACGACGAGAACATCTGCGAGCTGCTCTCCACCTCACTCCGGTACGCCGGGTTCGCCGTCCACGGCGTCGGCACCGGTGACGAAGCCCTCCGCTCCATCGCCCGGCACCGCCCCGACCTGGTCGTCCTCGACGTCAACCTCCCCGACTTCGACGGCTTCGAGGTCGTGCGCCGCATGCGCTCGGGCTCCGACCACACCCCCGTGCTCTTCCTCACCGCCCGCGACGACACCGCCGACACCGTCACCGGCCTCTCGGTCGGCGGCGACGATTACATCACCAAGCCCTTCGCGCTCGAAGAGGTCGTCGCCCGCATCCGCGCCGTGCTGCGCCGCTCCTCCGGCGAACTGCCCCGCCCCTCCCGCCTCCAGTACGCCGACCTCGAACTCGACGAGGAGACCCACGAGGTGTGGCGCTCGGGCAAGGCCGTGCAGCTCTCGCCCACCGAGTTCAAACTCCTGCGCTACTTCATGATCAACGCCGGGCGCGTGCTCTCCAAAGCCCAGATCCTCGACCACGTGTGGCGCTACGACTTCCGCGGCGACGACGGCATCGTCGAGTCCTACGTCTCCTACCTGCGCCGCAAGATCGACACCGGCGAGCCCAAACTCATCCAGACCCTCCGGGGCATCGGCTACGTCCTGCGGGAGCAGCATCGTTGAGCGCACCTCGCGTACTCGAGGGCGTCCGCGACAAGTGGGACCGGACGCCGCTGAGGGTCCGGCTCACCGCGGCCGTGCTCGTCCTCGTGGCGGGCTCCCTCATCCTCATCAGCGTCTCCACGATCCTCGCGCTGCACTCCTACTTCCTCGGCACGGTCGACGACGAGCTCAAGACCCAGCTCACCAGCTGGAGCCCCGACACGTTCGACCCCGAATACGACGAGGACTCCGATGAAGCGCCGGGCCTGCGCCCCCAGCAGTACGTCTTCAGCCTGGTCACCCCGACCGGGAACCGCTACGACCGGCCCGACGACCGCGCCGACTACCCCGTCTTCGACTACGAGCAGCTCCAGGCCGCGAACGGCGAGGCGTTCACGGCCCTGAGCGCCGACGGCGCGACGCGCTGGCGGGTGCTGGGCCTGCCGGGCTCCCAAGTGGGCAGCAAGTACGACGACTACGAGCCCGAGGAGCACAACCTCGACGCCGACTCGTACTACGTGCTCTCCTACAAGCTCTCGCACTTCGACAAGACCGTGGCCGGGCTGGTGTGGGTCGACCTGCTCATCGGCGCGGGCGTGCTCGCCGGGCTGGCCGCGATCGGCGTCGGCCTGGTGCGGGCGAGCCTCTCGCCGCTGCGGCAGATCGAGAACACGGCGGCGATGATCGCCGCCGGGAACTACTCGCGCCGCGTGCCCGACCACGACCCGAGCACCGAGGTCGGCCGGGTCGGGCGCGCCATCAACTCGATGCTGACCAAAGTGGAGGGTGCGATCCGCGCCCGCGAATGGTCCGAGCAGCGCGCGCACGACTCCGAGGAGCGGATGCGCGAGTTCATCGCGGACGCCTCGCACGAGCTGCGCACGCCCCTGACCAGCGTGCGCGGGTACGCGGAGCTGGTGCGCACCAACCCGCAGATGCCCGAGGCCGACCGGCAGCAGTACGTCGGGCAGATCGAGGAGGCCGCCAAGCGCATGGGCCTGCTCGTGGGCGACCTGCTGCACCTGGCCCGGCTCGGGCAGGAGCGGCCGGTCGAGACCGAGCCGGTGGACCTGGCCGTGCTCGGCCACGAGGCCGTGGCGGCGCACGCCGTGATGGCCGAGGGCCACGAGTTCCGCTTCAGCTGCCTCCCCGGCAGCTCCACTGTGGTCGCCGCCGACCGGGCCCGGATGCGGCAGGTGCTCGACAACCTCCTCTCGAACGCGGTCCGCCACACCCCGGCCGGCACGAACATCAGCGTCGAAGTGGCCGCCGAGGACGACGCGGTGCGCCTCACCGTCGCCGACGACGGCCCCGGCATGACCCCAGAGACCGCCGAACGGGTCTTCGAGCGGTTCTTCCGTTCCGACTCGGTCACCCACCCCGGCTCGGGCCTCGGACTCGCCATCGTGGCCGCGATCGTGAAGGCCCACGGCGGGACCGTCCAGGTCGACTCCGAGCCCGGCGAGGGCACGGCATTCACCGTGGTCCTCGCCGCCGAACCCCAGGCAGCCGACGAGTGAAGCTTGGAAAGCTTTAATGCATGTCGATGCCCCGCCCGCCCGCCGAAGCGGCCCCGACCCCGCTGACCTGGCCGCCCGCACCTGAACGGGACACGGAGCATTAAAGGCTTTTAAGGCGTTTTCGCAGCGGGCCGCGAGCTGGGCCCGGCATGCTGCCTTACATGAGCAGCACTGAGAGCACGAAGGGCCCCGAGGGGACCGCACCGCAGGGCCCCGACGGGCCTCGCACCCCCGACACCGCATCCGAGCCGGCGGCCGAACCCGCCGCCCCGGCCGCCGACCAGGCCGCGAGCCTGCCGCCGAGCACCGCGCCCGCCGCAGGCGACACCGCCCTCTTCGGCGCGCCGGCCCCGAACGCCGCACCGGGGCATCCGCACGCCGCACCGCAGCCGGCCGCCGCAGCGCCGCATCCGGGCGACGCGGTCGGTGCCGCGCCGCACCCGACCGAACACACCACGTCCGCACACACTGCGCACACCCAAGTCCTGCAAGGGACTCCCGCTCCGGCACCCGCCGGGGCCCCGCACATGTCCGCCCCCGCCTGGCAGCCCGGCGGACCCGTCCCTCCGATGTACCAGCACCCCGGCGCGCCGGTCGGCCCGCCGCCGCGGCCCCGCGGCCGCGGCAGGCTCGTGGCCGGGGCACTCGTCCTCGCCCTCATCGCGGGCGGCGCCGGCGGCATCGCCGGATGGGTCATCGGCAGCGGCGACGGCGCCACCACCACCGTCCAGTCCGTCTCGATGGACGCCGGGCAGGGCATGACCTACACGGAGATCGTGAACAAGGTCAGCCCCTCGGTCGTCACCATCGTGACCGACGCCGCCGAAGGCTCGGGCGTCGTCTACTCCAAGGACGGCTACATCGTCACCAACAACCACGTGGTCGACGGCGCCCAGTCCGTGGAGGTCCGCTTCTCCGACGGCACCACCGCCGACGCGACCATCGTCGCCACCGACGCCACCCAGGACCTCGCCGTCATCCAAGTGGACGGCGTGGACGACCTGACACCGGTCGCCTTCGCCGACTCCAGCGCCGTGCAGGTCGGCGACGTCGCCGTCGCCATCGGCTCGCCGCTCGGCCTCGAAGGCACCGTCACCACCGGCATCGTCTCGGCCCTCGACCGGTCCATGACCGTCGCCGGCGAGCAGGGCGGCGGCATGGGCCAGCAGTCCAGCTCGACCCTGAGCGGCCTCATCCAGACCGACGCGGCCATCAACTCCGGCAACTCCGGCGGCGCACTCGTCAACGGCGACGGCGAACTCATCGGCATCAACACCGCCATCGCCACCACCGACTCCGGCTCCATCGGCCTCGGATTCTCGATCCCGTCCAACACCGTGAAGGACACCGTCGAGCAGCTCATCCAGAACGGCTCAGTCGAGCAGGGCTACCTCGGCGTCTCGGTCGCCAACACCGACGGCAACGGCGCCATGGTCCTCAGCGTCGAACCCGACTCCCCGGCCGCGCAGGCCGGGCTCCAGGAGGGCGACGTGATCACCGCGATCGACGGGACCCCCGTCACCACCGCGTCCGAAGTGGTCGCCGCCGTCCAGGGCACCTCATCGGGCACCGAGATCGCCATCACCTACACGCGCGACCAGCAGGAGGCCCAGACCACGGCCACCCTCGACGCCTCTTGACGGGGACAACGACGCCGGCTGGCACGAACGCGGCCCCGAGCCATTGGCTCGGGGCCGTGGACGTGCTCAGGGGCCGCTGAGCACGCGTCTGTTCGCGCCGCGGCGCCATGTCGCGATCACAGCGCCACGACACTCCCCCCGCGAAACCCGGGCGGTCTCGCGACCCTGCGCCGCACTCACTGCGCCGCGGAGCTCCCGCTGGACTCGAGCGCGGCGCGGACCGGACGCAGCTGCGGCGGGGCCTCACCGGTGTCGATCCACTCCGCGAGGCGGTCGCGGTCGACGATGAGGACGCCCAGCTGCGCGGCGACGGCCTCGTTCCGCGCGGCGTGGTGCATCCAGTGCAGGTTCGCGTTCGTGATGAGGACGCCCGCGTCGCAGTCCCAGCGGGCCTTGATCTCCCCGCCGAGGATCTGGACGTGGCGGTTGCCGTTGCGCCGCCGCATCGTCTTGTCGTCCTTCTTGGCGCGCACGATGATGCGCTGGCCGTTGTTGAAGGTGACGACGAAGTTGCAGCCGAGGTCGTTCTTGCGGTGGCCGAACTTCTTGACGCGCTTGGCGTCCAGGCCGACCAGGAGCTGGCCCGCCATGGCGTCGAACGCCGGGATGTTCATCTTGTCGACGCTGCGCATGATGGTGTTGCGCTCGGCGGCGACCGCGCGGTCGCGGTGCTCGTGCCCGCGGCTGCGGAACAGGATCCAGCCCGCCAGTGCGGTGCCGCCCAACAGGATCGCTATGGACGCGAACCAGGCCCAGTGGTCGGCTATGAATCCGAGAACGAAATAACCGAGGATGAGAACGGCGATTCCCGCTCCGGCTCTGAGGATCACGGACATGGCGGCCTCCACTGGGTTAGAGGGCTCAGCTGAACTACGGCACGCCAGCATCGCCCAGAGCGGCTGGCGCTATGTCGCCTGTGATGTCGTGGTACTTGTTCATGGCTCGCAAGCGTCGCCATGACGGTGCAAATGTATGGCTCGCAAGCTTCGCCATGACTATGAGTATCCGTTACCGTTCGCTCACGCGTAAGGCCAATGTCCGGTACCCGACAGCTTGGCGCGGCATCCTGCATGTGCGGCCCGTCGCGACACGCTCACCGAGCCCGTGCCCCGCCTTCGGCGGTGGGGGATACTGGCCGGATGTCGACATCTTCAACGGGCGTTTTGGTGCTTCTCGGTGCGCCCCTGGGAAATCCAGAGGACGCCTCGTCTCGGCTCCGGACCGAGCTGGCCCGCGCCGACGTCATCGCCGCAGAGGATACCCGGCGGCTTCGGCGGCTCCTCAGCGAACTGGATGTCGTTCCCACCGCCTCGATCACGTCGTATTTCGAGGCGAACGAGGCGGGCCGAACGACGACCCTTATCGAACAATTGTACGACGGAAAGCGGGTCGCCGTCATCACCGACGGCGGCATGCCCTCGGTCTCCGACCCGGGCTTCCGGCTGGTCAAGGCCGCGATCGACGCCGGCATCGCGATCACCTGCGCGCCGGGCGCGAGCGCGGTGACGACCGCGCTGGCGCTCTCGGGGATGCCGTGCGACCGGTTCTGCTTCGAGGGGTTCGCGCCGCGCAAGGACGGCGAGCGGCGGCGGCTGTTCGGCGAGCTCGCCGAGGAGAAGCGCACCATGGTGTTCTTCGAGTCGCCGCGGCGCGTCGAGGACACCTTGCGGGCGATGGCCGCGGCCTTCGGCGACGACCGCCCGGCGGCGCTCTGCCGCGAACTCACCAAGACCCACGAGGAGATCCGCCGCGGCGGCCTCGCCGAACTCGCCGAAGGCGCGGAGGCCGACCCGCCGCGCGGCGAGGTCACCCTGGTGGTCTCGGGCTGGACCGGCCCGGACGCGAGCGAGGCCACCCCCGAGGCGATGGCCGCGGCCGTGGCGGCCCTGGAAGCGATCGGCACCGACCGCAAACTCGCCATGAAGGAAGTCGCCGTCCGCTACGGCGTCAGCCGGCGCGACGTCTACGACGCAGTGCTGAAAGCGGACTGAGCGGCATCATCTGGCGGCCGAATCATCAAATATCCGCTAATAAGCGGATATATACCCCCTTAGGGACCCCTGGCGCAAAAGTACTCCTGAGGTCCGACGATCCCGCCTCGAACACGACGTGAGCGAAACTCAGAGCTCGTCGAACTTGAACGTCTTCCAGGAGAAGAGCGCCACGATCGCCGCGAAGGCGGCGAGGAAGCCGATCTGCGGGAGAACCGCCGTGGGCGGCTCGCCGTAGACGACCACCGACTGCAGCGCCTCGTTCAGGTACCGCATCGGCGACGCGTACGAGATCGCCTGCACCCACCCCGGCGAGAGCGCCAGCGGGTAGAACGCGCCCGACACGAACGCCATCGGCATCGTCACGAGGTTGCTCAGCCCGGCCGCGGCCGGGCTCGTCTGCGCGATCCCGCCGATGACCACGCCGATCGCCAGGAACGCGAGCGTCCCGAGCAGCACCAGCGGCACCGCGAACCACGTCCACGCCGACAACCGCAACCCGAAGCCCAAAGCCGCCACCGCCAGGAACACCGCGGTCTGGCCGACCGCGACCACGAGGTTCACCGAGACCTTCGCGCCCAGGAACGTCCGCACCGAAGCGGGCGTCAGGCGCAGCCGCCGCAGCAGCTTGTCGCGCTTCCAGTCCACGATCGTGCCGGCCGCGCCGAACACGCCCGCGATCGCCACGCCCCACGCCAGGATCCCCGGCGCGAGGTACTGGATCGGCTGCAGCGCCCCGCCGTCGGCCTCCTCGACCTCGGTCGCCAGCACCGGCTCGCCCGGTGCCGCCGCCGAGAGCACCTCGACGTTCACGTCGTCGACCAGCGCCGAAAGCCGCCCTTCGGCGATCGCGCCCGAGGTCGAGTTCGTCGCCGACGGGTAGATCCGCACTGTCGAACCGTCCTGGACGACCGCAGCGTCCGCGTCGCCGTCGCGCAGCATCGCCAGCGCCGCGTCCAGGTCCGACGCCTCGGCGACGGCGAACTCGTCAGCGTCCGCGCCGTCGAGCACGGCCACGTCACCGACCGCGACGATCCGCGACGCCGCGGTGTCGCCGGAGCCGAACACGCTCGCGAGCAGCACCATGAACATCAGCGGCAGGAGGATCGTGAAGAAGATCTGGCTGCGGTCGCGGAGCCACCCGCGCCCCAGCGCCTTGAACAGGCTCCGGTACGCCCGGCCTCCCGAACGCTCGGCGCGCACCGTGCGCGCCTCCGCCGTCTCGAGGCTCATCCGCGCCACTCCCGTCCGGTCACGTGCAAGAAGACGTCTTCCAGGTTCGCCGTGCGCACCGACAGGCCGTCGAGGGCCCCGTCGGACGCCAGCGCGGTCAAGAGCTTGCGCGGATCGCGCGTCTCGAACACGACCGCGGTCTCGCCGGCCGTCCACGGCTCGCCGGCCGCGAGCTCCTGGACGCGTTCGTCGCTGAGCTGCCCGGCGGCGACGGTGACCTTGGTGGGGGCGTCGAGGCCCTGCACGAAACCGGCGGGCGAGTCGATCGCCCGGATCTTCCCCGCGTCCATGATGGCGACCCGGTCGCAGAGCGCCTCGGCCTCCTCCATGTAGTGGGTCGTCAGCACCACGGTGCGGCCTTCGGCGTTGATGGAGCGCATGAGGTCCCACAGGTTGCGCCGCGCCTGCGGGTCGAGCGCAGCGGTCGGCTCGTCGAGGAACACCAGCTCAGGGTCGCCCACGAGCGCGCACGCGATCGAGAGGCGCTGCTGCTGGCCGCCCGAGAGCTTCTCGCACCGCACGTTCGCGTGCTCGGCGAGACCCACGAGCTCGAGCATCTCGGCCGCGCGGCCCTGCCCGGCCCCATACAGCTCCGCGAACGTCTCGATCTGCTCGCGCGCGGTCAGGAACTCGAAGAACGCCGACGCCTGGAGCTGCACGCCGAGGCGGCCGGTCAGCTCGGGAGAGTGCGGCCAAGGGGAGCGGCCGAGCAGGCGCACTGTCCCCGAATCGGGCTTGCGCAGGCCCTCGACGATCTCGAGGGTCGTCGTCTTCCCGGCCCCGTTCGGGCCGAGGATGCCGAAGAACTCGCCGCGTTCCACGCGGAAGCTCACGCCGTCGACCGCGCGAACCTCACCGGTCCTGCGGCCGCGGTAGGTCTTGCGGAGGTCGGCGACCTCGATGGCGGCGTCCATAGCCGCTAACGCTATGCCATCGGCATTTGTGACCGGGTTCTCGCCTTACGGGTGTACACGTCCGGTCCCGTGTACGTCCAGGGCGGCAGCCGCGGCCCTTTCACACCCTCCGTAACAAGACCGTGAGCCGAACTTCATCGCACCGGCACAGGTGCCGCACAACCAG
Organism: Glycomyces sp. NPDC021274; assembly: GCF_040641195.1. Taxonomy (NCBI): domain Bacteria; kingdom Bacillati; phylum Actinomycetota; class Actinomycetes; order Glycomycetales; family Glycomycetaceae; genus Glycomyces; species Glycomyces sp. NPDC021274. The sequence continues at coordinate 176,005 of NZ_JBFADC010000004.1, read as the reverse complement.
GCAACGCCGCTCGCGGAAGGTTGCGCCATGACAGCGACACTGACGCAACCCGCACCGCCCGCCCGCAAGGGGTGGATCACCGACTGGCGCCCGGACGACGAGGCCTTCTGGCAGTCGACCGGCCGCAAGGTCGCCCGACGCAACCTCATCTGGTCAGTGCTCGCCGAGCACCTCGGCTTCTCGGTGTGGACGATGTTCAGCATCATCACCCCGTTCCTGGCCGCGGCGGGCTACGACTTCACCACCAGCCAGCTGTTCTGGCTCACCGCCGTCCCGAACCTGGTCGGCGCGTTCCTGCGCATCCCCTACACCGCCGCAGTGGCGCTGTTCGGCGGCCGGAACTGGACCATCATCTCCGCGGCCCTCCTGGTCCTGCCCACCGCGCTCCTGGCGTACTGCGTGATGACGCCGGGCACGCCGTACTGGCTGTTCGTCGTCTCGGGCGTCCTCGCCGGCTTCGGCGGCGGCAACTTCGCGTCCTCGATGGCCAACATCTCCTACTTCTACCCCGAACGCCACCGCGGCGCGGCCCTCGGCATCAACGCCGCCGGCGGCAACATCGGCGTCTCGGCCGTGCAGTTCATCGGCCCGCTCGTGATCGGCCTCGGCATCTTCGGCGCCTCCCAGGGCACGACCCCCGCAGGCAGGGACTTCTTCCTGCACAACGTGCCGCTGCTGTGGCTCGTGCTCGGCGTGTTCGCCGCGATCATGGCCTGGCGGGCCATGGACAACCTCGCGGTCGCCCGCACCCCCCTGCGCGAGCAGGTCCCGGCGCTGGCACGCAGGCACACCTGGATCATGAGCGTCCTCTACATCGGCACGTTCGGGTCGTTCATCGGCTACTCCTTCGCGTTCCCCCTGGTCATCAGGATCGAGTTCCCCGAATTCCAGTCCCTGTGGATCGCCGCGCTCGGCCCGCTCGTCGGCTCGCTCGTGCGGCCCATCGGCGGCTGGTTCGCCGACCGCCTCGCCGGAGCCCCCATCACCAGCGGCGCGTTCATCCTCATGGGCGTCGGCGCGATGGGCGCCATCTGGGGCATCAACTCCGGGTCGTTCGCCCTGTTCTTCACCTCGTTCATGCTGCTGTTCGCCATGAGCGGCATCGCCAACGGCTCCACCTACCGCTCGATCCCGGCGATCTTCCAGGCCGAGGCGGCCGCCGCCGCAGGCGGCAAGGCCAGCGAGACCGAGGTCGTGAAGGCCAAGAAGATCACGGCCGCCGCCCTCGGCTGGATCTCCGCCATCGGCGCCTTCGGCGGATTCCTCATCAACCAGGGCTTCCGCATCGCGAACGAGCAGACCGGCTCCGTCGTCCCCGCCATGTGGGCGTTCGTCGCCGCCTACGGCGTCTTCCTGATCATCAACTGGTGGTGCTACCAGCGCACCGTCCTCGTCGAGAAGGCCCCCAGCCTCGCCTACGCGAAGGTCTGACCGAGCCCCCACCGCGGCAGCGTCGCCGTCGAGCCACCGGCCCGCAATCGTCACTTACCGACGATTGCGGGCCACTTAGCATTCCGGAAACATTGCTCACGTGACGCCGAAACGACGCCCGGACACACTCGCCGCATGACCGTTCGCGCCGCCCTCCCCGTCGTCCGCACCGCCGACACCCACTGCCCGTACTGCGCGCTCCAGTGCGGCATGCGGCTGGAGGAGGACACCGAAGGCAAGGTCACCGCCGCACCCCGCGGCGGCGGCATGTGCAAGAAGGGCTGGACCTCGCCCGAACTCCTCGACCACCCCGAACGGCTCACCACGCCGCTCCTGCGCGGTGAACCCGTCTCCTGGGAGACCGCCCTCGACCACGTCGCCGACCGCATCCGGTCCGTCCAGGCCGAGCACGGGAAGGACGCCGTGGGCGTCTTCGGCGGCGGCGGCCTCACCAACGAGAAGGTCTACCAGCTCGGCAAATGGACCCGCCTCGCCTTGGGCAGCAAGCACATCGACTACAACGGCCGCTTCTGCATGTCGTCGGCGGCAGGCGCCCTCAACCGCTCATTCGGCATCGACCGCGGCCTCCCCTTCCCCAAGGAGGACCTGCAGGACGCGGACGTCATCGTCCTCGTCGGCGCCAACCCCGCCGAGACCATGCCGCCGCTCATGCGGTTCCTCACCGGCGCCGAGCTCATCGTCGTCGACCCCCGCCGCACCGCCACGGCCGAGCAGGCCCAACTGCACCTCCAGGCCGCGCCCGGCACCGACCTCGCGCTGGCGAACGGCCTGCTGCACATCGCGATCGAGCAGGGCTACCTCGACCACGACTACATCAAGGCCCACACCGACGGCTTCGACGAGGTCCGCCAGACCGTCGCCGGCTACTGGCCCGCGTTCGTCGAGCGCATCACGGGCGTCAGCGTCCCCGACCTGTACGCGGCGGCGCGGCTCATGGCTGCACCAATTGACGGCCCGCAAGGGCCGAGGCCGAAGAAGACGGTGATCCTCACCGCGCGCGGCTCCGAGCAGCACGCGAAGGGCGTCGACACCGTCACCGCCTGGATCAACCTCGCCCTCGCCCTCGGCCTGCCCGGGAGGCCGAGCTCCGGGTACGGGTGCATCACCGGCCAGGGCAACGGCCAGGGCGGGCGCGAGCACGGCCAGAAGGCCGACCAGCTCCCCGGCTACCGCATGATCACCGACCCGGCCGCGCGCGAGCACGTCGCCGCCGTGTGGGGCGTCGACCCCGAGACCCTGCCCGGTGCGGGCGTCTCCGCCGTCGAGCTGCTGCGCAAATGCGGCGACGAGGTGAAGATGCTCTTCGTGCTCGGCTCCAACCCCGTGGTCTCGGCGCCGCGCGCGGCGCGCGTCGCCGACCGCCTCAAGGACCTCGACTGCCTCGTCTCGTTCGACTTCGTCATGTCCGAGACCGCGCGCCTCGCCGAAGTCGTCCTCCCCGTCACCCAATGGGCCGAGGAGGACGGCACGATGACCAACCTCGAAGGGCGGATCATCCGCCGCAAGTCCCTGCGCGGCGCACCCGACGGCGTCCACTCGGACCTGTGGATCATGAAGGAGCTCGCCGCGCGCCTCGACGCCCCCGGCTCGTACTCCACCGACCCGGAGGCGATCTTCGAGGAGCTCGGCCGCGCCTCCGCCGGCGGCAAGGCCGACTACTCCGGCGTCTCCTATGAGCGCCTTGAGGACCGGACCTTCCAATGGCCCGTGCCCGGCCCCGAGCACGACGGCACCCCCCGCATGTTCGCCGACTTCAAGTTCGCCACCCCGGACGGGCGCGCCAAGTTCATCGCCGTCGACCACCGGCACCCGGCCGAGCGCCGCGACCGCTCCTACCCGCTGTACCTCACCACCGGCCGCGTCCTCACCCAGTACCAGTCGGGCGCGCAGACCCGCCTCATCGCGTCCCTCGACGGGCCCGACAGCGAGCAGTTCCTGCAGATCCACCCCGACACCGCGGTGCGCCACGGCATCGGCGAAGGCGACTGGGTCCGCATCACCTCCCGGCGCGGCTCCTACACCGCGCCCGCGCGCCTGACCGCCGACATCCGGCCGGACACCGTCTTCAGCCCGTTCCACTTCCCGGGCGCCGGCAACGCCAACGCCGCCGTCTCCGACGTGCTCGACCCGATCAGCCGCATGCCCGAGTTCAAGGTCTGCGCCGTCAAGATCGCCCCGGCCGCCCGGCCCTGACCGCGTCCTGCACCCCTGACTTTCGGCAGGGGCCGAGGCGCCGAATACCGGTCGAAAGACCTAGAAGCTCTGGTCGAAATACCCAGGGCGGCAACGATTCCAGACGCCAGACTTGATGGTGCGGGCCCGAACGGGCCCGCACCATCGACCGATTGGAACTCGACGTTGCGACGCCACGCGAAACGACTCCTCCTCGGCGCCACCGCACTCGCGGTCACCGCCGGAGCGACCGCAGCCGCCATCTCCACTGCGCAGGCTGAAACCACCGGGCTGGCCGAGACCGCCGCACCAGCGCTGGCGATCCCCGAACCGGGCGGTGCGTTCGATACCGGCACCACGCAACTCCACCTCGTCGACGAGGACCGGCCCGACGTGTGGGTCCCCGAGGAGGACCGGGAGCTCATGGTCACCATGTGGTACCCGACCGCCGAGACGGAGGGCGCGACCGCGCCCTACATGACCGCCGAGGAAGGCGCGCTGTTCGGCGCGCAACTCCAGCTGCCCGGCGAACTCCTCGCCTCGGTCGAGACGAACTCGGTGGCCGACGCCGAACCGCTCGCCGACGACGGCGCGCTCCCGCTCGTGGTGCTCTCACCGGGCTTCTCGTTCCCCCGCGCCACCCTCACCGGCATGGCCGAAGAGCTTGCGAGCCAGGGGTACGCGGTGGCGGCCGTCGGCCACAACTACGAAGCGCCGATCACCTTCCCCGACGGACGCACCACCGAGTGCCTCACCTGCCAGCATGAGGACCTCGACGTCGAGTCACTGGTCCCGAATCGCGCCGAGGACCTCTCCTTCGTCCTCGACGAGCTCACCGGCGACGACGCGGCCTGGGAGGACGCCGACTTCCCTTATGAGCTCAGTATCGACGCCGATCGCATCGCCGTCGGCGGCCACTCGATCGGCGGCGCGAGCAGCCACCGTGCCATGCACGACGACGAGCGCTTCGACGCTGGGTTCAACCTCGACGGCACCTTCTTCGCGCTCGACCCGCACAAGCTCGACCGCCCCTTCATGATGGTCGGCGGCGGCGACGACCACGGGTCCCCCGGCCAGGACAAGACCTGGGACAAGGCCTGGAAGAAGCTCGACGACTGGAAGCGCTGGATCACCGTCACCGGCACCACGCACAGCTCGATGACGGACTTCGGCCCCCTCGGCGAGCAGGCCGGACTCAACCAGGACGACCTCGACGGCAACCGCAGCAACGAGATCGCCCGCGCCCTCGTCACCGGCTTCGTCGACGCCCACCTCCGCGGCGAAGAAGCCCCGGTCCTCGACCCGAACGCAGACTGGCCCGAGCTGGTCTTCCACAACCCATAACCCGCACAAGGAAACCGAAAGCCCGGCCGCGCAATGCGCGGCCGGGTTGTTCTTGCGTCAGACGGCCACTGAGACGAGCAGAAAGGCTGGAATGCGCTATCAGGAGCCGTTGCGGAGGTCCGCGAGGGTCTCCTGCTTGAAGGCGATGTCGGTGAACTGGACGTTGCAGCCCTGGCCTTCCGGGGCCTGGACGCCGAAGCCGGCCTTGACTGGGGTGTCCACGCCGAAGCCGAAGCAGCGCACGAACTCCCAGCGCTCGCCGTCGGAGGAGGCGTGGAAGGCGAAGCCCTCGCCGATGCGGCTGACGCGCATCCAGACCGTGTCGCCCTCGACGTTCCAGGCGTTGGCGTCGTCGGAGATGCCGCGGGTGACGACCGAGACCACCGTGCCCTGCTCGTCCGGGGAGTACTCGAAGCACAGCTTCGACCAGTGGCGCTCGTCGGCGACGAGGAAGAGGGTTCCGGCGTCGTACTTGCCGTTGAAGCCCACGGTGATGCGGGCGCTGAACTGCCAGTCGCCCTCCGGCGGCAGGCCGAGCAGGCGGGCGCCGTTGGCGGGGGCGGGCGCAGTGGGGTCGGGGGCGTAGACGTACCAGTCGGTGCGGGCCGCGGCGGTCGCCTCCAGGCCGGCCTCGGTGACCTGCCACTTCGGCGGTTCGACGGCGTCTTCCCAGTCGAGGGGGAAGGGGAGAGCGGGAATGTTGACTGTCATCCGGCCAGCTTAGCGGTGGAAAGAAGTCCCAGGAGTTTCTTTATTCAACGGTTGGGAAAAGGGGGGCGGGCGGGCCGAGATGTTGCCCGTTGGTTCGGGGTCTCAGCGTTGGCGGTTCTTGGCGGTGGGCCTGAGCCGTTGGGGGAGTAGGAATTCCTGGGTCTCTCGGGTGTGGACTCGTTCGACGATCTCGATGGGGCCCAATGCGGCGAGGGCCTGCACCACCTCGTCGACGAGGCGCGGCGGGGCTGAGGCTCCGGCCGTCACGGCCACGGTCGCCGCGTGCTCCAGCCAGTTCGGGTCGATCGCCGCGGCGTCCTCGATGAGGTGGGCCGCGACGCCGGCGCTGTCGGCGAGTTCCACCAGGCGGTTCGAGTTGGAGGAGTTCGCCGAGCCGACCACCAGGACGAGGTCGGCTTCGTCCACCACGGCGGCGACCGCCGCTTGGCGGTTGCTGGTGGCGTAGCAGATGTCCTCGGCCCCTTGGTCTTTGATCTGCGGGAAGCGCTGCTTGAGGGCTTCGGCGATGGTCTCGACCTCGGCCACCGCGAGGGTCGTCTGGCTCAGGTACGTGAGTTTCGCCGGGTCGGGGACCTGCAGCGCCGCGATCTCGGCGGCGCTCTCGACCAGGAGCGTGCGGTCCGGGGCCACGCCGATCGTGCCGATGACCTCTTCGTGGCCTTCGTGTCCGATCAGGATCACCGTGTCGCCGCTGTCGGCCGCCCGCTTGGCCTCGGCGTGGACCTTCGCGACCAGTGGGCAGGTCGCGTCGATCGCGTCGAGGCCGCGTGCGGCGGCTTCGCGCTCCACCGCGGGGGCGACGCCGTGGGCGCTGAAGACCACGAGCGCGTCGGCGGGCACTTCATCGAGCTCGCCGACGAAGACCGCGCCCCGCGACTCCAGGTCCGCCACCACGTGCGCGTTGTGCACGATCTGGTTGCGCACGTAGACGGGCGGGCCGTGCTCTTCGAGCAGGCGCTCGACGATCTCGATCGCCCGCTCCACCCCGGCGCAGAACGACCGCGGCGCCGGAAGGAGCACGCGGCGCGGCTTGCGAGCCATGAATATGCCCTCTTTGCGAAGCTTGCGAGCCATCAATTGGCTCTGTGGACCGTGCTCGCGGCCAGATGCGTCAGTTCTTCCACGGCCTCGGCTTGGAGGCCCGCCACGTTGAGGCTGTCGGTCGCCGCCTCGGTGAGCATCTCGGCGGAGCGGCGGCTCGCCTGCCTGCCGCCGCAGGCTTCGACGAGGTCGGCGGCGCGGCGCAGCTCGGGCTCGGTGAGCTGACCGGTGGCGCCGTAGATCGCGGCGAGCTCGGGCGCGTCGGGGTGCCCGGAGCCGAGCGCAGCGGTGACCGGGAGCGACTTCTTGCGGTTGCGCAGATCCGAGTACACGGCCTTGCCGGTGACGGCGGGATCGCCCCAGATCCCCAGCAGGTCGTCGACGTGCTGGAACGCCAGCCCGAGGCGGAAGCCGAAGTCCCGCAGCGCATCGACCTGCGGCGCGGTGCCGCCGCCGAAGAGCGCGCCGAGTGCGGTCGCGCAGCCCATGAGCGAGGCGGTCTTCGCCTCCGACATCGCGACGCATTCGGCGAGTTCGACCCGCTCGCGGGTCTCGAACCGGGTGTCCTCGAGCTGGCCTTCGATGAGCGCCCGCACGGTCTGGGCGAGCAGGCCCGTTCCCGCGGGGACCTTGTCGCAGCCGGACTCGGCGATGACCTCGAACGCCAGTGCGTGCAGGGCGTCGCCGACGAGGATCGCGTCGTTGACGCCGTAGACCTTCCACGCGGTCGGGCGGTGGCGGCGGAGGCTGTCGCGGTCGATGATGTCGTCGTGGATGAGGGAGAAGTTGTGGACCATCTCGACGGCGACGGCCGCCGGGACGGCCTGCCGCCAGCCGTCCTCGCCGCCGACGGCCTTGGCGGCCAGGAGTGTCAGGAGCGGCCGGAGGGCTTTGCCGGAGTTGGCCTGGACGGGCGAGCCTGAGGCGTCGGTCCAGCCGAAGTGGTAGGCCGCGATGCGCGCGGCGGGGGCGGGGAGCCGGGCGGCGGCGGCGCGGAGTCCCGCGTCGACGGCCTCGCGGGCGGCGGTGTGGTCGGTCAGGACGGTCAAGCGGGGCCTCCCTGGGCGGCGGGGTCTGCGGGGAACGTGGCGGGAGCCCGGGCGGCCGCCTCAGTGCGGAAGCGGCCGCCCGGGGTTCTCAGCGCCCGATCTCGACGTGCTCGAGGATGCCGAGCGCGTCCGGTACCAGGACCGCGACGGAGTAGTAGGCGCTCACGAGGTAGGACATGACGGCCTTCTCGTCGATGCCCATGAACCGCACCGAGAGCCCGGGCTCGTACTCGTCCGGCAGGCCGATCTGGTGCAGGCCGATGACGCCCTGCTCCGACTCGCCGGTGCGCATGCAGAGGATCGACGTGGTGCGCGAACCGGTGATCGGGATCTTGTTGCAGGGCAGCATCGGGATGCCGCGCCAGGCCGGGATGTGGTGCCCGTGGTAGTCCACCGTGGACGGGTAGATGCCGCGCTTGGTGCACTCGCGGCCGAACGCGGCGATCGCCTTCGGGTGCGCGAGCAGGATCTCGGGCTTGCGGCGGCGGCTGATGAGCTCGTCCAGGTCGTCCGGGGTCGGCGGGCCCGTGCGGGTCGGGATGCGCTGGCTCAGGGCCGCGTTGTGCAGGAGGCCGAACTCCTTGTTGTTGACCATCTGGTCTTCCTGCAGTTCGCGCAGGGCCTCGACGGTGAGCCGCAGCTGCTGCTCCATCTGGTTCATCGGCTGGTTGTAGAGGTCGGCGACGCGGGTGTGGACGCGCAGCACGGTCTGCGCGACCGAGAGCTCGTACTCGCGCGGCGCGAGCTCGTAGTCCACGAACGTGCGCGGCAGGTCCGGCTCGCCGGTGTGGCCCGCGGCGACGTCGATCGCGGCCTCGCCGTGCTTGTTGGCCTTGACCGAGCGGCCCGCCTTGTAGCGGTCCAGGTGCGCGGCGAGTTCGGGGATGCGCTCGATCAGCTCGGCCGCGGCGGCGGCCGGGAGCGTGAGGACCGTGACCGGGGTCGCGGCGACCACGTCGTGCTCCCACTTGGCGTCGTCCTCGACGAGGAGTTCCTCGCCGAAGTGGTCGCCGTCGACCATGAGCCCGAGCGAGGACTGGTCCCCGAATGGACCGGCGCCGAACTGCTCGACGCGGCCGTGCGCGATGAGGTGCACGCCGTCGACGGGCCGGCCCTCCTGCGCCAGGTGCTCGCCGGCGCCGACCTCGCGCTGCTCGAAGCGGTCGGCGAGCGCCGTCAGCACTTCCTCGTTCTCGATGCCGCGCAGCTGCGCGATCTCGCCGAGCTCGGTGGGGATGACGCGGACGGCGTCCCCTTCGGTGCTGAACTCGACGCGGCCGTCGCCGACCGTGTGGGTCAGGCGCCGGTTGACGCGGTACGCGCCGCCCTGCGTCTGGACCCACGGCAGGACCTTGAGGAGCCACCGGGAGGTGATCTCCTGCATCTGCGGGGCGGACTTCGTGGTGGTCGCGAGGTTGCGGGCGGCGGCGGTGCTGAGGCTGGTCTGGGGATGCTGAACGTTCGCGGTCTGCGTAGGAACGGCCGGCGTGCTGTCGACGACAGAGTCGGTCATGCAGTCACTTCCTCACATTGGGGCTGCTTTGGCTCGTAGAGCATCTTAGCGTTCACTATAGCTTGAAAGCCAATAATTCACCCATAAGGGTCATTATTGTGAATACTCCGCATCAATGACGTCGAAGCGTTCGATCGCCGTCTCGTACGCCACCGGGTCCGTCGCCCCGCCCCGGCTGAACGGGTACTCCAGCTGGAAGGCCGCGAACAGCATGAGCGCCACCATCCCGGAGATCAGCCCGACGAGCACGAACTGGTACTTGCGGGTCGGCGTGCCCAGCGTGAGCATCACCGCGAACACCAGCAGCGCCCCCGGCACCAGCACCGTCCACATCACCGGACCGAGGCCCCGCTGCGCCGTGAACAGCCGATCGGTGCGGTACTCCTCGACGACCGCCACGCCGTCGCGCACGGTGTCGAGCCGCGCCTGCTCCACATCGTCGTCGGTCTGCTGACCGGACACCGGCGCGCGCATCTCGTCCAGCAGCAGCAGCCCCTCGGAGGACACCGGCTCCTGGTCGCGCATCGCGGGCCACTCGACCTCGATCACCTCGGCCGTGTAAGCCCGCACCGCCGCGCGCACCTCGTCGCGGTCCGCGGGCTCGAGCGCCGCCGCGGACCAGTACACCCCGACCAGCTCGTTCGACTCCTGGAACGTCACGTGGCCCGCCTCGTTCTTGTCCTCCCACGCGGTGATCAGCACGAACGCCAGCACGATCGCGTACAGGACCGTGAGCAGCTCGAACAGCGTCGTGCCCAGCTCGTTGTTGTGCCCGCGGGTGGTGGGCGGCGCGAACTTCTGAAGGAGCGCGACGACCACGCTCGCCGCCGCCACGACCAACAGGAAGAACAGCAAACCTTGCAGCCAAATGGCCATTTGTGCCTACCAAATCTCATAAAGCAGAATATTCACGTGGATACTAGTGAATTCCGGAATCAAGGTCGGAGACGGACATGCGACGGCTCATAGCGCTCGTGATCGGGGCCGTCCTGCTGACCGGCCTGCCCGCCCTCGCGCTGGCCTTCGACGGCGGGTCCGCCCCGCCTGAGCCGGCCACCGAGGGGCGCCACGGTCACCACGGCCACCCGGCCTGGCCGGATTACCCGAGCTGGCCGGACTACCCGACCTGGCCGTGCCTGACCTACCCCCCGTACCCGAGCTGGCCGGACTACCCGACCTACCCCGACATCCCTTGGGAGCGGGCCGAAGGCCGGCATCACCATCACCACCACCACTGCCCCGAGCCTCCGGAACCGTCGCCCGAACCGCCCTCCCCCGAGCCGCCGACGCCTTCGTCGCCGGAGCCCCCGAGCCCGCCTGCGCCTTCGTCGCCGCCTGCACCCGAGCCGCCGAGTCCGCCCGCTCCCGAGCAACCGGAGCCGGAACGCCCTGAACCCGAACCGGCGGCCCCGCCCGCGCCACCGACACCGGCGGCTGCGGAGCCCACGCCGGTCGCGGACCCGCCGAGCGAGGCCGCCGCCTCGCCGCAAGCGCCCGGGCCACTGCCCGAGGCGCTCGCGGTCGAGGAGGAGGCCCCCGCTGCGGTCGCGGAGGAGTCCGATGACGGGACGGCTCAGCGGCGCATGATCGCCGCGATGGTCGGGTTCGTCGTCGCCGTAGGCGGAGGCTCGGCACTGTCGCGCCGCGTCGGCAGGTAGTCCCGCCACGACGGCGGCCGCAGTCCAGCGGTCGCCGTCGCGGGCAGCCGGAATTCCTTGGGGGCCTCGGCCTCCACGGGGACGCTCTGCGGCATCGGCCTGGGCCCGCCCGCCGCTCCGGGTCCCGCCACCATGAGCGGGCGGAGCTTGTCGTCGTCGTAGCGGGCGGTGACGCGGTGCCAGTTGAGGATCGCCGCGTTCCAGTCCCGCAGGCTCACCACGTACGCGTCGACCGCCTTCCTTGCGGCCGAGTCGAGGTCGAGTTCGGCGATGACCGGCGGCAGGTCGTGCTCGGCGATGAACTGGAACTGCTCGACCCGGGCGGTCATGAGCGCGTTGACGACGTCCATCGCCTGGACCGGCCCGCAGCCGAGGTACTCCTCGACGATGGTCACGGCATTGGCGATCTGCCCTTCGAACTCGATCTCCTTGCGGTAGGAGAAGAGGTCGTTGACCAGGCACGACTGGTCCATGGAGGCGGTCTCCATGGCGCGGATCGGCCGGGACTGGAACACCGCGTCCGGCACCTCGCGGCCGGCCTTCAACCTGGCGAGTGCCATGGTGAGGTCGGAGCCGAACGTCCTGCGGCGCATCTCGATGTAGTCGACCGGGTCGGGCACCCGGTTCTGGTTCTCCGAGTTCAGCTCCCAGAGCCAGGACTCGATCATCACCGTGACGGCGCGCTTGAACTCGGCGCGCGCCCGGTCGTCGAACTGGGCGGCGGTGCGCCGCCACAGGTCCGCCAGGCCCTTCTCGATCGGGTTGACCGGGACCGGCGTCGGCCCGAGGTCCAGCGGCAGGAACTCCAGGAGCCGCCGGTGCTGCGCGATCGCGGGGGCGAGGGCACGGCTGCGCCCGAACACCGCCGGGTAGTAGTCGTCCCCGTAAGTGCCCCAGGCGAGCCAGTCCGCGGAGGTGTCCAGCTCCGCCTGCTCCGCGTCGGGGGCGATGCCCGCGGAGCAGATGGCGAAGTCGAAGCCGAGGAACTGCTCCCGGTCCCACAGGCCCGAGCCCGGCAGCGCCGGGTCGGGCGCGAGGAAGCCCATCGCCGCCGCCCACTCCTCGCCGTGGCGGCGAGCCTCGTCGAGCAGCGGGTTGAGCCGCAGCTCGTACGGCAGGTGGATCTCCGGCAGCGTCATCGGCCCGACCTTCCGGAACGGTTCGCGCGTGTGCTGCTTCAGCCCCGACAGCGAGATCCGGGCCGCGCCCGTCCCGATCCCGTTGGGCCCGCCCAGGACCCGCTGCGCCGCGTCGTTCATGTACCGGCTGGACCGCATGTGCCATTCGTGGCCGCCGGCCTGCCAGTCCTGGAGTCCCTTGGCGTACAGGGCGATCGCGGTCTGCTCGGCAGGGTTCAGCCGCCGGTCGGCGGCGAGGACCGGCAGCTCGGTGAGGGCCGTGTTCTCGAACTGGTGGAGCCGCGAGGTGAGGATGTCGTTGACCAGGTTCGCGGCCTGCTGGGTCTCCATGCCGAGGAACCGCTCGAAGACGAGCACGGCGTTGGCGTTCTCGCCTTCGTCGGTGACCTCGCGCTCGTAGGAGAACAGGTCGTTGCGCAGGTGAACGGCGTCGCTGAAGGTGTCGCGCAGGACTTCGAGCGGCCGTTCGCGCGCGACCGTGTCGGGCACTTCGGCACCGACGGCGTACTCGACGATGCCAGCCGACCACGGGGCGCCGCCGACCTTGCGGCGCATCTCGATGTACTCGATCGGGTTGGCGACCCGGTCGGTGGTGATGTTCGTGAGCTCCCACATGGACTCGAACAGCAGGTTGATCGTGCTCTCGAGGAACCGCTCGCGCCAGCCCATCGACATCGATGGCGCCGTGCGCCGCCACAGGTCGATCAGGCCGAGCTCGACCGGGTTCTCCGGCTCCGGCGGTTCGCTGAGGTCGAGCGGCATGAACAGCGGGATGCGGTCGAGGTACGCCTTGGCGCCCTTCATGTCCCGGGTGCGCTTGAACGCGTCGAGGAAGTGGTCGTCGAAGAAGAACACCCACACGTACCAGTCGGTGACGAGGTCGAGCGCGGGCGCGTCGCAGTCGGGGTGCGTGTACGCGCACAGCAGCCCGTAGTCGTGGCGGTCGAGCTCGGCCTCGTCCCAGATGACGCCGCCGCCTTCGGCCGGGGCGTCGAGCATCCCCATCGCCTTGGCCCACACCCGCGCGTGGGCGCGCGCGCCCTCCACGTTCGGATTCAGGCGCGCCGGGTAGGGAAGATAGAACACGGGTAGCTCGAACGGGTGATTTTCTGGCATAGCACTCCCTAGGGGCGAAACCGGCAGTTTGCAACGCCACTGTAAGGCCTCCGGAGTGAAGCCGCTACCCCCAGTTCGGGTTGCGTCGCCCGCGAACGAGTCAGGCGCGCTCCCCGTGCGACGGGAAGCGCGCCTTTGTGTTGCGACGTGCGCTGGGTCAGGCGAGCGTGAGCCGGTCGGTCAGGTCGGCCGGAGTGTCCGGCGGCAGGGTCACGTTCTCGAGGAGCCACCGGAGCGTCGGCACGTCCTTCGGGTCGACGGGCACCTGGGCCCTGACGAGGGCGCTCACGAAGTCGGCCGCGGCAAGGGAGAGCTCACCCACGATCACCTTCTCGCGCAGCGAGTCCACCACCTGGCCGGCCAGCGAGGGCGCGTACTTGCGCACCTGCTCGACCAGCGTGGTCCTGTAATCGTTCTGCACTGTGCTCCTCGATTCCTAGAACAAGAGGCCCTTGTCGTTCACGACGACGCCACTGCTGATGTTGCCCGGGGTCGGGGTCGGATAGCCGGTCCACACGGTCCCGTCCTTGTTGAGGATCACCTTGATCTCGACCCCGTTGTGGACGCCCACGGCCTCATAGCCGCCGCCGTCGCGCGGCTTCATGGAGGTCGGGTTGCGGGCCACGTGCTCGATGCCCTCGATCATCTGGTTCTCCGACCACGTGTCCGGGAATTCGGTGCCGCCGCCCGATCCGGGGGCGTGGCCGCCGCTGATCAGGTCGCCGCCAGTGCCGTATTCACCGTAGAGGATGTGGGTCCTGCGCTTGGAGGTGTCGCCGAGGTTCGGCATGTTCTGCAGTTGCTCGGGGGTCCAGCCGCTGGTGCCCGGCTGGTTCGGCGTCGTCGGGGTGGTCCCGCCGCCGGCCTGGCCCTGGTCGAACTCGTCCCACGCCGCTTTCGCGGCCGAGGAGACGCCGCTGACCGGTGGCTTGACCCGCGGCGGGCCCGGCTTGGGGCCCGGTTTCGGCCCCGGCTTGGGAGTGGCGAACGCCAGAGCGATCGCGGCGACTACGAGGAGCTTGGTGAGCGCGCGCATGGTCACCTAACTGTCGAGAAGCTGCTGGAGAGCCTGGAGGCTCTGGACGAGCGCGATGACGACCCCGACCACCGTCGCGAGGACCTGCGCGATCATGCCCGCCGCCTGTACCGCGACCGCGGGGATGCCGACGCCCGTGGCGCAGAGCCCCAGCCACACCGGGAGGCGGATGAGCAGCGTGGCGACGAGCTGCGCGATGAGGTCGCGCACGAGTTCCCTGGTCACCGTGACCAGCGTCCCGGCGCCGGTGGTCGCGGCGCTCATGGCCGCGCACAACTGGGCCAGCCCATCGGTGCCGACCACGTTGTGCCCCATGTTGGCCTTGTACGCCGCGGCGGCGTCGTCCTGCCAGCCGGCGATGTCGGCGTCGATGAACGCGGTGAGGTCGTCCTTGATGCTCATGAGCTCTTCGGCCATGTTGGTCCACGTCTGGGCGTGGGCGGTGAGGATGTCGGCGTCGCCGGTGAGGTCGTCGAGGAGGTCCCGCAGCGGCTCGATGAGCTCGATGAGCCACGAGACGCCCGTGGAGACGATCGCGCCGAGCGGGTCGAGGAAGCCGACCGCGCTGAGTCCGGCGCCCACACCCGCGAGGGAGGCGTCCACCCACTCCTCGGATTTGATGGCGGCGACGATGTCGGCGATGTCCTCGCCGATGCCCGCGCCCTTCCAGAAGTGGTGCGAGTCCTGGACATCGGCGACCAGGGGGTTGTCGCTCATCTACAGGCCTCCGGTAAGCCGGTCGAAGTCGCTCCCGGTGCTGGCGTCGGACTCCTCGTAGAGGTCGGCGCAGGTCCTGAGGGCCTCGACATGGGTGCCGAGGTTGGTGATGCCCTTGCCGAACAGGGGCTCGACCAGCTGGTGCTTCTCCTCGAGGATCCCGGCCATCCACTCGCACAGCGGCCCGAACGCATCGGGCGCGGCGGTGATCTCGGCGGAGGCCGCCTTCACGGTCTCGAAGCGCTGGATGAGGCCGTCGATGTGCCCGGCGTGGGTGCGCAGTTCCTCCGGGTCGACCTCGATGCCGCCGCTCACGGGCGGCCGCCGAGGCGGCTCTGGAGGTCCTGGGCGACGGCCCGGCCGGTCGCGGAGTCGGCGCCCACGGTGTCGGCGATGACCTCCTGGGTCTGCGCGGCGACCCGCTGCTTGGCGTCGGCGAGGGCCTCCATGAGCGCACGGGAGACGGCTTCGGGGGCAGTGCGCTGGATGCGCGCGGAGAAGTCGGCCTTGAGCAGGACTCCGCTGGAGTCGACGGTGACGGTGGCGAGCCCGTTCGCGTCGCTCGCGGTCGCCGTCAGGGTCCGCATGCGCGTCGCCATCTCCTGGGTCGCCGCCACGGTCTGCTGGAAGGCCGCCTGGCGTTCCTGAAGGCGGGCGACGGCGTCGTCGCCGCTGAGTACCCGTCTGTCCATGCTCGATCACTCCTCGTACCGCCGGCGGTCCGGGTGCCGGCGCCCATCAGGTGGCGAGAATAGCCCAGGTGTTCCAAGGCTCCTCACCTCCCGGACGCCTGCCGTCGGCCCGCGTCGTCCCATGGCTCCGCCCCTGTATCTGCGTTGCCGGTGCTCATGCGGGGTCCTGTTCCGGGCGCGAGCTGTCGAGTGCCTGAAACGGGAGAGTGCGGACTACTTAGCACACGCGAAACATTCACCGCTCGCTCGCGTAACAGCCCCGGGTGAACCTAGACGCCAGTCGGGGACTGACAGCGTCGTCGCCCAGACAGCGCGCGGCGGGCGGGCTTGCGGGAAACGCAAGACAGCGAGCCCACCGCCGCCTACGCAGTCAGTCCAGCACCGGGAGGTCCAGCGCGTGAAGGTCGCGATCGTCGGTTACGGCATGGCCGGGGCCCGTATCGCCCGCGAGCTCGGGCGGCGCGGGGTCGAGGTCACCGTCTTCGGAGACGAGCCCCAGGCCGCGTACAACCGCATCCTGCTCTCGAGCATGATCGCGGGCAAGCAGACCGAGGACGAGATCGCCCTGCCGGCCCCGCCGGAGAACGTCGAGGTGCGCCTCGGCGAAGCGGTCGAGACCGTCGACCTCGAGCGCAAGACCGTCAACGGCGTCGCCTTCGACAAGCTGGTCCTGGCCACCGGCGCGGACGCGTTCGTCCCGCCGATCCCCGGCCTCGACCCCCTCCCCACCGGCGCCTACGTGCTCCGCACGATCGAGGACGCCCGCGCCATCCTCGACGAGGCCGCCAACCGCGCCAGCGCGATCGTGCTCGGCGGCGGGCTCCTCGGCCTCGAGGCCGCCCGCGGCCTCGCCAAGCGCGGCATGGACGTCACCGTGGTGCACGCGGCCGGGCACCTCATGGACCGGCAGCTCGACTCCCTGGGCGCGAAGGTCCTCGCCGACTCCTACGCCGAGGTCGGCGTCCAGTCGATCGTGGACGCGCAGACCACCCGGGTCATCCACGGCGACGACGGCCTCACCCTCGTGCTCGCGGACGGGCGCACGATCACCGGTCAGCTCATGGTCGTGTCGTGCGGCATCCGCCCCAACGCCGACCTGGCCCGCTCGCTCGGCATCGAGTGCGGGCGGGCCGTGAAGATCGACGACCAGTGCCGCACCTCGCACCCGGACGTGTTCGCCGTGGGCGACTGCGCCGAGCACCGCGGCATCCCCTACGGGCTCGTGGGCCCGGCCTGGGAGCAGTCGGACGTGGTGGTCGACCTCCTCTCCGGGGTGAACCCGGACGCGGCCTACGAGGGCTCGCGCCTGGTCACCCGCCTGAAGGCCTCCGGGATCGAGCTCGCCGCGATGGGCGAGGTCGAGGGCGACGAGGTCGTCTCGTTCGCCGACCCGACGCGGGGCACGTACGCCCGCTTGGTGATCGACGCCGACGGCCGCCTCGCGGGGGCGGTCATGCTCGGCGACAACCCGATGGTGGGCCAGGTGGTCCAGTTGTTCGACACCGGTGACCCGGTGCCGCACGACCGCCGCACCCTCCTGATGGGCCGCCCCGGCGAGTCCGTGTCGGTGGCCCCCGATACTCCGGCGTCCATGTCCGACGAGGTCGTGGTCTGCCGCTGCAACAACGTCACGAAAGGGGCCCTGGGCAAGGCGTTCCTCAATGGAGCGCGCTCGCCCGAGGCCCTGTCGGAGGTCACGCAGGCCTCGACGGGCTGCGGCACGTGTGCCGAGGACGTCGCGGGTCTGTGCAAGTGGCTGAACAGCACCGTCGCTGGAATCGGTCAGGCTGCCGAGCAATTGAATGAGGTGTCAGCATGAGCAAGTTGGTAGTCATCGGCGACGGCATGGTCGGCCGCCGGTTCCTGGAGGCGGTCACCCAGCGCGACCCGTCCTGGGAGGTCACGGTCCTCTGCGAGGAGCCCCGCCCGGCCTACGACCGGGTGCGCCTGTCGGCGTTCTTCGACGGGGTCAGCGCGGAGGAGCTCTCGCTCGCCTCGGACCTCGACGGCGTCGACGTGCGCCTGGGTGAGGCGGCCGTCGCGATCGACCGCGAGGCGAAGGTCGTGCGCTCCGCGACCGGCGAGTACGCCTACGACAAGCTCGTGTTCGCTACCGGCTCTTACGCGTTCGTGCCCCCGATGGAGGGCGCGGACCTCGAGGGCGTGTTCGTCTACCGCACGATCGAAGACCTCGAGGCGATCAAAGCCCACTCCGAGGGGCGGCGCCACGGCGTGGTCATCGGCGGCGGGCTGCTCGGCCTCGAGGCCGCGAACGCGCTGAAGCTCCTCGGGCTCGAGACGCAGATCGTCGAGTTCGCCCCTTGGCTCATGGCCCGCCAGCTCGACGAGGCCGGCGGCGGCATCCTCAAGCAGCACATCGTGAAGCTCGGCATCGGCGTCGACTGCGGCACCGGCGGCACGAAGATCGAGGCGGTCGACGGCCGCCTGCGCATGGAGACGAACCGCGAGGGCGTCGCCTACGACACCGACCTGATCATCTTCGCGGCGGGCGTGCGCCCCCGCGACCAGCTCGCCCGCGACTGCGGCATCGAGGTAGGCGAGCGCGGCGGCATCATCACCGACCTGTCGTGCGTCACTTCGGATCCGGACGTGTACGCGATCGGCGAGGTCGCGGCGATGGAGGGCATGTGCTACGGCCTCGTGGCCCCCGGGTACTCGATGGCCGAAGTGGTCGCCGACCGCCTCGCGGGCGGCGAGGCCACGTTCCCCGGCGCCGACATGTCGACGAAGCTGAAGCTCCTCGGTGTGGACGTCGCCCAGTTCGGCGCGATGGAGGGCCCGCTCTCCACCACCTACCTGGACCCGGCGCACGGCACCTACGCGAAGCTGATCCTCTCGGATGACGCCCAGACGCTGCTGGGCGGCATGCTCGTCGGCGACGCCGAGCCCTATCCGCTGCTGCGCGCTTCGGTGGGCGGCAAGGTCCCCGGCAAGCTTGCGGACCTCCTCGGCGGCGGCGAGATCGAGGGCGCCCTGCCCGACGGCGCGCAGGTCTGCTCCTGCAACGCGGTCACCAAGGGCGACATCATGGGCGCCATCCACGAGCAGGGCTGCACCGACGTCGGCGAGCTCAAGGCCTGCACGAAGGCCGGCACCTCCTGCGGCTCGTGCATCCCGATGCTCAAGCAGCTGCTGAAGGAAGGCGGCGTCGAGGTCTCGAACGCGGTGTGCGAGCACTTCACGCAGTCGCGGGCCGAGCTGTTCGACATCGTCAAGGTCACCGGCATCACCACGTTCTCCGAGCTCATCGCCCGCTACGGCACCGGCGCCGGCTGCGACCTGTGCAAGCCCACCGTGGCGTCGATCCTCGCGAGCCTCTCCAACGGGCACATCCTCGAAGGCGAGCAGGCGTCCCTCCAGGACACCAACGACCACTTCCTGGCGAACATGCAGCGCAACGGCACCTACTCCGTGGTCCCGCGCATCCCCGGCGGCGAGATCACCCCGGACAAGCTCATCGTCATCGGCGAGGTCGCCAAGGAGTTCGACCTCTACACGAAGATCACGGGCGGCCAGCGCATCGACATGTTCGGCGCCCGCGTGGAGGACCTGCCGAAGATCTGGCGCAAGCTCGTGGACGCCGGCTTCGAGTCGGGCCACGCCTACGGCAAGGCGCTGCGCACCGTCAAGTCCTGCGTCGGCACCGACTGGTGCCGGTACGGCGTCCAGGACTCGGTGAAGATGGCGATCGACCTGGAGCTGCGGTACCGCGGGCTGCGCAGCCCGCACAAGCTCAAGTCCGCCGTCTCCGGCTGCGCGCGCGAATGCGCCGAGGCCCGCGGCAAGGACTTCGGGGTCATCGCGACCGAGCACGGCTGGAACCTGTACGTGGGCGGCAACGGCGGCTTCACGCCCCGCCACGCCGACCTGCTCATGTCTGATGTGGACACTGAGACGCTGGTGCGGACCATCGACCGGTTCCTGATGTTCTACATCTCGACCGCCGACCGCCTCCAGCGCACCTCGAAGTGGGTCGAGGGCCTCGAAGGCGGCATCGACTACCTCCGCGAGGTCATCGTGGACGACAAGCTGGGCATCTGCGATGAACTCGACGCGCTCATGGAGAAGCACGTCGCGAACTACGCGGACGAGTGGAAGGGCGTCATCGACGACCCCGAGAAGCTCCAGCGCTTCGTGTCCTTCGTCAACGCCCCGGAGGCCCCGGACCCGAAGATCGAGTTCGAGACCGTCCGCGGCCAGAAGTTCCCGGCCGGGTCCACCGAGCGCTCGCACAGCACGCCCGTCGCTCTCGGCACGCCGATAAGGAAGTGATCACCATGCAAACCATCTGCCAGTTCGATCGCATCATTCCCGGCCGCGGTGTGGCCGCCCTCCTGGATGACGGCACCCAGGTCGCGGTGTTCCGACTCCACGACGACAGCCTCTACGCCGTGTCCAACCTGGACCCGTTCATGGACGCGAACGTCATGAGCCGGGGCCTGGTCGGCGACCGCGGCGGCGAGCCGATCGTCACCAGCCCCCTGCTCAAGCAGGCGTTCTCGCTCAAGACCGGCATCTGCCTCGACGACGAGGCGGTGGCCCTGGAGGTCTTCGCCGTCGAAGTCCTCGACGGGCAGGTCCGCGTCGGCGTCAACTCGGAAGTGAAAGCGAGCGCCTGATGGTCGCAGCCCCTGCCCCCTCCCGCGAAGCCGTCGACTCGACGCTGGCGCCGCTGACCGGCTACACCGTGGCCGTCACCGCCCAGCGCCGCGCCGAAGAGCTGGCGACCCTCCTCGAGCGCCGCGGCGCCCGCACGGTGGTCGCCCCCACGCTGCGCATCGTCCCGCTACCGGACGACGAGGCGCTGCGCGCGGCCACAGTGGAGCTCATCCGCGAAGCCCCCGACCTCGTGGTCGCGACCACCGGCATTGGCTTCCGCGGCTGGCTCGAGGCGGCCGAGGGCTGGGGCATGGGCGACGACCTGCTCACCGTGATGGGCCGCGCGCGCATCCTGTGCCGCGGCCCCAAGGCCCTCGGTGCGGTGCGCGCGGCGGGCCTCACCGAGGAGTGGACCGCGCCGAGCGAGACCGGCGACGAGGTCGTCGAGTACCTGCGCGAACGCGGGGTCAACGGCCAGCGGGTCGCGATCCAGCTCCACGGCGACCCCGCGGAGGACTTCATCCAGACCGTCCGCGACGGCGGCGGTGCGGCCGTCGCCGTCCCGGTCTACCGCTGGACCCTCCCCACCGACATCACGCCCGTGCAGCGGCTCGTGGACGCCATCTGCGCCCGCCGCATCGACGCCGTGACCTTCACCTCCGCGCCGGCCGCGAACGCGCTGCTGCGCATCGCGGGCGACCAGGCCGCCGACATGCTCGAGGCGTTCCGCGCCTCCGCCGAGGACAACGGGGTCCTCTCCGTCTCGGTCGGCCCGATCACCGCCGCGCCGCTCACGCGCCTCGGCGTCGAATCGGTGCAGCCGCAGCGGGCCCGCCTGGGCGCGCTCGTGCGCACCGTCGCCTCGGCCCTGCCCAGGCGCTCGCGCAAGCTGCAGCTCGCGACCGGGCACAGCATCGAGCTGCGCGGCCACATGGTGCTCCTGGACGACAAGCCGTTCCAGCTGCCGCCCGCGCCGATGGCCGTCATAAGAGCACTGGCCTCCGCGAACGGCAAGGTCCTCTCCCGCGCCGAACTGCTCGGCCACCTGCCCCGCGGCGCGGACGGCCACGCTGTCGAGATGGCGGTGACCCGCCTGCGCGACGCCGTCCACCTGCGGTCCTGTGTGGAGACTGTCATCAAGCGCGGCTACCGGTTGAACCTCGAGGTCTGAAATCGCTGCTCGCGCCGCCCTGGCCCTCCGGTCAGGGCGGCGTCGGCGTCCTTTCGCAGTTCACCGGCCATTGAGGATGGGTGGCGCGACGCTCGGCGACTCCGTACGATGAGGTTCCTGAGACCGTTACGCCCAGTCCGTCATTGATCGGAGACCGCCATGGCATACCCGCCGGCGCCGCAGTACCCGCAGTCGCCCCCGCCCGGCCCGAGGACCCGGCCGGGGTCGGTCACCGCCGCCGTGTGGACCCACTTCGTCACCGCGGCGCTGCTCGTCTTCACCGGCATCGGCATGTTCGCCGTGCAGGGCGCGGTCAGCGACGCGCTCCTGGAGGAGATGCAGCGGGATCCGGAGTTCGACACCTCGGGCCTCACTGAGTCCGACATCTCCAACGCCGTGACGGTCGGCTTCGTCGCGGTGGCCGCGGTATTCGTGGTCTACGCGATCTTCTACGTCGTACTGGGCCTGCTCAACAACGCGGGCAAGCGGCCCGCCCGGATCCTCAGCTGGATCCTCGCAGGCCTGTCGCTGCTGTGCTGCGGGCCGTACACGATGCTCTCGCAGATCGGCTCCACGATGGGCATGGAGTCCGGCGACCCGGTTCAGGACGAGATGGCGCAGTCGCTGTCGGACGCCACGCCCGGCTGGCTCAACGGCGTGTCGTGGACGCTGGCGGTCGTGCTGATCGTCGGCTCGCTCCTCATCATCATCCTGCTCGCCCTCCCGGCCTCGAACCGGTTCTTCCGCAAGGAAGAGCCCCCCATGGGCCCGTACCCGGGCCAGCCGCCCTACGGCCAGCAGCCGCCGTACGGACAGCCCGGTCAGCCCGGCCCGGGCCAGCCCGGCCCCGGCCAGCCCCCGTACGGGCAGCAGCCGCCCGGCCCGCCCCAGCAGTAGCGACATCGCGACGGCCCCGACGCACCTGCGTCGGGGCCGTCGCCGTGTGCTCAGCCTTCGTACTTGCGGTTGCCCGCCTCCGGCACGGTGAAGCGACGCTCGCCTTCGTACCGCACGACCCGGTCCGGGTCGCCGTGCCAGGCGGCGAGCACGGCGCTCTCCTTCTCGCGGGTGAGGCCGGCCTTCAGCTGCGGCGCAGCGGCGTTCGCGTCCCACCAGCGGCCGACGGTGTCCTCCAGGGGCGAGGCCCGGAACCCCGCGGCCGCGGCGGGGCCGGCGGGGCGGCCCTGCATGCCGTCGTAGTCGGGCGAGGGCACCCACATGCCGAGCGAGTCGGGCCCGGCCCACGGGTTGACGCCGTGCTCGGCCAGGAACTCCTGCGGCACCCATGTCAGGTTCGGGCGCTCGGCGATGACGCCGCGTGCGATGAGCGCGTCGGCGATCCCGTTGTGGAAGTCCCCGAACGGGACCGGTTCGCCGATGGCGTCGATCGTGCCGCTGACGCCCGCGTCGGCGGCGTCGAGGAGCCAGGCCGCGTAGTCATCGACGTCGATCCACTGGACGCGCCGCTCGGGGGTGCCGGGGGCGAGCACTTCGCCGCCTTCGGCGAAGCGCAGCGGCCAGTAGCCGAGGCGGTCGTTGCGGTCCCTGGGGCCGACGATGAGGCCGGGCCGGGTGATGAGGGCCTTGCCGCCCAGGCGCTCGCGCACGAGGGTCTCGCAGGCGACCTTGCTGGGGCCGTAGATCTCCCAGCCGGCGTCGAGCGAGTCGGGCGCGGTCGGCTCGTGGAGCTCGTCGCTCACGACGTCGTTCCGCGCGTACACCGAGATCGTGGACACGAGCGACCAGTGGCCGACCCGGGCGGCGAGGGCGTCGAGCACCGGGCCGATGTGCCCGGGCACCCGCGCGACGTCGAAGACTGCGTCGAACTCCCTGCCGCGCAGGTCATCGAGGCCCTCCCCGGTGGAGCGGTCGAGTCTGCTGAACGCGACCCCTTCCGGCGGTTCGCCGGTGGTGCCGCGCGAAGCGATGTGGACGCGGTGCCCGCGCGCGACGGCGTGCTTCGCGATGGCCTCGGACAGGAACACGGTCCCGCCGAGGACGAGGATGTTCTTCTCGGTGCTCATCACCTGAGCATGGCCCCTGGCCGGGCGGCGGGCAAGGGCCGTTCGCCCTGAGCGGATCGGGTGCGGCGGTGCGGCCGGGCCCGAACGTCGCACCCACCGAATATGCTGGGAGGCAGGCGGAGGCGCAGCGAGGAGGAGGCCATGACCGACGACCTGTTCGACGAGGACGGGACGTTCGACGACGGTTTCTTCTCGTCCCTGGCGGCGCATCCCGGCGACCCGGCATCGGCGTACGAGCCCGTCGCCGGCGGGGGAGCGGGGGAGGACGACTACCACTTCCTCTACGAGTCCGAGGGCGACGGCAGCTTCGAGACCGACGCCGAGGACTTCGGCGACGAGGACTTCGACTACGGCGACGCCTACGACTTCGACCCCGGTCTCTACGCCGACCCGGACGCTGACGCCGAGATCGATCTCGAACCCGACTTCGACCCCGACGGCGACCTCCACCACGAGGGCGACAACGAGTTCGGCTCCGAGTTCGGGCGAGGATTCTGACCGGGCGTCTGAGGCCCTCCGCACCGATCGACCCCTTTCGTTAGGCTTTCGGCGTGAGCGATCAACCCCGAGCCGCCTATGCCCGCCTGCCCCGAGACGAATCCGAAGCCGTCGCGATCCAGACCGAACTGGCCGGATGCGTGACAGTCGCCGACGACGACGCTCCTATAGAGACGGTCGCCGGGCTCGACATCGCCTACGACAAGGACAGCGACACCGCCATTGCGACCGCCGTCGTCCTGCGCCGCGGCGACCTCGAAGTCCTCGACCGGTCGATCGTGCGCGGCACCTCCGACTTCCCGTACGTGCCCGGGCTCCTCGCTTTCCGGGAACTCCCGTTGCTGCTCAAAGCGATCGAAGCGCTCACGGTGACCCCCGACCTCTACGTGTGCGACGGCTACGGACTCACCCACCCGCGCCGGTTCGGCCTCGCCTGCCACCTCGGCGTCGTCCTCGACGCGCCCGCGATCGGCGTCGCCAAGAACCCGCCGCACCTGCCCTGGGACGCCCCCGGGCCCGAGCGCGGCGCGTGGACCGCGATCACCGCGAGCGGCGAGACCGTCGGCTGCGCCCTGCGCACCCAGAACGGCGTCAAGCCCGTCTACGTCTCGGTCGGCCACCGCCGCACCCTCGCCAGCGCCCGCGACCTTGTGCTCGAACTCAGCCCGGCGTACCGGCTCCCCGAGCCGATCCGCGCCGCGGACCAGTTGGGCCGCAGGCAACTCGCCGCGACCGAATGACCACGCGGTAGGGCCGTCCTCACCCCGCACCGGGGCGCTCGCAGGATGGAGCGGGACCTTCCCGGTGCATAGCGTTGCGTTCATGGAAGCACCTGAAACCGTCAAGCACGCCACGCTCCTGTGGGCCACCGCGATCACCGCCGGGATCGTCGAGACCGTGCTCGCCGTCAGCGAGATCGCCCGCGACTCCGAACTCGACGCGGGGGTCTGGATGAACGTCGGCCTCCGCTCGGTCGTCTACCTCGGCGCCTTCGTGCTGGTGGCGTTCTTCGCCCGCGGCCGCCGCTGGGCCCGCGTCAGCCTCGCCCTGCTGCTCTCCGTCGTCGGCCTCGCCGCGATGGTCGTGCCCTCCGCGATGCAGCTGGGAAACGGGGAGTCGCTCATCGCAGCCGTCGGCGGCGACGGCGAGTTCGCCCTCGCGTTCTTCGTGGTCCGGCTCCTCCACGTCGCCGCCGTCCTCCTCGCCACGGGCCTGATGTTCAGCCCGGGCGCGAACGCCCACTTCCGCAAGCCCGCCCTCGCGACCGCCTAGAACGGCGATGCCCCGGCCGCCAGGCCGGGGCACACTCGGCTGGACGGATGCCCGGTCACCGCGCCCCGGGCGCCCGGCCGGGCGCCGCTCACATTCCGCTCAACCAGTCCTTCTCGGCCTGCGGCAGCTCCGGGATCTCGAGGATGCGGGGGACCAGCTCCCGCTCGCCCATCGCGGCCCGGAAGAACATCGCCGCGGTCACCTCGTGATCGGGCCGGTGCACGATCTCCAGATCCGCGCCGGCCTCCACGAATCCGGGGGCGACGACCCGCAGGTACGGACCCGGCCGGGCCTCGCGCGTGAACGTCTTCAACCAGCCGCGCTCGTCGATCCAGCCCCGGAAAGTCCCGCACGGAATCCGCGCTCCGGTCACCTGAAGCACCAGCCCGCCGGGCCCGGCCCACCGCTCGCCGATGAGCGCCGCGTTCACGTCGTACCCGGTCGTGGTCAGGTTCTCCCCGAACGCGCCCGCCCCGAAATCACGGCCGACCAACTGGTTGAAATGCCCGTAATCCTCGGTGCTGTACACGTAGACCGCCTGGTCGGTGCCGCCGTGGTGCTCCACGTCCCCCACCCGGTCGCCCGCGAGCCCGACCGACCCGTCCCCCTTCGGGCCGGGCGAGGTCACCTGCACCGGCCCGTCCACCGGCCGCTTGTCGATATAGGTGGCGCCGAGGCCCTTCCACGGGTTCTCACGAGGGCGGCCCACGTTCACGCTGATGATCTTCACCGCCGGGAGCCTAACGGGACCGCGGCCCGGCCTCAACCGCATTAGCGGTGTCGGACCCTCCGGCTAGGCTTGCGGCGTGGGGGTGAGCACTCGGAAGCTGTTCCGCGACGACGCGGTCGTTCTGCGTACCTTCAAACTCGGTGAAGCGGACGCGATCGTGTCGCTCCTCGGCCGCCAAAGGGGCCGCTACCGCGCCATGGCCAAGGGCCTGCGCCGCACCTCCTCCAAGTTCGGGGCGCGGCTCTCCCCCTTCAGCCACGTCGACCTCCAGCTCATCGAGGGCCGCGCCGAGCTGCACACCGTCACCCAGGCCGTGGGCCTGCACCTCTCCGGCGGCGCGATCGCCGCGGACTGGACCGCGTACACCGCCGCGTGCGTGATCGCCGAGGCCGCCGAGCGGCTCGTCCCCGAAGACCACCAGGCTGACCTCGACGTCTTCCAGCTCACGCTCGGCGCGTTCCGGGCGCTGGCCGAGACCGACCTGCCCGCCGTGCTCGTCATGGACTCGTACCTGCTGCGCGGCATGAAGACCGCCGGGTGGGCGCCTTCGCTCGACGAATGCGCGAGCTGCGGCAAGGGCGGCGAGCACCGGGCCTTCGCCGTCGCGGCCGGCGGCGCGGTCTGCGGCGACTGCCGCCCCGGCGGCGCGACCGTGCCGAAGCCGGCCTCGCTCGAGCTGATGCGCGCCTTGGAGAAGGGCGACTGGGCGCACGCGACGGCCTTCGATCCGCGCCAGCGCTCCGAAGCGGCCGGGCTCATCGCCGCCCACTTCCAGTGGCATTCCGAGCGGCCCTTGAAGACGCTGAAGTACGTGCCGCACCAGTCCTGACCGGCCCGCCGCCTTGACGGATCTACAAGGTGCGCAAGAGGAACGCGACGCTGAGCTCGAGCATCCTGTCGCGGTTCGCCAGCGTCTCGAATCCGTGCCCCATGCCTTCGATCCAGTGCTCTTCGAGCCGGTCGCCCCAGACCTCGCGGTAGGGGTCGATGAGTTCGTCCCGCATCAGCCCGTCCTCGGTGCCGCCCGCCAGGAGCACGGGCCCCAGGTGGCGGCGGGCGGCGGCGAACTGGTCGACGCCCGGGAGGTCGTCGAGGAAGGTCTGGCCGAACGCGATGCCGTTGTAGTCGGCGCGGCCGTGCTCGCGGATCTGGTCGCGGAACCAGTCGCTCTCCCAGAACGGCAGGTTGAGTCGGCCGCCGGCCGGGGCCCAGAGCGCGAGGGACCGCAAGGGCAGGTCGCCGGCGGCGAGCACGGCGACCAGGGCGCCCATGCTGTAGCCGAGTACGGAGATCCGGTCGGGGTTGATGGCGCGGTTGCGTTCGAGCTGGGCGAGGACGGCTTTGAGCTGGGAGGCCTGGTCGGAGACGCTGAAGTCGGCGGGGTCGCCGTCGGACTCGCCGAACGCGGCGAAGTCGAAGCGGTAGCAGGCGATGCCCTGAGCGGCGAGCAGTCGGGAGAGGAGGACGAAGTCGTTGCCGCCGCCGATGCGGTTCCCGCCGAGACCGTGGCAGAGGACGACGGCGGGTGCCGGGGAGGGGTTCGGGTGGGGGAGGTGGAGGACGCCGCGGAGGGTGCGGCCGGCGTGCTCGACATTGAGAGGTTCCACGGCCCGAACGTAACAGAGGCCACAGGCAGGCGCCATGGCAAAAGCGTCGGGGCGAAAGGTGAGCAGGGCGCGGATTCGCGGTCGCCCCCGTTTTCGAAGGTGCCCGGAGGGTCCGACAAGACGGCGGGAGCACTGCGGCGGAGCGTCGTTGTGCGCGGGCGTGCGCCGGTCCGCCGCCCGGGCCGGATTAGTATCGAGGCCCCCGCTGACGACTTGGCCGCCTGGAGGTCCTGTGAGCCGCACGTACGAGCCGCCCAAACCGCACCCCTCGGGGGCGGTCCCGCCCGCGCTGCCGCGCGAGCTCGTGCCCCGGCACGTGGCGCTCGTCATGGACGGCAACGGCCGCTGGGCAAAGGAGCGCGGCCTCAAGCGCACCGAGGGCCACACCATGGGCGAGGCCTCGCTCTTCGACACGATCGAGGGCGCGATCGAGATGGGCATCTCCACGGTCTCCGCGTACGCCTTCTCGACCGAGAACTGGCGGCGCAGCCCCGACGAGGTCCGCTGGCTCATGGGCTTCAACCGCGACGTGATCCACCGCCGCCGCGACGAGCTGCACGCCATGGGCGTGCGCATCCGCTGGGCCGGGCGCCGCCCGAAGCTGTGGAAGAGCGTCATCAGCGAACTCGAAGTGGCAGAGGAGATGTCGAAGCGCAATGACAAGATCACGCTGCAGTTCTGCGTGAACTACGGCGGCCGCGCCGAGGTCGCCGACGCCGCCGCGGCGCTCGCACGGGACGTGAAGGCCGGGAGGCTCAACCCCGAGCGCGTCACCGAGAAGACCTTCGCGAAGTACCTGTACAACCCGGACCTGCCGGACGTCGACCTGTTCCTGCGCCCCTCGGGCGAGCAGCGGACCTCGAACTTCCTGCTGTGGCAGTCCGCGTACGCCGAGATGGTGTACCTCGACGTGCTCTGGCCCGACTTCGACCGCCGCCACCTGTGGCGCGCCTGCGAGATCTACGCGAGCCGCGACCGCCGCTTCGGTGGAGCCGAGCCGAACCCAGTGCAGGCGTAAACGACAGGCGAGGCGAAGGCACCGCGGCGGAGCCGAGCCGAACCCGGTGTCCGCTACCTGAACGGGGTGAAGCCCCGGCCTCGTTCCTGGTCCGCCTGGAGCTTGTCGACGGTGACCTGCAGTTTGTCGATCCGCTCCAGGATGATCGCGGTGTCGGCCGAGATCTGGTCGTCGATGTCGTCGAGGCGCTGCGCCTCCTCCATCGACGCGAGCACCACGCCGAGCAGCAGGTTCACCAGCACGAACGCGCCGAAGAGGATGAACACCACGTAGTACGGCAGGGTCCATGGGTTGTGGGCCATGCTGCCCCGTATGACGTTCCCCATGTCGTCGAACGCCACCAGCTGGAACAGGTTCAGCAGCGCCTTGCCGACGGTGCCGAAATGTTCGGGGTCGCTGCTGCTGAACGCGATCCACCCGACCATCGCCCACAGGTACATGACCACGCCCGTGAGCGCGAACACGCCCGCCGACTTCGGCAGCGACTTCCCGGCCGCGACCAGCAGGACCCGCAGGGACGGCAGCGAGCGGAAGATCCGCACGATCCGCGCCAGCCGCAGCATCCGCAGGATCGTCACGTTCTCGCGAAGGCCCGGCATGAACGACGCGAACACGATCACGAAGTCGAAGACGTTCCAGCCGTCCTTGAAGAACCGCAGCGGTCGGCGGCCGAACGACAGGAGCCCGGCCAGCACCTCGAACGTGAAGAACCCCAGGCACACGTGGTCGACCCAGTGCAGGAACGTCGCCACCTCGGCCGAGTGCGGGAACGTCATGGCCCCCAGCGCGGCCGCGTTCACGAGGATCACCACCATCGACACCATCTGGAACCGCGGGTTCGCCAGCAGCCACCGGCAGGCGGCCGGGACGCGGCTGGGGTCGGTACCTAGGGTGGGAACGCGCACCGCCCAAGAGTAATAAAGCGGAACCCTCACGTACTGGTGGGTCAGGTCGGGCGGGCGTTCGTTCACCTGCGGCCATGCCGCACAATGGCAGCGTGAGCGCCGAACTCGCCGAGACCGAGACCCCAGCCGAGAGATCGGCCACCCCTGCGCCGGCGAGGCGCCGCGGTCTGACCTCGATCGAAGCCCTCGCGCTCCTGCTCATCTTCGGGCTCACCGCCCGCCCCGGCCTCACCGAGCTCTTCGCCGCGCCCGCCGCGCAGGCCTGGTCCGCCCGGTTCGTGGCGGTCTGCGTGCAGGCCTTCCCGTTCCTCGTCCTCGGCGTGGTCCTCTCCGCCGCCATCGCGGCGTTCGTGCCCGCCGGGTTCTTCCACAAGGTCGTCCCCAAGCGCACCGTCCTCGCCGTCCCGGTCGCCGGGGTCGCCGGGGCCGTGCTGCCCGCCTGCGAATGCGCCTCCGTGCCCGTCGCCGGGGCGCTGGTGCGCCGCGGCGTCGCCCCCGCCGCCGCGTTCACCTTCATGCTCGCCTCCCCGGCGATCAACCCGATCGTCGTCGTCTCGACCATCGTCGCCTTCCCCGGCAACCCGGAGATGGTCTTCGCCCGCGTCGCCGCCTCCCTCGCCGCCGCGATCACGATCGGCTGGCTCTGGGCCCGGCTCGGCAAGACCGAATGGCTCAAGCTGCCCAAGCACCACCACCACGACGACGGCAAATGGGCCGCGTTCTGGTCGGCGATCCGCCACGACTTCCTCCACGCCGGCGGCTACCTCGTCATCGGCGCGGCCATCGCCGCGAGCTTGAACACACTCGTGCCCGAGACCTGGCTCCAGCCGATCGCCGACCACCCCGTGCTCGGGGTGCTGGCGCTGGCGATCCTGGCGGTGCTCGTCTCGATCTGCTCGGAGTCGGACGCGTTCGTGGCCGCCTCGCTGACCCAGTTCTCGCCCACCGCGAAGCTGGCGTTCATGGTCGTGGGCCCGTTCATCGACGTGAAGCTCGCGGCGATGCAGGCCGGGACGTTCGGCCGCCGGTTCGCCCTCCGCTTCGCGCCGACCGCGTTCGTCGCGGCCGTGCTCGCGGCCGTCCTGATGGGAGCCCTGCTGCTGTGAGACGCGATGCGCAGGCGATCATCCTGCTCCTGGTCGGCGGCGGCATGCTGCGACTGGCCTGGACGGGGGACTACCTCAACTACGTGAAGCCGTACGCGTTCTGGCTCATCGTCCCGGCCGGGGTGATCCTCCTCGCGGTCGCCGCGATCACCGGCTGGAACGCCTTCCGCGCCAAGCGGGAGGCCGACGACGGCCACGGCCACGGCGAGCCGAAGGTCGCCTGGCTGCTGCTCGCGCCCGTGGTCGGGATGCTGCTCGTGGCTCCGGACGCGCTCGGCTCCTACGAGGCCGAGCGCACCGGCACCGTGGTCGGCGCCGAGGAGAACCGCTCGACCTACCCCGAGCTGCCCGACGACGTGGACCCCGTGCCGCTCACCCTGCTCGACTACGCCGCGCGGGCGATCTTCGACGAGGGCGAGACCCTCGAGGGCCACCGCATCCAACTGCGCGGCTTCATCCTCTACGAAGGGGACGAACCGCAGCTCGCGCGCATGGTCGTCTCCTGCTGCGCGGCCGACGCGCGGCCGGTCAAGATCGGCTTCGAGGGCGACGTGACCGCGAATCTGGAGCCGGACCAGTGGGTCGAGGTCGTCGGCGTCTACACGACCCGCCAGGGCCGCGACGAGATCAACGGCGAGCTGGTGCCGTACATCGAGGTCGAGTCGATGACGAACATCCCGACCCCTGACAACGAATACCAGTGATGCCGGTCATCGGCGAGTGTCGCCGATCCGGTGAGCGCTGAAACGTTTCCGCAGGTCGCGAGGATTGCACCCGTCCCGAGGTCACATATTAGGTGTTGACAATGATTGTCATGACTGGGCAGAGTGCTTCCATGCGCCGTTCCCGATTCATTCTCGTGCCCATCGCCGGTCTCGCGGCGGCGGCCGCCCTCGCCGCCTGCGGCTCCGGCTCCGACGACCCCGCCGCCGACGGCGAGCTCAACGTCGTCACCGCGTTCTACCCCCTCACCTTCGCCACCGAACGCGTCGGCGGCGACCACGTCGCCGTCACCAACCTCACCCCCGCCGGCCAGGAGCCCCACGACCTCGAGCTCGCGCCCTCCGACATCGCCGCGATCGAGCAGGCCGACTACGTCGTCTACCTCGGAGGCTTCATCCCCGAGCTCGACGCCGCCGTGGAGCAGTACGCCCCCGACAAGTCCCTCGACGTGCTCACCGCCGTCGAGACCAGCGAGTACGACTACACGCAGGCCATCGAGGAAGAGGCCGCGGAGGACGACCACGCCGAGGAGGAGCACTCGGAAGAGGGCCACGACCACGAGCACTCCGAAGAGGCCACGGCCTCCGAAGCGCCCACCGAGGAGGCCACGGCTTCCGAGGAGGAGCACGACCACGAGCACGAAGAGCTCGAAGGCGTCGACCCCCACGTCTGGCTCGACCCGATCCGCTACGGCCAGATCGGCACCGCCATCGGCGAGGCCCTCGCCGGCATCGACGACGCCAACCAGGCCGACTACACCGCCGGCGCGGAGGCCTTCAACACCGACCTCACCGCCCTCGACGCCGAGTTCACCGACGCCCTCGCCGCCCGCACCAGCGACGCGATCGTCACCTCCCACGCCGCGTTCGGCTACCTCGCCGACCGCTACGGCCTCACCCAGATCGCCATCTCGGGCCTGAGCCCCGACCAGGAGCCCGACTCCCAGCACATGGCCGAGGTCGCCCACTACGTCGAAGCGAACCAGATCAGCACGATCTTCTTCGAGACCCTCGTGTCGCCCGACATCGCCGACACGCTCGCGGACGAGACCGGCGCCGAGACCGCCGTCCTCAACCCGCTCGAAGGCCTCACCCAGGAGCAGATCGACGCCGGCGACGACTACTTCTCTGTGATGCGCGAGAACCTGGCCACGTTGCAGACGGCTCTGGGCGCGGCATAAGGCAGCATTAGCCCAATGCCCGTTCTCAACGTCAGCGGTGCGACCGTCTCCTACGGCGGTCGCGCCGTCGTCCGCGGCGTGGACCTCGCCGTCGAGCCCGGAGAGGCCGTGGCCCTCATGGGCGCCAACGGCTCCGGCAAGTCCACGCTCATCAAGGCCGTCGCCGGGCTCGTGCCGCTCGCCGGCGGATCGATCGAACTCTTCGGCACCCCGCAGAAGCGCTTCCGCGCCTGGAAGCGCATCGGCTACGTGCCCCAGCGCACCGGCGCCGCCTCCGGCGTCCCCTCGACCGCCGCGGAGGTCGTCTCCCAGGGCCGCCTCGCCCACCGGTTCCTCGGCATGCCCCCGCGCCGCGCCGACCGCGACGCCGTGCCCCGCAGCCTCGCCGAAGTCGGCCTCGCCGACCACGCCCACTGCTCCGTCGACACCCTCTCCGGCGGCCAGCAGCAGCGCGTCCTCATCGCCCGCGCGCTCGCCACCGACCCCGACCTGCTCATCATGGACGAGCCCACCGTGGGCGTCGACGCCGAGACGCAGGCCGCGCTCGCGCGGGTCGTCTCGGACCGCATCGACGCCGGGTGCGCGGTCCTCCTCGTCACCCACGAGCTCGGCCCGCTCACCGACCGGCTCGACCGCGCCGTGGTCCTCGCCGACGGCAAGGTCGTGCACGACGGCGCCCCGCCCCGCCCGGTCGGCGAGCACGCCGACCCCCACCACGAGCACGCCCACCCGCACGCCAACGGCGACAGCGCCGACGAACCCTTCTGGGGCGGCAAATGAACCTCGGCCTCCTCGACTACTTCCAGTTCGAGTTCATGCAGCGCGCCCTCATCAGCGCGCTGGTCGTCGGGCTCTGCGCCCCCGCCGTCGGCGTCTTCCTCGTCCAGAAGCGCCTCGCGCTCATCGGGGACGGCCTCGGCCACATCGCCCTCACCGGCGTCGCCATCGGCTTCCTCACCGGCACGGCTCCGATGTGGACGACGCTTGCGGTCACCGTCGCCGCCTCGATCGTCATGGAGATCCTCCGCAGCCACTCCAAGACCTCCGGCGACGTCGCCCTCGCCATGATGTTCTACGGCGGCATCGCCGGCGGCGTCTACCTCACCGGCATCGCCTCCGACAAGGGCGTCGCGAACCTCCAGCAGTACCTGTTCGGCTCGCTCCTCACCGCCGGGTGGGACGAGGTCTGGACCATCGCGGTCGGCGGCGCGATCGTCGCCGTCCTCATGCTCGTGCTCCGGCCCTGGCTCGCCGCGATCTGCGCCGACGAGCAGTACGCGCGCGTCTCCGGCCTGCCCGTCGCCGCGCTCAACCTGCTGCTCCTCATCACCACCGCCGTGGTCGTCTCGGTCTCGATGCGCGCGGTCGGCCTCCTCCTGGTGAGCGCCCTCCTCGTCATCCCCGTCGTCACCGTCCAGCAGTTCACGCGCTCCTTCAAGGCCACCATGTTCGCCGCGATGGCCGCCGGCTTCCTCATCGCCGGCGCGGGCGTCGTCGCCTCCGCCGTGAAGGACGTCCCGCCCGGCTCCACGATCGTGCTCATCGGCGTCGCCGTCTTCGTCGTCACCGCCGTCCTGGCCGCCGTCGTGCGCCGGGTCCGGCGCGTGCGCCGCGGGCATCTCCCGCCCGAAGGCGAGCCGCTCGAGGTCGAACTGCCCGCCGCGAACGCATGACCGGAGCGGGACCCGCGCCACCTGGGCCCTCCGACGGCCCCGGGACGCGATATTTTTGCAGTGTGCGCCACGAGCTCGAGCTAGCCGAAGAATCCACCCCAGCCGACTATGAGGCGGCGGGGGAGCTCCTGCGCGCCCTCGCCGCCCCGCTGCGGATCGCGATCGTCATGGAGCTGGCCGCCGGGCCGAAGTACGTCCACCAGATCGTGGAGACCCTGGGCGTCACCCAGCCGCTCGTCTCCCAGCATTTGCGGGTGCTCCGGGGAGCGGGTATCGTGCGCGGCACCAGGTCGGGCCGTGAGATCTCCTATTCGCTCATCGACGACCACATCGCGCACATCGTCACCGACGCCGTCCACCACGCCCGAGAGGAACGCTAGTGGCCACCAAGCCTCCGGCCGAGAACATGGCCCGCTCCACCAAGCAGCGGACCGCGATCCTCGAACTGCTCGAGCACGACGACGCGTTCCGCTCCGCCCAGGACGTCCACGCGATCCTCCGCGAGGCCGGGTCCAAGATCGGTCTCACCACCGTCTACCGGACCCTCCAGGCCTTCGCCGAGGCCGACATCGTCGACGTCATGCGCCTGCCCGGCGGCGACCACCTCTACCGCCTCTGCTCGGCCGAGGAGCACCACCACCATCTCGTGTGCCGCTCGTGCGGCAAGACCGTGGAGGTCGCCGGGCCCACCGTCGAGCGCTGGGCCAACAAGGTCGCGGCCGACCACGGCTTCACCGAGGTCGGACACACGCTCGAACTCCACGGCCTCTGCGCCGAGTGCTCACGCTCGTTCAAAGCACAGTAGGGTGGCTCCGTGCTGGTTGTATATCGTTTCGCCGTAACCGAAGGCGAGACGGAGGCCTTCGCCCGCGACGCCGAGGGCGCGCTCGCGGCGCTGGCCTCCTGCGGGGGCTACGAACGCGGCGGCCTGGGCCGCGCGCTCGACTCCTTCACTGACGGCGAGGACGCCACCTGGATGCTCTGGACCGAATGGAACGACGTCGGCTCCTACCGCCGGGCGCTCTCCGACTTCCAGGTGAAGATGGCCACTCCGCTCCTCTCCCGCGCCCTGCCAGAGGCCTCCGGCTTCGAGGTGCTCGCCGAATGCGAGCCCGGCGGCGAACCGCGGCGCACCGGCTCCGACCGCGCGGCCGACCCCGCAAGGCCCGCTGACGACCGCCCCCGCCGGGAGACCGCCCGATGACCGACCGGCCGAACCCCGAAGGGCCCGAACAGCACCGCGAACCCGACGCCGCGTCCCCCGCGCAGGAACCGGCCGCCGCGGAAGCCTCGCCGCCCGAACCGGTGCCGATGTCGGTCCCGGTCGAACCCATCCCCCTGGAACCGACGCCGCCGCTGCCGACCGAGACCGCCTCGCCCGCACCCGAACCGGAGTGGTCGCCATCGCGCGAGCCGCTGCAGGCCGAGCCGCACACGACCGTCGCGCCCGTGGCCGAGCCGTCCGCTCCCGCGCAGATCGCACCCGAGTCCGGCGCGCCCCCGATCCCGATGGCGCCCGAACCCTCCGTCCCCGAGCCGGTGTCGCCCGAACCGGGCGCGCCCGTCGCGCTCTCGCCCGAGACCGAGCAGACGCTCGCGCTCCCGCCCACCACCAAAGAGGTCGAGCCCGCGCCGGTTCCTTCGAGCCCGCCGCCGCCCACCGGCGTGCCGGTCCCGTTCGCGGCCCCGCCGACCGGGCGCTCCCGGTTCTTCGGCCTGAAGCTCGGCCTCGGCATCGGCGGCGGCACGCTGGGCGTCATCCTCGTCGTCGTCGCCGTCTTCGCCGCCGTGTT
This sequence comes from Glycomyces sp. NPDC021274, assembly GCF_040641195.1. Classification (NCBI taxonomy): domain Bacteria; kingdom Bacillati; phylum Actinomycetota; class Actinomycetes; order Glycomycetales; family Glycomycetaceae; genus Glycomyces; species Glycomyces sp. NPDC021274. The sequence goes on along the minus strand of NZ_JBFADC010000004.1, from coordinate 140,024 downwards.
CGTGTACATGAACTCGATCGCCGACAAGGTCGAGGACACTGCCGAGGACTTCATCGGCGCGATCGCCGAGGACGACTGGGACTCCGCCTACGCGATGCTCTGCGACTCCTACCGCGAGCGCCCGGTCGAGGAGTACACGGACGAATGGGACGCCTGGGACGCCGCGGGCGCCGAGGTCCAGTCCATGAACCCCACCACCGGCAATGTCACGGTCGAGTTCGACGACGGCTCCGCGATCGAACTGGTCATCCCCGTCGAGCAGACCTCCGAGAGCCTCGACACGAGCGTGTGCGGCTGGAGATCGGTGACCGTCTAGGACCGGGTCTAGTACCCGCCCCCGTAAGGCGGTTGCTGCGGCGGGTACTGCTGCTGAGGCGGCTGGTACCCGGGCTGCGGCTGCTGGCCGTACGGGCCCTGCTGCTGCGAAGGGCCTTGCGGCGCTTGGATTCCCGGCTGCGGTGCGTATCCCGGCGGCGGACCGACGGGCGCTCCCTGCGGCATACCGGCCTGCGGCGCGCCGCCGCCCACCGGCCGGTATTCCACGATCGTCGTCGTGCCCGAGGTCCAACTGCGGACACCCTGCTTGAACAGCAGGATGAACGCCCAAAGTGCCAGCACGAAGGCCGCGAGCGCTACCGCGGCCATGGCGACGTTGACCCGCTGCCCGGTGATGTCGTCCGGATCCGGCGCGTCGATCGCCAGCGCGGCGAGGATCGCCGAAGGGGCGAACCAGACCAGTGCGCCGACCGCGGCCAGCCCGCCCCAGACCGCACTGAAGACCCGGGCCCAGAAGCGGCCGCGCTGGAGTCCGACCGCCGAGATGACCGCCAGGACCGACAGGACGACCACACCGATCAAGGCCCACAGCGCGGCCACGCCGAAGTCGGAGACCATGAACTCCTCCAGCGAGGGGCTGTAGCCGCCCGGACCGCCGAAGCTGATCTCGTCGGCACGATGCCAGGCCAGGAGCACCGGTATCCACACCAGCAGCGACAGGGCCACCGCCCAGAGCATGAGCTGCACCGCGGTGACCGAACCGGGTTTCGTGTCCGGCCGGTCGGTCTCGACCTCGACCGCCACCGGCACCATGCCCGGCCCCGGCGTGCCGTGGACCGGCACCTCGCCTCTTTGGATGCGGTGCATGAGGATCCACGCGCGCGCCGACTTGGAGCTCAGCAGGATCGTGAGGGTCAGGTAGAGGCCGCCGAGCACCACCCCGATGAGCACCGGGACCGGCGTCACCTCGATGACGCTCAGCCCGAACACGATCGCGAAGGCGGCGATCGCGAGGCCGAGGATGGCGCTCACCAGCGCCCAGATCCACGCCCAGCGCTTGCCGCGGGTGATCTGCACGGGCGTGATCATCGACTGGATCGTCGAGTACACGGCGAACGCCAGGCCGATGAGGGCGAGCGGGTTCTCGTACTCGATCGCGTTCATCGCCGAGAACAGGTCGGCGATCGCGGCGAGGGCCGCGAAGATCCACAGGATCACCTGGATGCCGAGGATGCTCCGGGGCTTCGCCATCGTCATCTCGGGCGGCGGCAGTTGACCGGGTACCGGCTGGCCGATCGGGGTGTCGACGGGCCCGTACGCGCCGCCGGGCCCGGCGAGCTGCGGCCCGCCGTACGGACCGCCGGGCTGCATCCCGACGCGGTCGGGCGGGGGAGGCGGGAGCTGGTTGTAGGACATTGCCTGCCTTGGGGATCAGTACTGGGGCGGGTACGGCGGTTGCTGCTGGTACCCCTGCTGGGGCTGCTGCTGCGGGTAGCCGCTTTGCGGCTGGCCGTACGGGCCGGGCTGCTGGTGTGCCTGCGGCTGTCCCATGGGGACCATCATGATGAGCGGGGCCGAGGGGGCGGGGGGCGTCCAGGCCTTGACACTGGGGATGAGCAGCGTTATGAAGGCGACGACCGCCAGGACGGCCATCGCCGCGGTCACGATCAGGATGCTCCTCAGCGGGTTGGGGCCGATCGGCGGGTACAGGCGGAAGTAGTCGTAGACGAACACGACCGCGTAGCCGATGACCGCGACCGCGAGCGGGGACCAGATGAGCCCGAACACCCTGCCGCCGAACTTGCCCTTGAGGACCAGCAGTGCGGTGATGACGGCGCACAGGAGGAACACCAGGTAGGCGGCGAGGAAATGCCCGAACTGCGGGAACGCTCCATAGAAGAGGCGCCCGAAGAGCCCCTGACCGCCGTCGAAGCCGTTCTCCTCGGCCCACCGCATGGATTCGAGCGTGTCGCTCACGATCGTGTAGGACTCCCAGGCGAGGAGGGCCGCGAGGAGGCCGAACACGATGGCGGAGAAGGTGGCGGAGCCCGGCCGTGCCTCCGGCCGCTCCTGCGCCGCCGGCCCCTGCTGGGCCACGCCGCCCATGGGCGCCATCCCGCCCATGCCCGCGCCGGGCATCTGCACCTCGCCTCTCTGGATGCGGTGCATGAGGATCCACTGCCGAGCGGACTTGGTGCAGAGCAGAATGAGGAGCGTTCCGTAGAGGCCTACGAGCACCGCGGCGATGGTGAGCATCATGTCGCCGCCCGAGTCGAACATGATGACGCCGTAGACGAACCCGGTGAGGCTCAACGCGAGGCCCAGGATCGCGCTGACGAGCGACCAGATCCACGCCCAGCGCTTGCCGCGCGCGATCTGCACGCCGCTGGCGAGCGACTGGATCGCCGAGTACACGGCGAACGCGAGGCCGATGAGGCTGAACGGGTTGAAGAACTCGACCATGCTCATGACCGAGAAGACGTTCCCGACCGCGCTGACGGCCAGGAAGATGTAGAGGATGACCTGGATGCCGGTGATCGTGCCGGGCTTGCTTATCGACAGGCCGACGGGCATCTGGCCAGGGACCGGTTGCTCGGGGGAGTACTGCGCCGGGCCGTAGGCGCCGCCCGGGCCCATCTGCTGCGGTGGTGGCGGTGGGACGGGCTGGTACTGGAGGTGCATCCGGTCCGGGGGCGGGGGCGGCATCGTCATGGGGGCGCGTTCCTCTTGGCTTCTGGGGCTTTGGTAGCGGTCACCATACCGGATCGTGACCATGTGAACCGTGCCGATCCGGGCGGTGCGGGCCGGTTCGGGTGGTTTCGGGCGGCTCCGAAGGGCCGCGAGCGCGGCGCGTCCCGGTTCGTCCTGAGGGTCCTTTTCACGCGTTCCCGCGATGCGGCGGTTTGCTAGTCTGACTGACGCCGAATGACCTCCGAGTGAAGCAGGACGCGCTGTGGCTGAGACGACGCCCACTTTCCATACCTTCCAAGTGGACCTGCGCGGCCTGGTGGACCTCTTGTCCCACCACCTGTACTCCTCGCCGAAGGTCTACGTGCGCGAGCTGCTGCAGAACGCGGTCGACGCGGTCACCGCCCGCGCCCAGGCCGAGCCGGGCTTCGCGCCGGGGGAGCAGCATGTCGCGATCGTCGCCGACGGCAGGCGGCTGCGGATCACCGATCCCGGTGTGGGCCTGACGATCGAAGAGGTCCACAAGCTGCTCGCGACCATCGGCGGCTCCTCCAAACGGGACGAGGAGATCGAGGGCGCGCGCCGAGACTTCTTGGGCCAGTTCGGGATCGGCCTGCTCGCGTGCTTCACCGTGGCCTCGGCCATCACGGTGACCTCGCGTTCGGCGAAGGACCCTGCCGCGCCGGTGGTCCGGTGGACCGCCCGCGACGACGGCTCGTACACCGTGACGGAGGTGCCGCTCGGCGAGCACCCCGAGCCGGGCACCACGGTGCAGCTCGAGGCCCGCCGCGGCGAGGACTGGCTGCGGCCCGAGCGGGTCGCCGACCTCGCCCGCGAGTACGGGTCGCTGCTGCCGGTGCGCATCACCGTCTCCGACGGCGGCACGCCGGTCGAGATCACCGACACGCCGCCGCTGTGGGAACGGGCGCACCCGACCCCGACGGCCCGCCGCCTCGCCCTCAACACCTACTGCGAGCAGGTGCTGGGCTTCCCGCCGCTGGACGTGATCGACCTCGACGTGCCGCTCGCCGGCATCAAGGGCGTGGCGTTCGTCCTCCCGCACGCCACCTCGCCCTCGACCCGCCCGGCGCACCGCGTGCACCTCAAGCGGATGCTCCTGACCGACACCGCGGACAACCTGGTCCCCGAGTGGGCGTTCTTCGTCCGCTGCGTGATCGACACCGACGCCTTGCGCCCCACGGCCTCCCGCGAATCGCTCTACGACGACGAGGCGCTCGCGGTCGCCCGGGACGCGATCGGCGCGCAGATCCGCGAGTGGATCTCCCGCCTCGCCGCCGAGGACCCCCACCGCCTCGAGTCCTTCCTCGCCGTGCACGAGCTCGGCGTGAAGGCCCTCGCCCGCCACGACATGGAACTGCTCGCGGCGATGCTGCCGTGGCTGCGGTTCGAGACCACCGCCGGGCACACGAGCCTCCCCGACTTCGCCCGTGCCTTCCAGCCGATCTACCTGGCCTCCAGTGTGGACGAGTACCGGCAGGTCGCCCCGATCGCCGCCGCGCAGGGCATCGGGGTGGTCAACGGCGGCTATACCTACGACGCGGAGCTCGTGCAGGCCCTGCCGCGCCTCGACCCGCAGGTCAAGGTCGAGCAGCTGCAACCGGGGGTGATCTCGGCGAGCCTCGACCCGGTCGACGCCGGCACCGAGCTCGCCCTGGCCTCGTTCCTCAACGCCGCCCGCGCCCGCCTCGACGCCGTCGACGTCGACGTGGTCGTGCGCGAGTTCAACCCCGTCTCGGTGCCCGCGCTGCTCCTCGACGACCGCGAGTCCCGCCGCGAACGCCAGCGGGCCGAAGCCGAGGCCGAGGCCGACGACCTCTGGGGCGGTATCCTCGCCTCCATCAAGCAGCACGCGCCGCGCGCGCAGCTCGTGCTCAACCACCGCAACCCCACCGTCCGCCGCGTCAGCGCCATCGGCGACCCCCAGCTCGCGGGCACCGCGGTCGAATCCCTGTACGGCCAGGCGCTCCTGATGAGCCACCGGCCGCTGCGCAGCGCCGACACCGCACTCCTCAACCGTTCCTTCATGAACCTGCTGGAACACCTCACCCAGGACTGAGCCGTCCCCATCGCTCGACCCCGCGGCTCACTCCTCACATAGGACATTTAAGGACTGGTATGGCCACTCCCGACCCCGACGAGATCTGGCGACTGCTCAACGAGGCCCGCTTCGAAGAGGCCAGTGAGGCGAAGGTCGCGGCCCTCGAGCGGGCGGTCGAGGCCGCCGACGCCGTAGGCGACCCCGAACTGCAGAACTACGCCCTCAACGGCCTGGTCGACGCCTACGAGTTCTCGCGCGACTCCACCCGCCTCCTCGTCCCCTTCGCGCGGCTCCTGCGCAACTTCGACTCCAAGCCCGAGCACTTCGACGCCTACCTGACGCGCTCCCTGTACTGGACGTTCAAGTGGATCGTCGACACGATGATCGAGCAGCCCGACGTGCCGCTCGAATCCATCGAGCACTGGCTCGAGGAGATGCGCCGCCGCTACCGCGAGGCCGGCTACTCCATGCACGCCCCGTCCGCCTACGAGATGCAGCTGGCCTACCACGTGGGCGACTACGACCGGGTCGCCGCCGCCATCGAAGCCCTCGGCGAAGCCGAGGAGGACGAGATGTCCGACTGCACCGCCTGCCAGTACACCGCGCTGGCCACCATCGTGTTCTACGCCGAGGAGGACGCCGCCGACGCCGCGATGGAGATGCTCGAACCGGTGCTTTCCGGCGAGCAGACCTGCGCCCACGAACCCCACTACGGGCTCGCGCTCTCCCTCCTGCCCCTGGTCGAGCTCGGCCGCATCGACGAGGCCCGCGCCAACCACCTGCGCGGCTACCCGATGTGCAAGGGCAAGGAGGACATGGTGCCGATGGTGGCGCTGCACGTCGAGTTCTGCGCCCTCACCGGCAACGAGCACCGCGCCGTCGAGATCCTCGCCGACCACGCCCGCTTCTTCGACCTCGACCTGGGCGTGCGCGACCGCCAGCGCCTCATGGAGGTCACCGTCCTCACCTGCCGGCGCCTCACCGCGCTCGGCCTCGCCGGCACTGCGATGCCCGGGCCTACCGGCACCGAGTGGACTGCGGCGGCCCTCCACGACTGGGCCGAGGCCGAGCGGGCCGCGATCTGCGCCCGCTTCGACGCCCGCAACGGCAACGACCACCACTCCCGGATGTCCGCCTGCGTCATCGAATCCACCCCCTACGACAAGCCGGTCCACCTGGGCCTCAAGGAGCCCAAGCCCGAGCCGGCCGCGCCGCCGCTCGCCCCCGAGGAGGTCCAGGGCCCCGACCTCGACGCCGCCATCGACGCCGCGTACGCCGCGTACGACGACTGCTCGCCCGACACGTGGAAGGCCTGGCTGCGCGTCGGCGCCCTCGCGGACGCGCTCGGCATCGAGCTCATCCCCGAGCACCGCGCCGAGATCGCCCACGCCGAATCCGCCCAGTCCGACGAGCCCGCGACCGTCGCCGCCGGGCTCACCCGCGCCATCGAGCTCTTCGGCCTCGCGGGCCAGCCCGGCCGCGCGCTCGTCGCCGAGTCCTTCCTCCTCATCCACCGCTCCGACGCCGAACCCGAGGCCATCGGCGACGGCGCGGCCCGCATCACCGCCACCGCCCGCACCTTGAACGCGGAGCAGCGCATCGACGACCGCAGCTTCCACACCAGCCAGGTCCTCGCCATGCGCGCCGAGTACCTCGCCGCCACCGCCAGGCCCGACCTGCTCCCGGCCGACCTCGACGAGCGCGCCCGCGCCCTCGAAGCCGAACTCGCGGCCTTCCCCGACCGGCGGTACGCGCTCATCCGCCGCTGCGACCTCCTCGACCTGCGTGCCCGCCTCGAACCCGAACCGGCCGCGAAGACCGCGCTCCTGGCCGCCCAGATCGAGCTGGCCCGCGCCGCCGGCGCCGGCTGGGCCGTCGCCCGCGCCAGCGCCGACCTCGCCGACCAGGTCGGCCTCACCGGCGATTACGAAGCGGCCCTTGCCATCTGCCGTGAAGGCCTCGCCGCGCTCGGCGGCGAACCCTCCCACACCGTCGCCGCGAAGCTCCACCTCCAGGCGGCCGAGTTCACGATGCGCGCCGCCGACCACAACGCCACGTACGAGCACGCGCTGGCGGCCTCCGTCCACTGCGACGCCGTCGGCATGACCGTCCCGGCCGCCGTCGCCCGCCACCTCATGGGCGTGGCCCTGGTCGAACTCGACCGCCGCGCCGAGGCCGTGCCGCTCCTGGAAGCCGCCCTCGAAGACCTCCCGGGCCACGAGCTCTGGCGGATCTGCAACGTGCGCTTCAACCTTGCCGAGTCCTACGACCGCCAGGGCGACACCCGCCAGGGCGTCGAGCACGGCCTCGCGGCCCTCGCGCTCATGGAGTCCGCCGAGGAGGACTACCTCGTCAACCTGTACGCCGACACGCTGTTCCTCACCGGGGAGCTCCTCCAGAAGCTCGGCGAGCACGACCACGCCCTCGAGGTGTACACCCGCGCGATCGAGGCCGCCGACGCCGTGGGCGACCTCGCCTGCTGGACCCGCGTCAGCCGCTCCCGCGCGTGGCTCCTGCGCACCATCCTGGGCGACGCCGCGTTCGGCGAGGGGCTCCAGACGATGGCGCAGATCGCCGCGCGCCTGCACACGGTGCGCGCCGACCCCGAAGCGCCCGAGACGCTGCGCGAGGCCGCCCGCTTCGAGCTCGGCGAGACCTACCGCCAGCATGCCCAGCTGACCTTCCAGTTCCTGGAGAGCCAGGCGGGCGAGCAGGGCCTGCGCCGCGATGAGGCCGAGCCGGTGCTCGACCTCCAGCGCCGCGCGCTGGCCGTGTTCCGGGAGGGCCCGCTGCTGCTGGAGCGGGCGAGCCTGACCGCGCACCAGACCATGTGGCTGCTCGCCGAGCTCGGCGACACGCAGGGCGCGATCGAGGTGGGGGAGGACGCCCTGACCTGGCTCACCGCGCCGGAGTCCGCCGAGGCCAGGGAGGGTTTCGAGGGGCACCTGGCGGACCTGCGGCAGGTGCCGGGCGCCGATTTACGGCCCGCGAACCCCGCCGAGGGGGCTTGAGCGGGGCGCTGTGAGGCGGTGACCCGCCGAGCGGGCCGCGGCGAGTCCCAGGTCTGCTGCGAGGTACGCTTGCTCACTGGCGGACCGTACTTGACGTGCGTCTCGGGCACGACTCAGCAGCGAAACTGGGTTGACCGGGTATCCGCCGCCTGGGCAGTCTGTCCAGAGGATCTCAACCGAGAGCAATCATCCGCAGTCTCACCGACCGCCAGCCGGATCGAGAGGAATCATCGTGTCCCAAGATCGCACCGAAGCGCTCATCAGCCTGTCCAAACGCCGCGGCTTCGTCTTCCCCAGTTCCGAGATCTACGGAGGCACCCGCTCCGCTTGGGACTACGGCCCGCTCGGCGTGGAGCTGAAGGAGAACATCCGCCGCGAATGGTGGAACGCGATGGTGCGCGAGCGCGACGACGTGGTCGGCCTCGACTCCGCCGTCGTCCTCAACCCGCAGGTGTGGGTCGCCTCCGGGCACCTCGAGGAGTTCACGGACCCGCTCACCGAGTGCCAGTCCTGCCACAAGCGCTACCGCGCGGACCACCTCATCGAGGCGTACCAGGAGAAGCACGACGGCCGCGAGCCCGAGAACGGCCTCGCCGACCTCACCTGCCCGCACTGCGGCGCCCGCGGCTCCTTCACCGAGCCGCGCATGTTCAACGGGATGATGAAGACCTTCCTCGGCGCCACCGAGGACACCGAGAACACGCACTACCTGCGCCCCGAGACCGCCCAGGGCATCTTCGTGAACTTCACGAACGTCATGACCGCGTCCCGCCGCAAGCCCCCGTTCGGCATCGCGCAGACCGGCAAGTCCTTCCGCAACGAGATCACGCCGGGCAACTTCATCTTCCGCACCCGCGAGTTCGAGCAGATGGAGATGGAGTTCTTCGTCGAGCCGGGCACCGACGAGGAATGGCACGAGTACTGGCTGCAGACCCGCTGGGACTGGTACGTCGACCTCGGCCTCAAGGAGGCGAACCTGCGGCGCTACGAGCACCCGAAGGACAAGCTCTCCCACTACTCCAAGCGCACCGTCGACATCGAGTACAAGTTCAACTTCGCCGGCAGCGAGTTCGGCGAGCTCGAGGGCATCGCCAACCGCACCGACTTCGACCTCTCGACCCACTCGAAGCACTCGGGCGCCGACCTGTCGTACTTCGACCAGGCCAAGGGCGAGCGCTGGACCCCGTACGTGATCGAGCCGGCGGCGGGCCTGACCCGCTCGGTGCTGGCCTTCCTCATCGAGGCCTACGACGTGGACGAGGCCCCGAACACCAAGGGCGGCGTCGACAAGCGCACCGTGCTCCGCTTCGACCCGCGCCTGGCGCCGGTCAAGGCCGCGGTGCTGCCGCTGAGCCGCAACGAGGACCTCTCGCCGAAGGCGAAGGACCTGGCCGCGACCCTGCGCAAGCGCTGGAACGTCGACTTCGACGACGCCGGCGCGATCGGCCGCCGCTACCGCCGCGCCGACGAGATCGGCACGCCGTACTGCATCACCGTCGACTTCGACACCCTCGAAGACCAGGCCGTGACGATCCGCGACCGCGACTCGATGAAGCAGGAGCGCGTCGCCATCGACCAGGTCGAACGGTTCCTTCTGGAACGCCTGTAAGCCGTCAGTACCTGCTGGGGCCGATCTCGATCCGATCGAGGTCGGCCCCTTCGGGTATCCACTGCGCCGCCACATCCACGTACTGGTCCGACTCGCCCTCAGGGAACGTCCGGAACGCGCCTGTGTAGAACTCCGAGTCGCTGCCGGCCGGGAGCCCGCCGAGCAGCTCGCCGTCGCCGTCGCGGAAGAGCACCGCGATCTGCGCGTCCGTCTCCTCCGCGGTCTCGGCGCGGAAGTGCACCCGGTACCCGTCCGGACTCGCCATCGGCTCGAGCCCGGTGAACGCGAACGCCGGCAGCGCCCCCATCTCGAACCACTCCGCGCCCTCCACGCCGTCCAGGTAGTCCGCGGGGTAGAGGATCGCCGGCTCCTCCTGCTCCAGCGACAGCTTCTCCACATCGACCCCGGTCACGTCGACGGCCATCACGTAGCCGAGCGCGGCCGTCGAATGCGGCGGGATCGAACCGAGGTACATCGTGTCCAGATTGACCGGGTAGCCGCGCTTGGTCTCGGTCCGGATCGACAGCGACCCCGGCACCAGCTCGCCGTCGTGCGGATTGCGCACCACCACGGCGACGAGCACCTGCTCCGCACCCCACTGGTCGACGATCTTGCTGAAGCCGTGCTCGACGATCTCGAGCTCGACCTCCTCCTCGACCATCGCCGGCTCGTCGGTGTACTCCCCGGGGTCCGCGGAGGTCTGCTCGTCGACCGAGGCGACCTTCGCGTCCGTCCCCGGGCGGTGCTCGACCGCGGCCACCAGCGCCACCGCCGACACGACGAGCGCGATCACGAACGGCAGGCTCGGCAGGAGCTCCGCCCGCATGTGGGCATGGCCCACCTGGTCCCGCACCGCGCGGGCGAGACGCCTGGGCCACCGGTTCGAGGGCATGGGATTCCTAGCTGAGGCCGCTACACTTTCACAGCAACGGTAGCAGTCGAGCCATGGGAGCGAGGGTGTCGGAATCCGCCTCTCCGCAGCGGTGGGGCGAGGAGCACATGATCGATCTGGGCGCCGTCGGCCAAGCCGATCCGGAGCCCGAACCCGCCCCCTCGCCACCCCGCCGTTTTCTGCGGATACCCAACGCCGCCTTGGCGTACGCGGCCATCGCGATCGCGCTGGCCGCCACCGTGGTCACGGTCGTCAAGTGGTCCCCGCTGCACCGGCCGCTCGCCGAGTCCACTGTCACCGGATTCCTCGAAGCGGTCCACGACGGCGATGTGGAGGGTGCGCTCGCCTTCACCGACCAGAAGGGCGCCGAAGGCGAGTACCTGGTGCCCGAGGCGCTCGATGCGCGCTGGGAGATCACCCAGGTCGCCCAGGTCGCGTACACCGACCTCGGCGACGGCCAGGCCAAGGCCGAGGTCTACGCCGAGATCGAGGGCCCGGACGATGCCCTCGTCGGCCACCGCTACCACGTGATCATCGACCGCGGCGAGGCCGAGATCCAAGGGGCCATGACCGAGCACGAGGCCTACGGGACCTTCGACTACCTCGACCTGAACGGCGTCAGGCTCGACATCGACCTGCAGGGGCATCCGACGTACCTCATGCTCCTGCCCGGGTACTACGAGTTCTACCCGGACATGCCGTCCACCATGGAGTTCGAGGACGGCGGCTCGATGCTGGTGCTCGGCAGCAAGTTCCTCCAGATCGAGTCCGGCATCGTCGACGAGTGGATACCGTCGCCGTGGGTGGTGGTCTCCCAGGAGGGCGAGGACGCGGTGAACGCGGCCCTGCGGGAGTTCTACGACGGCTGCGCCGCCGACCCGGCCGCGGAGGGCTGCCCGTTCAAGTTCCCCGAGGACCCCGCGCGCGACGTGGCACTCGCGCCCGGCGCGCAGTGGCAGGTCGCGACCTATCCCGAGGTGCGCTCCGAACGGCTCTGGTACGAGCACGGCGCGGGCTTCGGCCTCGATTCGTCACTGCCGGGCGAGGCCCGGGTGCAGGTCGAGATCACCGAGGACGGCGAGACGCGCTCGGCGCTGGTGAGCTGCCCCATCTGGGTGAACGGGCTGTACGCGGCGTTCGACTTCGAGGCCGGCTTCTCGATCGACGCCGGCTACGAGATGTTCGAGGACCGCTGCCGCTCGCTCATCGAGGTGGAGGCGTAGGGCCTCTGCGATTCAGGGAGCGGCGGGCGCGCTATTCGCTGTGGATGACGCAGCCGCAGTCGATCCAGGCGTGCTCGGCCTGGTCGGTGTGGGTGATGGAGTAGTTCGCACGGCTCTCCGACGCCCACAGGGCGGCGGGGCTGGCGGGCACGTCGGCGGCGGCGGTCGCGGCGAGCGGGTTGGGCTCGGTCGCCTCTGCCGGCGTCGCTGTCGGGGCGGTCTCCAATTGCTGGGCCATCGCTCTTAGACTCCTTCGTTCATCGAGTCAAACGCAGGAGGAGCTCACATGGTTCCGGGCTTGAGAGCAGTCTCACAGCGCACTCGCAATGCCCAGACTAGCGCCCCCTTGCGACAGTCGTATAACGCTTTCATTCCACGGTGTCGCAAGAGGGCGCCGACCTGGTACGGCATTTGACCGGTGTGCGGTGAATTACTACCAGGACGCTTTTCGCACTCCGGGCAATTCGCCCCGGTGGGCCATCTCCCTGAGTCGGACACGCGACAGTCCGAACCTGCGGTTGAACCCGCGCGGGCGCCCGTCCACGACGTCCCGGTTGCGCAGCCGCGTGGCCGAGGAGTCCCGCGGCAGCTTCTGCAGCTTCACCACCGCGGCCGCGCGGACCTCGGGGTCGGTGCCCGGGTGGGCGACGAGCCGCTTCAGCTCGGCGCGCTGCTCGCGGTGGCGCTCGACGAGCACCTCCCGCCGCTGCTGCTTGGCGATCATGCTCTTCTTTGCCACTACCGCTCCTCTCTGAACTCGACGTGCTTGCGCACGACTGGGTCGTACTTCTTCAGGACCATGCGGTCCGGGTCGTTGCGGCGGTTCTTGCGGGTCACGTACGTGTAGCCGGTCCCCGCGGTCGACCGCAGCTTGATCACGGGCCGCACATCGGTGCTCTTGCTCGCCATCTAGACCTTCTTCCCCTCGGCGCGCAGCCGCGCCACGACGGACTCGATCCCGTCGCGGTCGATCACCTTGATGCCCTTGGCGGACACCCGAAGCCGCACGTGCCGGCCCTCGCTGGGCAGGTAGTACCGCTTGCTCTGCAGGTTGACGTTCCACTTGCGCCTGGTCTTCTTCTTCGACCACGGCACGTTGTTGCCGAAGCCGGGCCCGGCGCCGGTCACCTCGCATGTTCTGGACACGGTCGGTCCTCCTCTCGCGAACGCTAGTATAATGACAATCGTTTTCAAATAGATCGGAGGCCTCATGAGCCAGCTCGCCCAACCCGGTTCCTCTGTGTCACCGGCCGACCTCCGGCCGGCGCTGACACTCCTGACCGGCTTCGCCCCCAAGGCGACCCGCGAGGCCGCCGACCTGCTCACCCTCGCCGACCCGAGCCTCCTGGTCGTCACCTACGACCTCGCCGAACTCCTCGACAACGGCACCGTCCGCCGCCTCGTGCACGACGGACGCGGCCCCATCGAAGACGAGCGCGTCACCCTCGAGCACGGCTGCATCAACTGCACCATCCGCGAAGACCTCCTCCCGGCCCTCGTGCGCCTCGCCCGCGCCCGACCCGCCGCGGACCTCGCCCTCGTCCTCCCGCCCTCCATGGAGCCCGAGGCCGTCACCACCGCCTGCGGCTGGTGCCACGTCGACGGCGCGCCCGTCTCCGACGCGATCCGCATCGACTCCGTCGTCGCCGTCTGCGACCCCGGCAGCCTCCTCGAAACACTCGACTCCGACCAGGACCTCGCCGACCGCAGCCTCCAGGCCGCCGACGACGACACCCGCTCCGTCTCCGAAGTGGCCGCCCGCCAGATCGAATTCGCCGACACCGTGCTCCTCTGGGCCCCGGAATCCGAGCTCGACTACGAGCACACCCGCCTCTCAGTGCTGCTCCAGCGCCTCAACCCGTGGGCCCGCCACCTCGTGCTCGACCTTCCCGAGCCCGCCTGGCTGTCCGCCCGCATCCGCCGCAGCGGACGCTTCGACCCCGAAGCACCCGAACCGCACGGCCGCGCCCTCGAGGGCTACGCCGTCGGATGCCACGAGCCCGAACCCGACTGCGGCGTCGTCGCCACCGTCTACCGCGCCCGCAGGCCCTTCCACCCCGAGCGCTTCCACCAGGCCCTCCCGGCCCTCGCCGGCCGCACCCTCCGCGGACGCGGCCACCTGTGGCTCGCCGGGCAGCCCGACACGATCGTGGCCTGGGAGTCCAGCGGCGGCGGCGTCTCCATGGGCGACCTGGGGCGCTGGCTCGCGGCCACCCCCGACGAGGAGTGGGAGGAGTCCAGTCCCGAGCGCCGCGTCAACGCCGACCTGCACTGGGACGCGGACTTCGGCGACCGCGGGATTCAGCTCGCGTTCGTGGGTATCCACTTCGAGGCCGACGAGCTCACCGCCGTGCTCGACGCCTGCCTGCTCACCGACGCCGAAGTGGCCGAAGGCGCCGCCGCCTGGCGGGAATACCCCGACCCCTTCGAAGGTTGTTTCGAAAGCAAGGAGAGGAACCAGGAATGAAGCAAGGTATTCACCCGAAATACGACTACGTCGTCTTCCGCGACCGCGCCGCGGACTTCGCCTTCCTCACCCGGTCGACGGTCGGCTCGGCCGAGACCGTCGAGTGGGAGGACGGCAAGACCTACCCGGTGATCGACGTCCAGATCTCATCGGCCTCGCACCCGTTCTGGACCGGCAAGAGCCGTGTCCTGGATGACGAAGGCCGTGTCGCCAAGTTCTACAAGAAGTACGGCAAGACTCCCGCCGAGTAACGGCGGGCACGAGCGAAGGGGAGGCCTCCCGGCACCGGAGGCCTCCCCTTTTTCGCCTATGCGGCTTGCCTTCGCCCAGGTTCATTTGGTTTCATGGTTCTTGCTCCGGGGGGAACCGGTTTCGACCGTGTTCGGCATTCACTGCCCTTCTGTAACCCCGATCGCGAAGGTTCCAGCCGAGATGGACGACACCGCCTCTCCATTCCCTCCCCGCGACGAGCTCGCCGAGCAGCTCCCGGGATACCTCCTCGACCCCGAACCCATCAACGCGACCAACATGAGCCAGGTCTTCCTGGCCACCGACAGCAAGCTGCACCACCGCAAAGTGGCCGTCAAGATCATGGCCGACTACCTCGCGCAGCACCCGGTCTACCGCAAGCGGTTCCTGCGCGAAATCCAGCTCATGGCGAGCCTCGAACACCCCAACATCATGTACGTCATCACGGCCGCCGCCGAGAACGGCCGCCTCCTGTACCTGGTCATGCCCCGCGCCCACCACGACCTCAAGCACCTCCTCAACGACGGCCGGCTCGACTTGGCGAAGACCGCCGACGTGATCGCCCAGACCGCCAGGGCCCTCGACCACGCCCACGAGCGCGGCGTGGTCCACCGCGACGTCAAACCCGGCAACATCCTCTTCGGGACCGACGGCCACGTCTACCTCACCGACTTCGGCGTCGCCAAGGACCGCTTCGGCGAAGACCTCACCGCGACCGGCGAATCCATCGGCACCCGCCGATACACCGCCCCCGAAGTGTTCGACGCCCGCGCCGGCGACGCCGCGACGACCGATCCGCCCGCCGAAACGCGCCTGCTCCCGTGCACCCCGCGCGAACGCTCCGGCGACGTCTACTCCCTCGGCGCCGTGCTCTACCACTGCCTCACCGGTCGAAGGCCCTTCGACCAGGTGGACGAGCACGCCGCCCTCGACGCGCAGCGCCGCGGCGACCTCGTTCCGGTGACCGCGATCCGCGAAAAGGTCTCCCCCCAGATCGACGCCGTGATCGCGAAGGCCATGCACCTGGACCCGGACCAGCGCTACGGCAGCTGCGGCGAACTCGCCGTGGCCGTCACGCAGGCACTCGGCCTCACCGGGGCCGGCGCGGCGCTGCCGATCCTGCGCGACATCCAGGACCGGCTCCGCGCCGAATCGACCGGCCGGGACCGCACGACCGCCTACTCACAGCCCATGCCGCCCACCGGAGCCGAACCGCCCCCGGCCTCGACCGCGCAGACCCGCAACATGCTGCTCAGCACCCTGGCCGCGGTGCTCGCCGTCGCGCTGGCGGGCGGCCTCCTGCTGTACCAGCTCTTCACTCCCGACGACGCCGGGGCCGCCGGGGATGCGGCGGCCGTGCAGGCGTCGATCGACGCGGCCGCGTCGTCCCAGTCCGCGGCGGACGCGGCCGCCCTGCTGGAGCACGAGCCGCCTCCGCCGACCGTGGAGCCGGTGACCGGGGACGCGCAGGTGGAGCGGATTCCGGTCGAAGGCGAATGTGTCACCGACTCCGACATCTGGACCGTGGTCGCGTGCGACTCGCCGCTCGCAGATGAGCTCATCTTCAAGATCG
This sequence comes from Glycomyces sp. NPDC021274, assembly GCF_040641195.1. NCBI lineage: Bacteria > Bacillati > Actinomycetota > Actinomycetes > Glycomycetales > Glycomycetaceae > Glycomyces > Glycomyces sp. NPDC021274. Next base: position 123,977 of record NZ_JBFADC010000004.1, on the reverse strand, counting down.
TGATGAACCCCGACGACCCGAACCCCAAGCAGCCCGATCACGACGACGCCGCTTGGGAGGCGTGCAGCGGCGAGGGCTACGACTTCGACTACGAGTGGTACTGGAGCGACTCGCTCGACGAGGACGAGACCGACCGCGAGTGGGATCCCGAGATCGACAGCATTCGCTACATCATGTGCTATGTGGAGCTCTGACGGCTAGGACAGGCCCTAGGGCTCAGCGCGCTCGGCGACGTCGAACGGTTCGATGTCGCCGGGCGTGATCGTCGTGCTCTGCAGCAGCGCGCGGATCAGGTTGTCGTTGAGCGCGTTGCCGAGCGGTTCGCCGAACACCTCGCTGCGGAGCAGGCCGTAGACGCGGTGCTTGTACCCCGGGGCCGACAGCCGCTCGCGCACCGAGGCGACGACGCGGGCGACGGTCCGCTCGTTCCAGTCCCGGTCCTTCAGACCGGGCAGCCGCTGCATGTCCTCGGCCACGTGTTTCCAGGACACGGGCTGCGGATGCGGGAGGCCTCGCAGGTACCGCTGCGCGAGCGAGGCGATCACGAGCCGCTCCGTCCGGCTCAGCTTGTGCACCACCGGGACCGCGGTCTCGTCCTCGGGAGTCGCCTCGCCGTCGGGGCGCTTCCCGCCGATCACGCGGACCTCGAGGAAATGGACCTCCTCGCGGGGATTGCCTATGTAGACCGGGGTGTAGGCGTCCTCGACCAGGCGCTCCTGACCCTGCAGGAGCATCGAGTCGCCGGGGAACAGCATCGGCAGCCGGCCCTCGTTGCGAATGGTCCACTCGCTGCCGTGGCAGATGAGGCGGCCGTGGCAGCGGCTGATCCGGTCGTCGGCCACGCCGAGGGGGATGTTCACGTTCTTCTCGTCGCGCCCGAAGAGCAGCTCGAACGGGCGGGGCGGTACCGCCCAGCCGAGGTGGGCCGAGAGCGCGAAGACCGTTCCCAGCGGCGGGTACGGCAGCGGATCCTCGTCCTCGGGCGCCTCCGGCACCCCCGCGGCGAGGCTGCGCACCCACGGCGGGAGCACTTGCGGGAAGAACGCCTGCTCGTCGGTCATCGGATACCGTCCTCTCGGGGCTGGTCGGGCTCGGTTCCCATTGTGCCGTCACCAGGTGCGGGACCCCTCCCGCCGAGAGTGGGTCAGCCGCCGGACGATTCGATCTCGGCGCCTTCGGGGACGGTGAGGTCGTCCCGGTCGTCGAGCCAGCCCTCCGGCAGGGTCACCTTGCCGGGGCTGTTGGTGCGGCCGCGCGGCTTGCCGATGGTCGACTCGGGGAACGGCGCGTCCGCCTCGAGCTTGCCGAGGAGGTCTTCGAGCTCGTTGAGGTGGGAGACCATCGAGAGCGCCCGGCGCATGTCGCCGCCGACCGGGAAGCCCTTGAGGTACCAGGCCACGTGCTTGCGGAACTCGCGGCAGCCGTGCTCCTCGGCGGCGATGTTCCGCCGGGCCTCGTACGACTCCGCGCCCGCGATCCACTCGACCAGCAGTTCGGCGTGCCGGTACATGACCTTCGCGACCTCGCCGAGGGACGGCATGATGCGCTGTTCCCGGCCGTTGAAAGCCGCCTCGAGGTCCCCGAAGAGCCACGGCCTGCCCAGGCACCCCCGGCCGACCACGACGCCGTCGCAGCCGGTCTGCTCGACCATGCGCAGCGCGTCGTCGGCCTCCCAGATGTCGCCGTTGCCGAGCACCGGCAGGTCCAGGTGCTCTTTGAGGCCGGCGATCGCCTCCCAGTCGGCGGTGCCGGAGTACCGCTCGGCGGCGGTGCGGCCGTGCAGCGCCACCCAGGCGACGCCCGCGTCCTGGGCGATCTTCCCGGCCTCGAGGTAGGTGAGGTGGTCGTCGTCGATGCCCTTGCGCATCTTCACGGTGACCGGGATGCTCCCGGCGGCGTCGACCGCCGCGGTCACGATCTCGCGGAACAGCCGCCGCTTCCACGGCAGCGCGGAACCGCCGCCGCGGCGGGTGACCTTCGGGACCGGGCAGCCGAAGTTGAGGTCGATGTGGTCGGCGAGGTCCTCGTCGGCGACCATCCGCACGGCCTTGCGCATCCCGGCCGGGTCGACGCCGTACAGCTGCAGGCTGCGGGTCTGCTCTTCGGGGTCGAACTCGATCAGCCGCATCGTCTTCGGGTTGCGCTCGGTCAGCGCCACCGTCGTGATCATCTCGCACACGTAGATGCCGGCACCCTGTTCGCGGCAGAGCTTGCGGAACGGGAGGTTCGTGATCCCGGCCATGGGTGCGAGCACCACCGGCGGGTCGACCGGGGTGCCTGCGAGCGAGAGCTGCTGTGTCACCGGTCCATTATTCCAGCGGACTCGGCGAGCCGCCCCGCCCGGTGACGCGCCGCACCTCGGTTTCGGGCCCTCAGGCGGCGAACTGCCTGTCATCCGCGCTGAACGACGAAGGCCGCCCGGCGCATCGCCGGGCGGCCTTCGATCGGTTGCGTCTATGCGAGGTCCACGGTCACCGAGGCGCCCCACGGATTGCCCGCGACCTCGTAGGCCCCGGCGTAGGAGAACCCGTCGCCGCCGACGGTGCCGCCGCCGGGGATGGTGGCCTGGCCGTCGAGGTACGAGTGGAGCTTCTGGCCCGTGTAGTCCGAGACCAGGACGACCGCGGCGGTGCCGTCGTAGCCGTTCACGTCCAGCGCAGGCGTCTCGGAGGCGCACAGCGGGTCGGCCATCCGCGAGTCGGCGAGCTCCTTCACGACCTCGCCGCCCGAGACCCAGCTGACCGTGGCCTCGCCGCGGCTCGTGGCGATGAACGCGCCGCTCTGCGCGCCCACGACCAGGCAGGTCGGGTTCGCGCCGACCTCGGTCGCGGTGGTCTCCTTGAGCGAGCCGTCGAGTTCGCGGACCGTGCCGTCGCTCGTGGCGACGGCCGAGGTCCCCTCGGCGGCGGCGACGTCGGCGACCCCGCCGTCGAAACCGACCGCCTCACCGGCGGTCGCGTCGAACGCGAACTCGGTGCTGTCGTAGTGGAGGGCCGCGAGGCCTTCCAGGGTCGAGGCGAGATCGACCGCCGCGACCTGGCTCGCGCTCAGGTCGCCCACGATCGCGTAGCCGGCGGTTGCGACCTGGTCGCGGCCGGCGCCGCCTTCGACGTCGCTGCGTTCGGCCGAAACCGAGCCGCTCGAGTTCGACCACGCGTCGACCGAGGTCGGCGCGGTGAACGGCAGCTCGACGGTGCCCACGATCTCGGCCTCACCGAAGTGGCCCGGGTTCGGCAGGCCGGGGTAGGCCTGCGACCAGCTCGACTGGTACGAGTCCTTCTTGTCGCCCAAGGCGATCACGACCAGCGAACCGGTCTGCGACTCGGGCGTCCAGGTGGTGACCAGCGCGAGCTCATTGCCGTCGGTGAGCGCCACATCGGTCGGGACCTGCCCGCCCGGCAGCTGGAGGCAGGTGCCGCCCTGCGCGCCGCTGATGCCGGCCGTCGCGACGATGCCCGACGAGAACGCGATCACGGAGTGCGCGTTGACCTCGGCGCTCTGCTCGGGCCGCGCCATGGCGACGGGCCTGCCGAGTTCGCCGCCGAGGCCGCTGATGCAGTCGGCGGTCGCGCCTTCCTGCAGTTCGAGTTCGGGCCTGCCCTCTTCGGTGAACCTGCCGCCCGCGCGGGGTGTGAGGCCCAGCGACTCGTCGGTCGACTCGACGACCGTGACGTGGTCGATGCCGGTCAGCCCGGACTCGTCGGTGACATAGGCGAGCTGGCCCTGGATGCTGCGGTCGGCGTCGCCGAGCAGCGGTTCGGAGGCGAGCACGTCGCCGCTCGCCGCGGCGAGCTCCTCGGCGCCGTTCTCGCCCGCTTCGCCGTAGCGCCACGAGAACCATTCGGCGGTGCCCGCGGCGGCGGCGAGTTCGGTGTAGCGCTCGGGAGTCAGGGCCTCGTCGGAGCCGGGGCTCTCGGCCGAGGAGTCGCCGTCGCCCTCGCCGTCCCCCGGCTGGGTCGGCTCGCGCGGCGGTTCGGCGCCGAGCATGAGCACGATGCCGATGATCAGGCCCAGGGTGATGAGGCCGCCGATGCCGTAGATGGCGTAGCGGACGCCGCGGTGCGTCGGCGGGGCGACGCGGATGGGGCCCGACGGCGAATCGGTCGGAGCCTCGGCCTTCTCGGCGGTCTCGCCGCTGCGCTGCGCGGGAACGGCGTCCGGTCCCTCGCCTGGTACGCCCTGCTCGGCGTAGGCCGACTGCGTGCCTTGATCGGCATACGCCGTCTGCGTGCCCTGCTCGCCGTAGGCCGACTCCGGGAACGGCTGCTGGTCGCCGTACGCGGCCGGTGCGCCGTACGCGGACTGCGGCGGGGCCGGGACGGCGTCCTGGCGCGCGTACGGGTCCTGCTGCGGCACGGCCGCGAACGGGTCCTGCTGTGCGAACTGGTCCTGCGGTGCGGCCGCGAACGGGTCGGGCTGCTGCTCAGCGCCGCCGACCGGGCCGAACGCGTCAGCGCCCGAACCGAACGGCGCGCCGGTGCGCTGCTCCCCATAGGACGGCTGCGGCGGCACGGGCGGGAACGGCTCGGACTGCTGCTGCGCCTGGTACTCCTCGCGGGCCTGCCGGGCCTCGGCCTGCAGCCGCTCGGCCTGGTACGGGTCGGACTGGTAGAGGTCCTGGCCGCCCGAGTCGCCCCGGTACTGGTTGTGGCCGTAGACATCAGCCTCGTAGGGGTCGGAGCGCAGCTCCGGGAACTCGAGGCTCTCGCCCTGCCCGGGCTGGCGCGGTGCGTCGTAGGTCGGCGGGTCGTACCCGGGGGCCTGCTGCGGCGCGGCGAACGGCGATCCAGCCTGCTCGGGACGGAACGACTGCTCTGCGGACGTTTCAGGTGCGGGGGCCGCGGCCGGCGGCGGGATGTCGCCCGCGCCAGTCCATGCGGCGCCGCCGCTGGTCAGGCCCCATCCGGTCTGGGACTGCTGCTGCATCCACTCCTGGCTCGACTTCGGCGGCCAGTCGGGTGCGTCGCCTTCGTTCTGCCCGTTCCAGTCGCCTTGCGGCGCAGGAGGCTCCTGATGAGCAGACTGCTGGTAGCCCGGCTCGGGAGCGCCCTGACCGCCGTACTGCGGCGCCTGGCGCTGCACGCCGCCGAACGGCGCTTCACCATACGGTGCGCCGCCCTGCTGGGGTCCCGGCTGCTGCGGCACCTCCGGGGTCGCGTCGTCGAACGCGCCCCATTCACTGCGGCGCGCCTCAGGGTCGAGCTCCTCGTACGGACCGGCCTGCGGGGGTTCACCGTAGGCGCCTGCGCTCGGCGGCGGCCGCATGAAGCGGTCGGCCGCCGAAGGCTCGTCCTCCGGAGTCGCGGGAACCGGCGTTTTGGAAGGCAGGTGGCCCACTCCGCGCGCGGTGATTCGGGGCGGATTGGTGGGTGTGGCCGCCGGTTCACTGGTGGGAGGCCAGGAGGGCGGCTGCTCGGGCGATGGGTCCGGCATGATAGGCGACTCTAGCGGATCGGACCGCGCTCGCGTGAGGCGTGGTCGGGAGCATTGCTGACCAGAACCATGGTACAGCGGGCGTGCTCACCGGTTCTGATCTGCGCCAACGGCTTCCGTGAACCCGGTTCGCGACGTGACCTCCGCGACCCGTCCATGGTGGCCGATCACTCACCTGCGGTACCGCAACGGGGTCGGACCGCTACGCAGCGCGCGTGAACCGGGGGCCGCTGCGACTTCGGGGCTCACACCGGGCGGCGTCTGCGGGCGGGTTGTCAGGGGGACCGGGCAGAATGGTGGGGCAGCGAGAAGAGGTGAACAGTGGCGGGGCGAATCCGGGACGCCGATATCCAGCTGGTGCGCGAGCGCGTGGATATCGCCGATGTCATCGGCGAGCGCGTCACCCTGCGCAACGCCGGCGGCGGCAATCTCAAGGGCCTGTGCCCGTTCCACGACGAGCGCTCGCCGAGCTTCAACGTCACGCCCGCGCGCGGCGTCTACCACTGCTTCGGCTGCGGCGTCGGCGGCGACGCCATCACGTTCCTCACCGAGCTCGACGGCCTCACCTTCATCGAGGCGGTCGAGCGCCTCGCGGCCCGCGCCGGCCTCAAGCTCACCTACGAGGACGTCGACGGCCGCGTCCAGCGCGGCCCCTCCGGCGCGCCCGGCCTCAAGCAGCGCCTCCTCGACGCCCACACCGCCGCTGCGGAGTTCTACACCGCCAAGCTCCTCTCGCCGGAGGCGCTGACCGCCCGCCAGTTCCTCACCGCGCGCGGCTTCGACCGCGAGGCCGCGGCGACCTTCGGCTGCGGCTACGCGCCCGATTCCTGGGACGCGCTCGCGAAGCACCTGCGCGCCAAGGGCTTCACGGCCGAGGAGCTGAACACGGCGGGGCTCGCCAAGCCGTCGCGCACCGGCAACCTCATCGACCGCTTCCGCCGCCGCCTCGTCTGGCCCATCCGCGACTCCTCCGGCTCCGTGATCGGCTTCGGCGCCCGCAAGCTCTTCGACGACGACCAGGGGCCCAAGTACCTCAACACCCCTGAGACGCCGCTGTACAAGAAGTCGCAGGTGCTCTACGGGATCGACTTGGCCCGCAAGGAGATCGCCAAGACCGGCCGGGTCGTCATCGTCGAGGGGTACACGGACGTCATGGCCTGCCACCTCGCGGGCGTGCCGATGGCGGTCGCCACCTGCGGCACCGCGTTCGGGCCCGACCACATCCGCATCCTGCGGCGGTTCCTGTTCGACTCCGAGACGGCGGACGGGCGCATCATCTTCACGTTCGACGGCGACGAGGCCGGCCAGCGCGCCGCGCTCAAGGCCTTCGACGAGGAGCAGCGCTTCGTCTCCCAGACGTACATCGCGGTCACGCCCGGCGGGCAGGACCCGTGCGAGCTGCGCCAGAGCGCGGGCGACGCGGGGGTGCGGGAGCTCATCGAGCGGCACACGCCGCTGGTGCAGTTCGCGTTGGAGCGCGCGATCGCCAAGCACGACCTGGACACCGCCGAGGGCCGCCTGCACGCCACGCGCGCCATCGCGCCGCTGCTGGCGCGGGTCAAGGACCGGGGCCTGGTCGAGGAGTACATCGGCGTCTACGCCGGGCGGCTCGGCAAGGAGAAGGCGGAGCTGCGCCGCGCCGTGCAGGGCGCTGCCGCCGGTCAGCAGCCGGAGGCCCCCGAGGGGCCCAAGCGGGTGCAGCGGACCGACTCGACGCAGCTGCGCGCCCAGCGCGAGGTCTTGAAGGTCGCCCTCCAGCAGCCGCAGATCGCCGGTCCTTACTTCGACGCGGTCGACGCCACGCCGTACACGGACCCGAACTACCGGGCGGTGCGCGAGGCCATCGCCGCGGCCGGGGGAGCGGCGCACGCCGCCGCCGGCCCGAACTGGATCGCCGCGGTCCAGAGCGCGTGCACCGAGATCGCCGCGGGTGCCCTGGTGAGCGAGCTCGCGGTCGAGGAGCTGCGCCTCGCGGGCGAGCCCGACGGCCTCTACGTCCGCACGATCCTCGCCCGCATCCAGCGCCCGGTGGTCGAGGCCGAGGTCGCCGACCTGAAGCGCCGCCTCCAGCGCATCAACCCCAGCACTGACAAGGACGAGTACATGAAGCTCTTCGGGCAGCTCATGGGCCTGGAGCAGCACGTGCGGTCCCTGCGCGACCAGGCGGCGAACGCGGTCGAGTAGACCGGGACCGGGAACCGGGCGGTATCCGAGACAGTCTCTCGTTCTCGTGTTGTGATGCAGGTAACAGGTATGCCGTTTCGTCGTTGAATGTCCCATCGCAGCGCGTTCGGCAGCCGCATCTTGAGGGGGAGTCATGTCCCAGCCGCCTGCCTCGCCGCCGCCCGAGCAGTCTCCGCCGAACGAGCCGTCTCCCGCGTCGGCGTATGAACCGCCGCCCCCAATGTCGGGGTACGAGCCGCCTGCGTCGGCGTACGCGCCGCCCCCCGGACCCCCTCCTTATCAACCGCCTCCGGGACCGCCGCCGTACTATCCGCCGCCACCCGGCCCGCCGGCGGGTGGTGCGGGGGCGCCCCCCAAGACCATTGCGATCCTCGCCTTGGTCTTCGGCGGTGCGGCACTGCTGTTCGGCATCATCCCCGTCGCAGGGATCTTCATCGGCGGGCTCTTCGCGCTGGCCGGCATCGTGCTCGGCATCGTCGGGATCTTCAAGTCCCACCGGCTGATGTCGATCATCGGCATCGGCCTCGCCGTACTGGGCCTGATCGTCACGGTGATCGTGACCGTGGCCCTCGGCAAGGCGGCCGAGGACATCATCGAGGACTGGCCGACGGACTACGAGACCGAGAGCGAGACCGACGAGGGCTCCGGCCACGGGGACGCGCCGACGGAGCAGGCGGCGGACGGGACCGACCCGACCGCGCCGCTCCCGGCGGGCAGCGAGATATCCACTGGCAACTGGACCGTGGTCATCAGCGAGGTCGTGCCGGACGCGACCGAGCAGGTGCTGGCTGAGAACGAGTTCAACGCGCCGCCGCCGGAGGGGGCCCAGTTCTTCATGTTCCGAGTCGACGCCACGTATCAGGGCGAGGCGTCGAGCTTTGCCTGGTCCGACCTGCTGTTCGGGGTTTTCGTCGAGGACAGTGTTCACAGCGGGACGTGCGGTGTCGTTCCCGGCGACCTCTTCGACGCCCCTGAGGTGTTCGCGGGCGGGACGGCGACGGGGAACGTCTGCATCAGCGTGCCGACCGCCGGCGTCGAGACCGCCGCGATCGGCGTCGAGGATTCCTGGGCCCAAGGCGAGCGCTACTTCGTCGCCGCCGAGTAGGTGCGTCTTTTCTTGCGGCGCAGTGGTTCCGGGGCAAAATGTGAGTGTCTTGCACACGTGTGGGTGATGACGGCCGGTCTTGCATTGGGGATAATTGAGGTACGTACAGGGACAGGAAATTCGTACAGGTGCCGGGTAGGTGCAAGCAGACTACGACAAGCCTCTGGCTGAACCGGCAAACCGACTTGTTTCGAGGCACTCAGCCCCCACCGGGGGTTCCAGATCTCATCCCAGTGCTATCGCCCGCAGCTGTCCGCGCCCCCGATGGGCCGTGACTGGGTGGACGATCCCCGTCAGGATCACCCTCACGGGAAGGCGTCGTCTCACACGGAGACGCACGCGATTTGAGTTTGATCGTCTGCTCCGGAATGGATCTCCTGCACTAGGGTGTGCGAAGGCCGTCTCCGCCTTTCAACGCCCCCATGAAGGACATGTACATGACCGATCCATTCTCGGTGCCCGACGGCGACCAACGGCCGCTGCCGCGCAATGGGCTCACCAAGGCGCAGAAGGTCGCATCGGTCATCGGCATCGCGCTGGTGGCAGCGGTGCCGGTCGTGGCGGTCATGTCGTTCAACTACTTCGATTCGCCGGAGGAGGACGTCGAGACCGACGCCGCTGAAGTCAGAGACGTCGAGACCACGGAGCTGAACACCACGGTGACCGACGGCGATCTCGAGTTCACGGTCGTCAGCGTCGAGCAGGGATCCACGCAGATCATGGCTGGGGTCGACGAAACGAAGGCGGACGGCGAGTACGTGTTCATCGAGGTGACGGTGAAGAACCTCAGTGAACATGTGTTCCTTACCTTCAGCGACACCCATCAGCAGCTGTTCGACACCGACGGGAACGTATACGAGTCCGACTACGATGCGGCATCGATGGTGTTGGGCAATAACGTCCATCTCGCCGTCATCCCCATCGGCGAACAGATCGAGGGCTGGATCGTCTTCGACGTCCCGGTCGGGACGGAACTGGCGACGCTCGAACTGCACGACAATCGCGAAGACGGGGGAGTCGAAGTCCCCCTGCACTAGCCGTTTTTTTGCGACTGCGTGACAGCGCAAACGGAAAGGGCCCGGATCGCATCGCGATCCGGGCCCTTGCTCGAAGGTCTATGCGGCGTTCGACGGCTGCGGGTTGCGCAGGGGTTCGCCGTGGGCGTGGAGTTCGGTGAGGGCTTCCCGCCAGGACTGGATGAGACCGGTCGCGTGGTAGGGGATCTCCTTCTCCTTGCAGAACTCCTCGACGATCGGCTGCGCCTTGGCGAGGTTCACCGAGGGCATGGCCGGGAAGAGGTGGTGCTCGATCTGGTAGTTCAGGCCGCCGAGGGCGAAGTTGGTGAACCAGCCGCCCTTGACGTTGCGGGAGGTCAGCACCTGCTTGCGGAGGAAGTCCAGCTCGGTCTCGCCGACGAGGGTCGGCATGCCCTTGTGGTTCGGCGCGAAGACCGAACCCATGTACAGGCCCCACACGGCCTTGTGCACGAGGAAGAAGACGATGGCCTTGCCCGGGGAGAGCACGATGAACAGTGCGCCCAGGTAGGCGGCCCAGTGGAGGGCCAGGAAGAGGGCCTCCCAGCCGCGGTTCTTCAGGCCGGGCTTGATGACGGACCTGATGCCGGACCAGTTGAGGTTGATGCCCTCGAGGAGGAGGATCGGGAAGAACAGCTCCGCCTGGTACTTGCCGAAGAACCGGCTGAAGCCCTGCGCGAAGCCGGCCTGGCGCTTGGACCAGGAGAACAGGCCCGGGGAGACGTCGGGGTCGAGTTCCTCGTGGTTGGGGTTGGCGTGGTGGCGGTTGTGCTTGTCGTTCCACCAGCCGTAGCCCATGCCGTTGGCGAGGTTGCCGGTGAACCAGCCCAGGCGCTCGGACGTGGCGCGGCTGCGGATGACCTGGCGGTGCGCGAGGTCGTGGCCGAGGAACGCCACCTGGGTGCTCACGAGGGCCATGAACACGGCCGTGAACATCTGCATCCAGGAGTCGCCGATGAGGGCGAAGGCGGTCCAGCCGCCGACGAAGACGGCAGACATGAGCGCGAAGCGGATCACGTAGTACGCGGGGCGGCGGGCCATGAGCCCGGCCTGGTTGATCCGCTTGCCGAGTTCGGCGAAGTCGCTGCCGGTCCGCGGCTTGTCGGGGGCCTGCGGCGCCTTGTCGGCCATGAGCGTCATGAATACGTCCGTTCTGTCGGGAAACTTCGACTCTTTAATCATTCCCGCTTCGCTGTGAGTTGTAACTACCGCTGACCCCTCAATGGGGGTAGGGCAAGCACTACCTTTACTGACCGGTATTTATGAAGGATTCGCTTCAAAATCTGTTGTACTCTGTCGGGGCCCGGGCTTAGGGTTGCCCCATGCCACATGACGATGAGATCCTGGTGCGCGCCGCGGACCTGCGAAAAAGCTACGGCGAGCACGAAGCGGTGCGCGGCGTCGACTTCGAGATCCGCCGCGGCGAGGCCTTCGGCTTCCTCGGCGCGAACGGCGCGGGCAAGTCGACCACGATGCGGATGATCGGCTGCGTCTCCCAGCCCACCGGCGGCGAACTGGAGGTCTTCGGCCGCGACCCCCGCACCCAGGGCGCCGAGATCCGCGCCCGCCTCGGCGTCGTGCCCCAGGACAACACCCTCGACGGCATGCTCACCGTCTTCGAGAACCTGGTGGTCTACGCCGGCTACTTCGGCATCAAGCGGAAGGCCGCCAAGGTCAGGGCCGCCGAGCTCCTCGAGTTCGTGCAGCTCTCCTCCCGCTCCAAGGACCAGGTCAGCGAGCTCTCCGGCGGCATGCAGCGCCGCCTCGCCATCGCCCGCTCGCTCATCAACGACCCTGAACTGGTGATCCTCGACGAGCCCACCACCGGCCTCGACCCGCAGGCCCGCCACCTCGTGTGGGAGCGGCTGTTCCAGCTCAAGCAGCGCGGCGTCTCGATCCTGCTCACCACCCACTACATGGACGAGGCCGAGCAGCTCTGCGACCGCCTCGTCGTCATGGACGAGGGCCGCATCATCGCCTCCGGCTCCCCCCGCGAGCTCATCGACACGCACGTCACCAAGGAGGTCGTGGAGCTGCGCTTCGGCGCCGCCCACACCACCGAGCTCGCCGAACTCGCCTTGACCCTCAACGGCGTCGGCGCCCAGATCGAGGCCCTGCCGGACAAGATCCTGGTCTACACCGACGACGCCGACGACACCAACGCCGCGCTCGAGGCCCGCGACATCAGCCCGACCTCGGTCCTGGCCCGCCGCGCGAGCCTCGAAGACGTCTTCTTGCGCCTCACCGGCCGCGCCCTCGTGGAGGACGAAGCGTGACCGCACTGAGCGTCGACCGCACCGCCCCCACCCCGGCCCAGGCCGCCTGGCGCGCCTTCAACCTCCAACTGGCCCTGTACAAGCACGTCTGGCACGGCACCGTGTTCACCTCCGTGCTCCTGCCGATCCTCTACATGGTCTCGATCGGCATCGGCGTCGGCGCCTACATCGAGGCCGACTCCCTCGGCGGCCTCGACTACGCGGCGTTCATCGCCCCCGGCCTCGTCTGCTCCGTCGCCGTCATGATGCTCGGCAACGACATGGTCTTCCCCGTGTTCGGCGGCTACCAGGACTGGGGCGGCCACTACCTCGCCCAGCGGGCGACCCCGCTGCGCCCCGTGGACATCCTCAACGGCCACCTCGCCTACGCGGCGGTCTTCCGGCCCTTCACCAACTGCACGCTCGTGGCGGTCGTGCTCGCGTTCTTCGGCGTCTACACCTCGTGGTGGGCCGCGCTCGCGGTCGTCGCCGCAGCGCTCGTCTCGGCCTCGATGGCGCCCTGGCTCCACTTCTGGGCCACGAGCCTGAAGAACGACGCGAACCTCAACATGATCTTCCGGTTCGCCGTCATGCCCATCTCGCTGTTCTCCGGAGTGTTCTTCCCCGCCAGCGAGATGCCCGGCTTCCTCCAGCCGCTCGTGTGGCTCTCGCCCCTGTGGCACGGCACCGAGCTCGCCCGGGCCGCGACCGCCGGCGTCGCCCCCGCGCTGGCACCGGTCCTCCACATCGCCTACCTCGCGGCCCTCGCCGTGGCCGGCTGGTTCGCCGCCCGCCACGCCGTGCAGCGCCGCCTGAACTTCTAGGAGCCCAACGCATGTCGGTCATCGCCTACAGCGCCGCCCGCGCCTCCCTGAAGTCCTCGGGGGCGCTGCTCAACCGCAACTGGGTGGCCATGCGCCGCGCCTGGATCCTCGTGATCTCCGGCGCGGTCGAATCGCTGCTCTTCCTGTTCGCCTTCGGATTCGGCGTCGGCGCCCTCGTCGGCGACATCACCCTCCCCGACGGCACCACCGTCTCCTACACCGCCTACGTCGCGCCCGCGATCCTCGCCAACGCCGCCATGATGGGCGTGCTCGCCGAGACCTCCATCAACGTGTTCGCCAAGTTCAAGTGGATGAAGGTCTACGACGGCATCCTCGCGACCCCCTTGCGGCCCTGGGACGTCGCCCTCGGCGAGGTCTGGTGGGCGCTCATCCGCGGCGGCACCTACATCGGCGCGTTCGTCGTCGTCATGGGGCTCTTCGGGCTCCTGGACTCCTGGTGGTCGCTCCTGGCGGTGCCCGCGTGCGTGTTCATCGCCCTGGCGTTCGCCGGGATCGGCCTCACGCTCGCCACGGTCTTCCGCGACTGGCCCGACTTCGACTGGATGAACGCGGTCGTGTTCGCCATGTTCCTGTTCGGCGGCACCTTCACGCCCGTGGAGGCCTACCCGGCGTTCGCGCAGCCGATCGTCTACATCATGCCGCTCTACCACGGCATCGAGCTGGTGCGCGGCCTCAGCCTCGGCCAGCTCGGCCCGATGATGCTCGTGCACGTCGCCTACCTCATGGCGCTGTGCGTGACGGGCATGTGGATCGCGCAGAAGCGGCTGGCGAAGGCCTTGTACAAATAGGGGCAAGGTCAAGCAGCAGGCCGCGCCCTTCCTCACGAGGGGCGCGGCCGTCGCCGTTCAGCGCACGACACCGTTCAGTAAGAAGAATTTCTTCATATGTGACCTTCACAACGAAGAATTTCTTCGATACCGTCCTGTTATGGAACAGCGCCTCCACCTCCGACCGCGCTTGCAGCGCGTCGCGCTCCTCGTCACCGCCCTCCTCACCGCAGCCGCCGCAGCCTTCGCTCCGGCCCTGACGGCGAACGCCGACGAGATCACCGCCCAAGCGGTGAGCCACAAGAGCCCCTTCAACTGCAACAAGACCTTCTGGGCCAACAACTGGATCGACTCCCCGGCCCACAACCCGAAGAACACCATCGACTGGCAGAGCTACGGCTCCGACGCGATCAACGGCGAGAACGTGCGCGCCACCGCCGGCGGCACCGCCTACTTCTACAACGCCGGCAGCACCAGCTACGGCCTGTGGGTCCAGATCGTCCACTCCGACGGCTCCCGCACCCGCTACGCGCACCTGGCGACCATGGTCGGCGCCGTCGGCACCTCCCGCACGGTCGCTCAGGGCACGATCATCGGCACCGTCGGCTCCACCGGCGGCTCCTCCGCCCCGCACCTGCACTACGAGCAGCGCAACGCCTCCGGCACCGTCGTCACCCCCGTCATCCAGGGCATCCAGGTGCCCTACGGCTCCAAGAAGGCCATCACCTCGACCAACGCCTGCGGCAGCACCAATCCCTATACGCCCCAAGAGGTCTGCGGCTCGGGCTACACCGTGATCGACTCCCAGGCCGTCACCGGCGGCCGCGTCTACCTCCTCTACAACAGCGGCAACGGCTACAACTGCGTCACCACGATCAAGAGCACGAGCATCGGGACCGCCTCCGCCGTCTCGGCCGGCCTCCAGGTCGAGGGCGGCACCATGACCACCGACTCGGGGAGCTTCGCGTACTACGCGGGGCCGATCCGCAAGTACGCCGCCGATTCCTGCGTCAAATGGGGAGGATCGGTCGGCTCCAGCTCGTACCTGAGCGGCTTCGAGCACTGCGGTTAAAGGCCGATAGGCTGGGCGCGTGAGAACCCTGCTGCGACTCCTTACGACCGTCGCGCTGGCCTGCGCGCCCGCCTTCGCCGCCGTCGCCGTGAGCCCGGTGGCCGCACACGCCGCCGGAGGGCCGCAGGTCCTGGTCGTCACGACCGGGAACGCGGCGCAGGACGTGGCCGACTACGCGATCGAGCGCCTCCAGATGGAGGCGCGGCGCTGGAACTTCACCCTCACCGAGGGCACACCGGAACACCTCGAGCGCCTCGGCGGGTACGACGTGGTCATGTTCGTCAACACCGGCGCGGACTTCCTCGACGCGGACCAGCAGGAATCGGTCGAGACCTTCGTGGAGCAGGGCGGCGGCCTCATCGCCACGAACGCCGCGATCCAGAGCGAGACTGACTGGACCTGGTACCACGAGACGCTCGGCGCGACGGCGCTCCCGCCGGCCGACGCCTCGACCGAGGAGGCCGTCACGTTCAACTCCGGATCGCCGGTCACCGAGGGCCTGGACGAGGAGCTGAAGCTCACCGAGCACTGGTACTCCTTCGATCCCGCACCGGTGCAACCGGGTTCCACGGTGCTCGCGCAGCTCGGGTCCGGTCAGGCGGTGGCCTGGGTGGACGAGGAGCTGCCGGTCTTCTACGCCTCGCCCGGCGGCGAGGGGAAGACCTGGGGCGACCGGGACTTCCTGAAGCTCATGCGCCAGGCGATCTGGTGGAGCGCGGGCGAAGAGGGCGCCATGGTGCAGAACTCCGAGGACGCCGCTCCGGCCTGGCCGTACACGCTGACGTTCGCGATGTTCGTGATCGCCGTCGCCGGGGGCGGCTCGATCGCGGTGTGGCGCTTGGACAAGGCCGAGACGGAGAAGGAAGCGGCCGCCGCGCGGGCGTAGCCGCAAGGAGCAGAGCAGCGATCGGGCGGGCCGTCTCGAACTTCGGCCCGCCCGATCTGTACGCGATGCGCGCGGTGCACCTCCTGCGCCAGACGGCGCCGGACCGGCCCGAAGGGAAGTTCCCACGACCCACACTCTGGACGGTCATTTCGCCAAGAGGCCGAGCCGAATCCGGCACCGCGCGGATCGCAGTCTAAAGCCGCCCCACCACCGTCGTGGTCACAGGGGCGACGCCGTTGTCGAACGGCAGGTCCTCGTCCTCGGGCTCCTCGACCGGCGGGCCCGAACGCTGCTTGATCGAGACCTCCTCGAGCGGGATCGCCAGGAGCGCGGACATCGCGTTCTCCTTCTCGTTGGCCTCCCGTGACCGCTCGGCGCGGCCTTCGCCCATCCGGTTGATGAGGGCCTTGAACACGCTCCAGCGCTCGTCCGGGTCCGTGACGAGCTGCGCGTTCGCGTGGACGACGACGCTGCGGTAGTTCATGGAGTGGTGGAACCAGCTCTTGGAGTAGACGAGCCCGTCCACGATCGTGGCGGTGGCGCTCACGGCGAACCCTTCGCGCCCGCCCAGACCCATGCTGGAGCCCGTGGAGCCGTGCACGAACAGCGTGTCCCCGACGCGCACATGGAACGTCGGCAGCACGCGCGGCGCGCCGTCCGGCCCGACGAAGGCGAGGTCGACGAACAGCGCCTCGTCCAGCACCTGGTAGGCGGCGTCGCGCTCGTACGTGACCCGCTGGCGGGAGCGCCTCGGGATGGTGCGCTCGGTAGGGGTGAACTGGCCGCTGGAGGGGCATTCGAGGGCGGACATCGGGGGTGGCTCCTATCGCCGATTTATGTACTGGTACAATGCTTCAGTTATGTCGGTACAGTATCAGATCACCGGATCGGCGGCAAGCGAGATCGCCGCCAGCATCGAGTCCGGCGTGCGCTCCGGACAGCTCGCGCCAGGCCGCACCCTGCCCCCCGTCCGCAAGCTCGCCGCCGACCTCGGCGTCGCCGCCGGCACCGTCGCCTCCGCCTACCGGCGCCTGCGCGAACGCGGCGTCGTCGAGACCGGCGGCCGCGCCGGCACCTTCATCCGCCAGCGCTCCGCCTTCACCCCCACCGGCACCCTCACGGTCCCTTCGGGAGTGCTCGACCTCGTCTCCGGCGAACCCGACCCCGACCTGCTGCCCGACCTCGCCGCTCTCAAGCCGCGCGTCGACATCGTCCACGGCAACTACCGCGACGGCGGCCCCTGTCCGGACCTGCTCGACCTCGCCCGCGACCGCTTCGCCGCCGACGGCGTGCACGGCGAGCTCACCGTCACCTCCGGCGCGCTGGACGCCTTCGAACGCGGCCTCGCGGCCCGGCTCGAACCCGGCGACACCGTGGCGGTCGAAGAACCCACCTGGTCGAACGGGCGCGACCTCCTCCTCACGGCCGGATACCAGGTAGCGCCAGTGGCGATCGACGGCGAGGGGCCGCTGCCCGGCGAACTCGAAGCCGCCCTGGCCGCGGGCGCGAAGGCGTTCATCCTCACCTCGCGGGGCCAGAACCCCACGGGAGCGGCGGTCACCGCCGAACGCGCCGCCGCCCTCCGCGGCGTCGTCGCGCGCCACCCGGGCGTGTTCGTGATCGAGGACGACCACTGGGCCGAGCTCTCCCAGACCCCGCTGCACTTCGTCGCCGACGCCGCCGACCGGTGGATGTTCGTGCGCTCGACGTCCAAGCCCTACGGGCCCGACCTGCGCTGCGCGCTCGTCGCCGCCGACCCGGACACGAAGGCCCGCGTCCAGGGCCGCATGGCCATCGGCCACGGCTGGGTCTCATGCATCCTGCAGCACTTCGTGATCGCCGCCTGGACGGACGACATCGTCCAGGAGCGCGTCGCCACTGCGGGCCGCGTCTACGCCGAACGCCAAGGGGCCCTTCGCGAAGCGCTCGCCGCCCGCGGCATCGAGACGTGGGGCCGCGCCGGGCTCAACCTCTGGGTCCCGGTCGCGGACGAGACCGCCGCCGTCGTGGGCCTGCGGGACGCCGGCTTCGCCGTCGCGCCCGGCCGGGCCTACTCCTTCCACGGCCACCAGGGCATCCGCATCAGCACCACCCGGCTCGACCCCCGGCTCGCCGAAGCGGTGGCCGACGCCGTCGCCCAGTCCTCCGGGCCGGCGTCGCCGCCGATCTGACCCCGCCGCCCGGCCCCCACCGGGAGGCCACGGCCGCATCCCCCGATCCGGCCGACAACTCCAGAAAGGAACCCTCGTGACCGCCCCCCAGACCCCTGCACCCGTCCCGACCGAAACCGACCCCCTGGACGGCACCGCCGTCCTGCAGCAGCGCGTCCTGCGGACCCTCTTCCTCACGCAGATCATCGGCGGCCTCGCCGTCGGCATCGGCATCGCCGTGGGCGCCCTGCTCATCGAGGAGATGACCGGCTCGGCGACCTTCACCGGGCTCGCCCAGAGCCTCTTCGTCGGCGGCTCGGCGCTCGTCGTCGTCCCGGCCGTGCGCATCACCGAGCGCTTCGGCCGCCGCGGCGGCCTCGCCTTCGGCTACGGGTGCGCGGTCCTCGGCGCGGGCGTCGTGATCACCGCGATCAACCTCGGCAGCGCGCCGCTCGCGGTCACCGGCTACTTCCTGCTCGGCGCGGCCTCCTTCGCCGGGCTCCAGTCCCGGTACGCCGCGGCCGACCTCGCACCGGCGGCCCGCCGCGGCTCCCACCTCGCGCTCATCGTCTGGGCGACCACGATCGGCTCCGTCGCCGGCCCGTCCCTCGCCGGACTCGCCGAGCGGCTCTGGACCGGCTGGTTCGGCGGTCCCGCCTACATCGGCTCCATGGTCGCCATCGGCGTGCTCTGCCTGCTCACCGCCGCGGTCATCCTCGTGTTCCTGCGCCCCGACCCGCTCCTGACCGCCCGCGAGATCAGCGGCGAGACCGACGCCCCGAAACGCTCCATCGCGGACGGCTACCGCACCGCCAAGGCCAACCCGGCCGTGCGCACCGGCGTCATCGCCGCGGCCCTCGGCCACTTCGTGATGGTCGGCGTCATGGCCATGACCGCCGTGCACATCAAGCACGGCATGGCCGACCCGAAAGAGGCCCTCAGCGTCGTCGGCGTCATCCTCGGGCTCCACATCGGCGGCATGTACGCGTTCGCGCCGATCATCGGCCGCCTCGTCGACAAGCACGGCGCGCGCCCGGTCCTCATCGCGGGCACTGTGCTCCTCGTCGCCGCGTGCACCGTCTCGGGCTCCTCGCCCGCGGACGACCACGTGCGCCTCTCGATCGGCCTGGTCCTGCTCGGCGTCGGTTGGTCGGCCATGACCGTCGCCTCGGCCGCGCTCGTCACGGGTGCGGTCACCCCCGCCGAACGCCCGTCCACACAGGGCTTCTCCGACCTCGTCATGGGCCTGTCCGCCATGGCCGCCGGCCTCGCCTCGGGCCCGATCGTGGAGTACGCCAGCTACGGCATCCTCTGCGTCAGCTGCGCCGTGGTCGCCCTACTCGTCTTCCCGCACCTGCTCCGCAGGTCGCTGCCTGCGTAAGGGCGAACGGCCTGGCACGCCCGACCGCTCCCGCCAAAAACCGCATAGGATATATCCTATAGGATCCAGCTCAAGCTTATAGGATATATCCTATAGGATTTTGGTCAGTAGCCGTAGGCGCTGGGCGCGTTCTGGCCGCCGTCGACCGGGATCACCGCGCCGTTGATCGCCTTCGCCTTGTCCGAGAGGAGGAAGGCGATGACCTCGGCCACGTCGCGCGGGTCGAGGAGTTCCCGGTTCGGGAACTCCTCCAGGAACGCCTCGTAGCGGCCCGGGTCGGCCAGGCGCAGGCGGTCCCAGTTGCGGTCGGGGATGAGCATCGAGCCGGGCGCGACGGCGTTGACGCGCACCCCGGTCGGGCCGAGCTCGCGGCCGAGCACCGTCGCGGCGTGGTTGAGCGCGGCCTTGGTCGAGCCGTACGCGAGGCCGGGGGAGGGCTTGGTGCCGGAGATCGAGGAGACCAGGACCGCCGCGCCGCCGGTGCGCCGCAGCTGCGACAGGGCGGCCCGGAGGGCGGTCATCGCGCTGGTGACGTTGACGTTCAGCGAGTACGCCCAGTCGTCAGGCTCGGTGTCGACGATGCTCCGCCCGCGCGCGCCGCCGACATTCGCGACCAGGCCCTTGAGGTCTCCGAGGCGCCGCTGGGCCTCGTGCACGAACTCGACCATCAGCTCGGTGTCGTTGACGTCGAGCGCGCGGGTGGCGACCGGGACGTCGAATTCGGCGCGGAGCTTCTCGGCGAACTCGTTCAGCGGGGCGGCGTTCCGGGCGCAGAGCGCCAGCGGCACGCCTTCGGCGGCGAGCACCGAGGCCGTGGCCATACCCAGACCGTGGCTGGCACCGGT
Organism: Glycomyces sp. NPDC021274; assembly: GCF_040641195.1. Lineage (NCBI taxonomy): Bacteria > Bacillati > Actinomycetota > Actinomycetes > Glycomycetales > Glycomycetaceae > Glycomyces > Glycomyces sp. NPDC021274. Next base: position 104,020 of record NZ_JBFADC010000004.1, on the reverse strand, counting down.
GATGAGGACAGGGCTGTTCAGTTGCATGCCGTTCATAATGACCCGTCCCGTCCAGTCGCCGCACCCGCCGGGTGGCGGGAGTTCATTCGAGCGCGGTGAAGAAGTCCCAGATCGCACTGCTGGCCCAGAGCGCATCGGGCGCGCCGGGAGCGCCGAACCACACGTGGCCGCCGTCGACCTGGTACTCGACCATCGGCACGTCGTCAGCGCACGTCCAGGAGCTGCGCTCGAAGTCACCGCCCGAGGTCTGCTCCGGCGCCGCGCAGGCCGCTTTCGCGCGCCACGCCTCCAGGACCGCCTGGCCCTCGGTGCGCGGATCGCTCACGCCCACGAAGGCCGCCAAGGGGATCGGCGTCTCCAGGCCCTCGACCTGCGCGAGGGTGTCGTGGGTGCCTGCGGGGACCACCGCGGCGGCGCCGGCGAGGCGGTCGCCGAGGCCGACCGCGGCGGCGAGCGTCATGTCGCCGCCGTTGGAGAAGCCGGTGAGGTAGATCCGCTCGGGGTCCGCGCCGCGCTCGGCGACGAGCTCGTCGATCAGGTCGGCGAGGAATGCGGCGTCCTCGCCGTCGGCCAGGGCGTCCCATTCGTTGGCCGGGTTCGACGGGTACACGGCGAGGAACCCGGCCTCCTCGGCCAGTGTGTCCATGTTGGAGGAGGCCCGTACCATCTCGCCGTTGCTGGGCATGCCGTGGAGCACGATCACCGTCGGCAGGAGCGCGTCGGCCTCGGGGCACTGGAAGGCCGCCGTGTAGGTGTAGTCGCCGAGGGCGGCTTCGGGCACGTCGGTGAACCGGCCCGGCTCGCAGTCGAGGGCCGCGACGGGCTCGGGGTCGTCGGCGGTGCAGGCGGTCAGGGCGAGGAGGAGTGCCGTCGCACCGAGGAGTCGCTTCATGCGTGGGAGCGTATTGCACTCCACTCTGGAGCGCCACTCTCCGAACGGACGAAACGCGGACGCGGTGGGGGCGGGCTGTTGCCCTCCGCGAATCATCGCCAGGTGCGCGGGGACGCGGACGAGACGAACGTTCGGCGTGTTTCCGACCGGATCTCGCTGTTACCATCGATATTGTGAGGGGGTGACCACGATGACTGACGCAGCACCGGAAGGCCACGAGGTGTCCGTCCCCGGCATCTCCGACGAGACCTACGAACGCCTTCGTAGGCAGGCTTCACTTCACCACAGGACCATCGAAGACGAGGCGCGGGAGCTCCTGGAACAGGGGATCGCCGCCACCGAGGAGGTGAACTTCGCAGATGTGATCCGCGAACGCTTCGCCTCCGGGGGCGGACTCGCAGATCTCGAGTTCCCCGCCCGGAACAACCCGGCGCGATGGGCGGAATTCGGGTCTTGATCATCCTCGACACGAATGTGGTCTCCGAGGTCAGCAAGATCAAGGGTGTCGACGAAAACGTCCAGTTCTGGTTCGTAACTCAGCGAGCGATCGGAATCACGGCCGTCACGCTCGGTGAGATCCGGTATGGCATCGATCGGCTTCCAGACGGCCGGAGGAAGCGCGAACTGCTGCTCCAGCTCGAGCGTTTCGTGCGCCAAGACCTCAACGGAAACATCATTTCCTTCGATGGAATCGCGGCGAACCATTTCGGCCTCATCGCGGCCAAACGCGAGAGCCTGGGCAGGCCGATCGACATCGCGGACTGTCAGATCGCCTCGATCTGCTACGCCAACCAGCTGACCCTGGCGACCCGGAACATCAAGGATTTCGAGGGCATCGGGATTGACTTGGTCAATCCTTTGCGCTGAACAACCTGCAGCCAAACCAAGTGCGTGTGGGCCGACCCCTCGGGGTCGGCCCACACGCACCTCCGTCAGCGCCAGGCGTGCAGCGGATTGTCGAGCCGACCGGCGTAGATCAGGCTCTCCTCCTGGTTCTCGATGTCGACCATCTGCTGGTTGTTCTTGAGCTGCAAGCGGTTCAAGCACGAGAGCGTGAAGCCCTCCTCGAACAGCGGGAACCGCGCGAACGCCTCGGCCAGCTCCGGGTGCGCGGCCTGGTAGTCCTTGAGCGACTCGGCCGCGACGCGCCAGAACTCGTCCTCGCTGAGCACGCCGTCGAGGTGGAGGTGCCCGGCGAGGAACCGCAGGAAGCAGTCCACGACGTCGGTGAGGATCGACAGGGCCCGCACGCCGTCGGGCACCTCGGCCCGGATGCGCGCGATCGCCTCGGGCACCGGCGTGGCGGCTTCGAGGACCGCGCACTCCTCGCCGATGTCCTTGAAGAACACGCGCTCGACCGCGCCGTCCTTGAGCACGAGGATCACGTTCTCGCCGTGGGGCATGAACACCAGGCCGTACCGGTACAGGCAGTGCGCGACCGGCACCAGGTAGGCGTCGAGGTAGCCGCGCAGCCAGTCGGCCGGGCGCAGGCCGGAGCGGCGGATGAGGGCCGACGCGAGCGGCTTCCCGTCGGCGTCCACATGCAGCAGCGAGGCCATGGTGGCGACCTGCTCGCCCTTGGCGAGCTTGGGGATCGGGCTCTCGCGCCAGAGCGCGGCGAGCATCTTCCGGTACGGCGAGCCCTTCGGCGCGCCGGCCGTGTAGGCCGGGTGCCGGTAGCCGACCGACGCGCGCTCGCGCAGGATCGTCACGCCGTGCCGCTTCAGCGTCGGGTCGCCGTGCACGAGGTCGGCCACGTAGTCGCTGATCGCGGGCGTGACCTCCATGTACTCGGTGGAGAGGCCGCGCATGAAGCCCATGTTGAGCACCGAGAGCGCGGTCTTCACATAGTCGGCCGCGGGCCGGGAGCGGTTGAAGAACGTGCGGATCGACTGCTGCGCCTGGAACTCGTCGTGGCCCTCGCCGAGGGGGATGAGCCGCCCGGCGGCGATCTCGGGCGCGAACGTCACGGAGATCTTGTTGCGCCACTGCCAGGGGTGCACCGGGATCAGGTAGACGTCCTCATAGGACAGTCCGCGGTCGGTGAGCATGGACCCGAAGTACTCCCGCGAGTCCGCGTCGAGCTGCGTGTCGAGCAGCCAGTCGAAGTCCAGTTCCGGCGAGGACGCGAACATCGCGTGCTCGCGCGGGGCCGCCAGCCACATGAGGCGCACGCCCGCCCCGGCTTCGGGCGCGTACGAGCGGTAGTCCTCGGAGGTGAAGCCGAGCCGGCCCGACCCTGCGACGAAGCACGGGTGCCCGCCGGTCATGCCCGCCTCGATCGCCTGGAACCCCGCGTCCGCGAGGGCCGCGGCGCTCAGCTGGCCCTCGCCGAGCTGGTAGGCCCCGCGGTTGATCGTCGCGGCGACCTCTTCGAGGTACACCGGCAGCACGGTGTCGCTCAGGCCGAGTTCGCCCCTGAAGGACAGGAAGAACGCGGCGGCGTCCAGCTCGAGGCCGTCGCCGGTGGCGTCGGTGCGCTCGATCGAGGCGGGGTCGACCACCCAGTGGTCGAGCTTGAAGCGGTGCGCGGTGAACCGGTACCGCTCCGCCCCGGCGGCGAGCGTGTACTCCTCGCCGTCCTTCACGGGCACCAGCAGCCGCTCGTGGGCGAACTCGCCGATGGCCTTGGCCAGCAGGTTCCTCGTGGCCTGCTGCCACAGCTGCGGGGTGAGGTGGTCGATGGCGCTCACGCGGGCACTCCTCTCGCGGCGGACCGCTCGAAATCGATTCGGGTGCAGAAGCTCAGCAGCGCCTGCTTGTCCTTGAGCTCCACGCTTCGCTCGGGCTTGAAGCCCACGAACTCGTTGAGGCGGTGGATGGCCTCGTTGCCGGTGTCCGGTTCCACGACCACTCGCTGCGCGCCGAAGCCGTCGAACAGCAGGTGCATGACGGTGGACATGACGCCCTTGGTGAATCCGGGGATCGGCTGCCCGGTGGGGGCGGTGAGCACGTGCATGCCGATGTCGCCCGCGGCCGGGGTGTAGACGCCCGCGAGCTCGGTCGCCGCCGGGTCGTAGACCTCGACGAGGAACCGGGCCCGGTAGTGGTAGAGCCCCATGTACGCGAAGTGCGCGGGGTTCACCTCGATGGCCTCGTGCTCGGCGAGCACGTCGGCCACGGAGGCGTCCTGCATCATCCAGTACCGCGCCTTGGGGTGCGTCACCCACTCGTGCAGGAGCGGGGAGTCGGTGGGCGGGTCGACCGGCCGCAGGCCGAAGTCGCCCAGCTGCGGGTGCAGGTGGTAGAACGTGCTGGGGGCCTTCATCACAGGGCTGCTCACGACTCTGGTGCTCCGAATTCCTGGAAGCCGATGCGGCGTTCGATGGGATAGACCTCCCGGCCGGTCAGGGACCGGATGATCCAGGAGTTGCGGTAGGCGGCCATGCCGAGGTCGGGGGAGACGAAGCCGTGGGTGGCGAGTTCGGCGTTCTGGACGAATATCTCGCCGCCGCCGGAGGCGTCGACGCTGTAGTCGCGGCGGGCCTCCAGGCGCCCGGTCGCGTCGAAGCGCAGCCGGTCGCGGACCCCGTCGAGGAACGCCGGCACGCGGTAACTGTAGCCGGTCGCCAGGACCAGTCCCTCGGTCTGGAGTTCGAAGGACCGGTCCTGCTCGTGCTGGCGCACGGAGAGCCGCACGCTCCCGCATCCCGCGGCCTTCTCCACGGTGCAGTTCGTGAAGAGCCTGGTCGGCACGGACCCGCGCTCGAAGCGCTTCTGGTACAGGAGGTCGAAGATCTCGTTGATGAGCTCGGTGTTGATGCCCTTGTACAGGTTCTTGTGGGCCGCGTTCAGCTCGTCGCGCTTCGGCGCGGGCAGCGCGTGGAAGTAGTCGACGTACTCCGGGCTGGTCATCTCCAGCGTGAGCTTGGTGTACTCGAGCGGGAAGAACCGGGGCGAGCGGGTGACCCAGTTCAGCTCGTAGCCGCCGCCCTCGATGTCGACCAGGAGGTCCCGGTAGACCTCGGCGGCGCTCTGGCCGCTGCCGACCACGGTGATGGACCCGCATTCGCGCAGTCGGTCCCGGTGCTCCAGGTACGCGGAGGCGTGGCAGACCGTGGGGCTCTCCAGCTCGCGGCACGCGGGCGGGATCCACGGGGGCGTGCCGGTGCCGAGCACGAGCCGCCGCGCGTAGTCCACAGTGGTGCCGCCGGGCCCTTCCGAGCGGACCGCGTAGACCCCGTCCTCCCAGGTCACTTCGGTGACGTTCCGTCCGAACCGGAGGTTTTCGAGCTTCTCGGCGGCCCAGCGCAGGTAGTCCTGGAACTCGGTGCGCAGCTGGTAGAAGGACTCGCGGATGTAGAACGGGTAGATCCGCCCGCTCTCCTTGAGGTAGTTGAGGAACGAGTACTCGGAGGTCGGGTCGGCGAGGGTGACGAGGTCGGCCATGAACGGCACCTGCATCGTGGTGCCCTCGATGAGCATCCCCGGGTGCCAGTCCACGTTCGGCTTGCGCTCCAGGAAGATCCCGTTGAGCCCCTCGATGGGCGCGGTGAGCGCCGCGAGGCCGAGGTTGAACGGCCCGAGGCCGATCCCGATGAAGTCGTGGGTCGTCGTGCCGGCGGCGCTCATGCGGCCTCCTGCGCCTTCTTGCCGTGGCGCGCGAGCGCTTCGAGCACGGGGACGATGTCGGCGAGTCCGGTCTCCGGGTTGAGCAGCGTGAGCTTGAGGGCGGTCCGGCCCTCCACCTTCGTGGCCGCGACCATGCCCTCGCCGGAGGCCGCGAGCGACTCGCGGGCGAGGCGGTGGGTGTCGTCGTCGGCCCCGGCGAGCCGGAACAGCACGGTGGAGAGCTGCGAGGGCGGCGCGGCGACCTCGAAGCGCGGGTCCGAGGCGAGCCAGTCCCAGGTCTGGTCGGCCAGGTCGCACACCCGGTCGAACATGGCGCCCAGGGCGTCGGGTCCCAAGGTGCGCAGCGTCATCCAGAGCTTCAGCGCGTCGAAGCGGCGCGTGGTCTGTAGGCTCTTGTCGACCTGGTTGGGGAACGCGGCCTCGGCCGGGTTGAGGTAGTCGGCGTGGTGCGTGACGTGGCGCAGCGAGGCCCGGTCGCGCACGATGAGCGCGGAGGAGCTGACCGGCTGGAAGAACGACTTGTGGTAGTCCACGGTGACCGAGTCGGCGTGCTCGATGCCGCCGAGGAGCCCGCGGTGCTGCCGCGAGACGAGGACGCCGCAGCCGTAGGCCGCGTCCACGTGGAACCAGACCCGGTGGGCGGCGGTGATCTCGGCGATCGGGCCGAGGGGGTCGACGGACCCGAAGTCGGTGGTCCCGGCGGTCGCCACGACCGCTGCGGGGACGAGGCCCTGCTCGCGGCAGGTCTCGATGGCCGCGTCGAGTGCGGCGGGGTTCATGCGGAACCAGTCGTCGGCGGGCACGGTGATCACGGCCTCCTCGCCGAGGCCGAGGAGCCGGGCCGCTTTGACGACCGAGAAGTGCGAGTGCGGGGAGGCGAAGAAGCGCAGGCGGGGGAGTACTTCGACGCCGCGCAGCGGCGTGCCGGCCTCGATCCGGTGCTTGAGCAGGACCGCTTCGACGGCCTCGTCCCGCGCCAGCAGCAGCGCCTGCAGGTTCGACTGCGTCCCACCGGAGGTGAAGATGCCGTCGGCGGCGGGGCCGAGGCCGATGCGGCCGGCGGTCCAGTCGATGAGGCGCTGCTCGATGAAGGTGCCGCCGGCGCTCTGGTCCCAGGTGTCGACCGAGGTGTTGACGGCGGCGAGCACGGTCTCGGCGGCGACGGCCGGGAGTGCGACCGGGCAGTTCAGGTGCGCGAGGTAGCGCGGGTGGTGGAACCAGACCGCGTCCTTGAGGTAGAGCTCGCCGACCTCGTCCATCGCGTCCTCGAAGGACTCCAGGGGCCGGTCGAGGTCCACCGCGGCGATCGCCGGGCCGAGGTCGGCGGGGGCGGCGCCGGTCCATGGCCGGTCGACCGCGGTGAACCGGTCGGCAAGGCGCCCTGCGACGTCGACGATCATGCCGCGGTAGGCGGCGGCCGATTCGCGGCCCAGGAGGGCCGGCGGGTCGGAGCTGGTGAGCGGCGCGGGAGCCGGACGGAGGTCGGCGCTTGTCAGCACGGAGGGTCACCTTTCGGAGAAGTACGGCGCGGAGGGACGGGAACTCGGAGTACCGGGGAACGTGTAGGTTAGGCTAACCTAAATGACGACCGCGCAGAAGAGCTGATCCCGAATGGTGACGTTCTCCACGAAATCTTGCGAAAGCTTCCCGCTCAAGGCATTTGCGCGCGGCGTCCCGCGCCATGCAAAGTCCTTAATGGACTGTGGGAATCGGCTGCGCCGCAGTGAAAAGCGTGCACGCACCGATGAAGAGTAGGTGTTGCGGCGGGGCCCGGGGGGAGCCACCGCCGCGCTCATATCGTGCAGTACAGGGCCTGAACTGTCTGTCACCAATCCGACAACATCGCGTCAGGCCCCGGAACTCCTAGGCGGACTCGGCGATCCAGTCCTCCACGACCCCGGTCATCGTCTCCAGCGGGATCGACCCGTTCGCGAGGATCCGGTCGTGGAAGTGCCGCAGGTCGAACGCGTCGCCCAGCGCCTCGCGCGCCCGCTCCCGCAGCGCGCCGATGTGCCGGCGACCGATCGTGTAAGCGAGCGCCTGGCCCGGCCACGCGATGTAGCGGTCGATCTCGTTGGCGATGTTGGCCTCCGAGAGCGCGGTGTTCTCGCGCATGTACGCGACCGCCCGCTCCCGCGACCACCCGAAGACGTGCATCCCGGTGTCCACCACCAGGCGGCAGGCCCGCCAGGCGTCGAACGAGACCATGCCGAGCCGCTGCAGGTCCCCGCTGTAGAGCCCGATCTCGTCGCAGAGCCGCTCGGTGTAGAGACCCCAGCCCTCGCCGAACGCCGTGACGTACGCGAACCGCCGGAACTGCGGCAGCCCGTCCAGGGTCTGGCCGAGCGCGAACTGGAGGTGGTGCCCCGGAACGGATTCGTGGAACGCGAGCGCCTCGTACTCGTAGCGGGCCCGGCTCGCGGGCTCGTACGTGTTCACCCAGTGGGTCCCCGGCCTGGACCCGTCGGCGGCGGGCACGGTGTAGTACGCGAGGGTCGCGCCCTTGGCCGCGGCCTCGGGGATCACCTCGACCGAGCAGGGCGCGATGTCGTAGTCGAGGAACGCCTTCGGCAGCGCCGCCTCGGCCCGCCGCAGCGCCTCGGTGACGTCGGCGAGGATCTGGTCCGCGTGCTCGTACCGCAGCGACCGGTCGTTGCGGAGCCGGTCGACGACCTCCGCGACATCGGACGTCCCCAAGGCCCGGGACCCGATCTCGGCGAACTCGCCGCGCAGCCTTGCGACCTCCTCGAGCCCGATCCGGTGGACCTCCTCGGGCGTCAGATCGGTGGTGGTGAACTGCCGCGAGGCAGCCGCATACCCTTCCAGCCCACCGGGAACACGGCACACCCCGACCTCGCCGTCACTGCGCGAGACCGGCAGGAACTCCGTCTCCAGGGCCTCGCGCCACCGCCCGAGCGACGGCCGCACCCGCTCGGCGACCAGGGCGGCGGCCTCGTCCTTCCAGCCGTCCACACCGGTGGGAGTGGGGGCCGTGAGCGGATCCTTCGCCAGGTCGGTGGCGAGGTAGTCGTCGATCTGCTCCATGACGGCGAGCACGCCGCGGCGGGTCTGGTGCCGCCCTTCGGCGGCGGCCTGCCGGTAGCGCTCGAGCACGGCGTCGAAGTAGTCGCCGAGCGAGCCGAGCCGCACGAGGTAGTCGCGGCTCCGCTGCTCGGAGTCGAGGCTCATGCGCGCCAGCGAGGAGAGCATCGTCGAGACGGGCCCGGTGATGGTGTTGGAGAGCCCGACCTCGCCGAGGGCCGCTTCGATGCCCGCCGACTGGTCGGCGGTGAGCCGCGCCAGCATGGAGTACGTGATCCGGTCCTGCCCTGCAAGGGCGTCCGCGTCGATCCCGTCGAGGCCCGTGCGGATCTCGGCGTGGTGCGCGAGCCGCACCCGGTCGCCCTCCCGGCTGGGGTCCGGCAGCTTGTCGTCGTATCCGGCGATGCCGTAGAAGCTGGCCGATGTGGGGTTGTCGGCCAAGTGGAAGTCGAAGTACCGCTGCGCCAGCGCAGCGAGCTGAGGGTCGCCCATGGCTCGACCCTACTTGGACGCCATGGGCTATGAATGGGAGCCGTCGCCGACACGAGGAGCACGCTCATGGGTGCGAACGCCGCCATCGTCTTTCTGGGAGAAGGCCTGCCGAAGGATGCGCTGCGCGATGCGCCGCCGCCCGACCCCGCCGCATCCGCCGCGCTCGCGGCGTCGGTGCTCGGCGCGCCGGTCGTCGAAGCACGCCGCGGCCCGCTCGCCGAGTCGACCTGGCCCCGCGAGGAGATGATCGGCACGGCGAGCTACCCGGACTTCGACCTGGTCTGCTTCAACCCGCTCGCACTGGACCGGCCCAGCGACCTGACCGAGTGGATCGAGCAGGTGTCCCCGACCGGGAGCGCGTACGGCTTCTTCATGCACAGCGTGGTGGACTTCTGCGCGATGGCGGTGTGGGAGCACGGGACCCTCCGCCGCTCGCTGAGCCTCGCCCCCGACAGCGGCATCATGGAGGACCTGGGCGAGCGGTACGACTTCGAAGGGCCGTTCTGGAACGGCGACCACTCGATCCACTACTACGCGCCCGAATACCCCTTCCCGTTCCACCCGCTCAACCTCGGCGAAGCCGCTCTGAACGCATGGTTCGGCTTCCACCTCGAAGGTCCGCCGGACACCGAAGTGGACGCGTGGGCGTTCGAGATCCCGTGCTACCGCCGTGCGGCGTTATGGCAAGGTGGGCGGCATGTCTGCAGCTCTCGTTCTGCCGCGCAGCGTCGAGGAGGCGGTCGCGCTGACGTCCGCCGGCCAGTCGTTCGAGTACGTGCACTTCTGGGGCCACTCGCCGAACGCCGACGGCAGCGCCGGCCGCGGCTGCCTGAGCCAGTGGTGGCCGGCGATGTTCACTGAAGCGGACCGCCGCTTCGCCTCGGCCGAGCACTACATGATGGCGCACAAGGCCTGGCTCTTCGGCGACGACGCGAGCGCCCGGAAGATCCTCGCCGCCGGCCACCCCGGCGAAGCCCAGGCACTGGGCCGCAAGGTCCGCGGCTTCGACCAGCGGACGTGGGAGGCCGAGCGCTTCGGCATCGTCGTGCGCGGCAACCTCGCCAAGTTCGGCCAGCACGACGACCTTCGCGCCTACCTTCTCGGCACCCGTGACCGCGTCCTGGTCGAGGCCAGTCCCCGCGACCGCATCTGGGGCATCGGCCTCGGCGGGACCGATCCCCTCGCCGCGTCCCCGCATACCTGGAAGGGCCTCAACCTCCTCGGTTTCGCCCTCATGGAAGCCCGCGCCCAGCTCGCCGACTCCTGATGCGCATCGGCATCACCGGCCACATGCACCTCACGGCCGCCACGGTCGACCTCGTCAGGTCCGCACTCCTCGCCGAACTCGAACGCTTCGATCCAGCGGCCTTGACCGGCGTCTCTTGCCTCGCCGAGGGCGCCGACGCGATCTTCGCGCAGGCCGTGCTCGACACGGGCGGTCGCCTGGAGGCGATCCTGCCCGCCCGCGACTACCGCGACACCCGAGCGGGCCCAGGCCACCGACCTGTCCTCGACTCGCTGACCGCACGCGCAGCAAGCGTCAACTACATCGCCGAGACGTCCTCTGTCCAGGCGTACGCCGCCGCGAACGACGCGATGCTCGCCTCGATCGACCTGCTCTTCGCCGTCTGGGACGGCGTCCCCTCGCCGAAACCGGGAGGCACCGCCGACGCGGTCGCCGCGGCCCGCGCGCGAGGCGTCCCGACCCAAGTCATCTGGCCCGAAGGCGCGCAACGCGGTTAGCGCGACTGCTCGACGGGAGCGCGTCGATGCCGTCGCCGTTGCGAGCCGTTCGGCGTCAACGGGATCGAAGGTGCGGAACGTGAGCGGCCCCGGTCGATCGCGCTGAGCGGCGCCGCCGGCGGATGCTCGATGCACCCGTGGATCGGCGCCCTCACGAACGGCTCCGGCGGGCACTACGCTCGATCGCGGACCGCGTCCCGACTGGCGCGGGTGGTGAAAGGGCAGTGACATGACCGAACTCGCGGGTGCCGCCGGGTATCTCCTCGAAGCCGGGATGCTGAAGCGCGCCCGGCGCTCCGGCTGGTGGATCGCGGGGGTCCGCGATCCTGAGAGCATCGCCGAGCACAGCTGGCGGGCGGCGGTGACCGGCATGGTCATCGCCAGTCTCGAAGGCGCGGATCCGGCCCGGACCGCGCTGCTGTGCGTCCTCCACGACACCCCGGAGACGCGGATCGGCGACATCCCCAGGATCGGGCACGACTACCTCACCGCCGTCGACGCGCTCGACGTCGTGGCCGATCAGACGGCGGAGTGCCCGCCGCGCATGAGCGAGGCCATCCGCGACGCCGTCGCCGAGTTCGAGGCGGGGGAGACCCCGGAGGCGATCTGCGCGAACGACGCCGACAAGCTCGAATGCCTGGTCCAAGCCGTCGAGTACCGCCAGCAGGGGGTCGCGACCGTGCAGCCCTGGATCGACAGCGGCCTCGCCGCCCTGCGCACCGACACCGCCCGCAGCCTCGCCCGCGAGGTCCTCGAGAAGGAGCCCCTCGCCTGGGAGCTCGTGCGCCGCAAACCCGACTCGTGACGACCGCAAGCGGCGACCGGCCCGGGGAAACGAAAAAGCCCGGATCGGCTTTCGCCGTCCGGGCCGTTCCCACTGTCTCAAGGTGGCTCCCCAACTTGGACTCGAACCAAGAACCTGCCGATTAACAGTCGGCTGCTCTGCCAATTGAGCTATTGGGGAAGGGGTTCGAGCTCGGCTTTCGCCGTGCGAACCGGATATGACAGTACAGGACCGGCGCGGGCGGGTGCCACCGGGGTGGGTGTGGTGTGGGTCCGATCCGGGCGGGTGAACGGGACCGAATCGGGCGACGCGTTTCCGTCATGGGCCGCGTGGGCACCCTCACATGGGGCAGAATGGCCGCTATATGCGGCAACGCACAGTGAACTCCAGAGCACAGTGAAACGAACTCCCAGAGCAGAGTGAAACCAGATCGGCCCGCGGGTCGGCCGAGGAGGCAAATAATGCGGAAGTGGTATCTCGTAGCAGGGTTCGCGGTCGGATACGTCCTGGGGGCGAAGGCCGGGCGGGAACGTTACGACCAGATCGTCGACTACACCAGGCGCGTGACCGGGAACGACAAGGTCCAGGAGGTCGCCTCGACCGTTCGCACCCAGGCGAACAAGGCCGTGGACGCGGCGCAGGACAAGATCAAGGGCACCAAGTTCGGCGACATCGTGGAGAGCTTCACGGCGAACGCCGACGAACCCCCAAAAGCTGAGCCCTGGGACTCCGCCGGGGTGACCACGCCGGCGCGGAGCGACAGGGCGCTGCGCGGGGATTCCTCCGGCTTCTGAATCCACTGAAGGCGCACGGCGCGGCGGGCGGGACTGCGGTCCCGCCCGCCGCGCTCTGCTATGCCGGGGTGATCCGGGCCCGCAGGCGCAGGTCGGCGACGCTGCGGCCTGCGGCCACTGCCCATGCGCCCGGGACGGGCCGCCAGGCGTGGTCGGCCTCGCTCCAGAACTGGAACGAGCGCTCCTCGAGCGGGATGGTCACTGCCACGGTCTCGCCCGGGGCCGCCTCGATCGCGGCGAAGCCCGCGAGGCGGTGCGGCTCGATGCCGCCCGCGATGTCCACGCCGGCCTCGGGGGAGAGGTAGACCTGGACGACCTCGCGGCCGGTCGCCGCGCCGCTGTTGCGGACCCGCACGGTCGCTTCGCCGGCTTCGACCGTGAGGTCCTCGTACGTCCACTCGGTGTAGGAGAGGCCGTGCCCGAACCAGAACGCGGGCTCGGCGGCGTCGCGCTGCTCCCAGGCGCGGTAGCCGATGAACACGCCTTCGTCGTAGTGCAGCTCGCCGTCAGCGGGCACGACCTGGACGACGGGCGCGTCCTCGAGGCGCCGCGGCCACGTGGTGGTGAGGCGCCCGCCGGGTTCGGCACCGAGCAGGACGTCGGCGAGCGCGTGCCCGCCCTCCTGGCCGGGGAACCAGGTCAGGAGGATCGCGGCGACGTCGTCGGACCAGGGCATCTCCACCGGTGAGCCGGTGTTGACGACGACGATGGTGTTCGGGTTCGCCTCGGCGACGGCCGCGACGAGCTCGTCCTGGCGGCCGGGCAGGCGCAGGTCGGGCCGGTCGAAGCCCTCGGACTCGGTGAGGGCGGTCGTGGAGACGACGACGACGGCCACTTCGGCGGCGCGGGCCGCCTCGACCGCTTCGGCGATGAGCCGGTCCTCGTCAGGGCGGGGCCCGGTGTGCATGAGCCCGAACAGGACTGAGGGCGGGAACCCGGGCGGGAAGGAGAACGGGGCGAACTCCAGGCGGACCGGGACCTGCTGTCCCGCTTCGAGGTGGAGGGTCACGCGTTCGACGCCGGGGCCGAAGAACGCCTCGAACGGGTCGTCGCCGGTGTAGTCCTGGTCCGCGTCGAAGCGGACCTCGCCGCCGATGCTGAGCTTGTGGTGGCCGAAGCCGCGGGTGCCGAAGACGTGGTCGCCCGTGGCGGTGACGGTGAAGACGCCTTCGAGGACCGCGTGGGAGAACTCGTCGGGCGCCAGCCCGCCGGGCACGTACCCCATCCATTTGACGTCGCCGTTGGCGAGGGGCTCGGCGGGCAGCTCGGTGCCGTCGGTCCGCACGGGCCGCACGCTGAGGTCGAAGCCCTTGCCGGCGGCCAGGATCTGCTCGAAGAGGTCCACACCCTGCGCGTACTGGACGCGGTCGCCGAGGGCCTCGCGGAGGCCGTCGAGCGGCGACACGACCTTGGGCGGGAAGACCGTGGCGGAACCGCCGCCGAGGATGCGGGCTTCGGCCGCGGCCGGGCCGATGAGCGCGACGCGGCCGACCGAGTCGGCGGCGAGCGGCAGGATCGGCGTCTCGCCGCCTTCGGGGGCGTCGTTCTGCGCGAGCACGAAGGAGCGCTGGGCGATCTCGCGCAGCAGCGCCTCCGGATCGGCGACGGCTTCGCGCCGTTCGCCGACTGCGGCCTCGACGCCTTCGAGGGCGCCGACGCGCGCGGCGAGCTTGAGCATGCGGCGCACGGCCTCGTCGACGTAGGTCTCGCTGGTGCGCCCGTCGCGGACGGCCGCGACGAGGTCCTTGCCGTACACGGTGAACGGGCCGGGCATGGCGAGGTCGAGCCCCGCTTCGATGCCCTCCACGGTGTGGCGGGCCGCGCCCCAGTCGGAGACGTTGAACCCGTCGAATCCGAACTCCTCGCGCAGCACCGCCATGAGCTCCTGGTGCGCGGTCATGGTGTGGCCGTTGACGGAGTTGTACGCGGTCATGACGCCCCACGGGCGCACGGCCGCGGTGACCATCTCGAAGGGCCGCAGGTAGAGCTCGCGCAGCGTCCGCTCGCCGATGATGTTGTCCACAGTGAACCGGTCGGTCTCGGCGTCGTTGCCCACGTAGTGCTTCATCGTGGTGGCGACGCCGCACTCCTGGACCCCGGCCACGTACGCCTGGGCGATGCGCCCGGTCAGGTACGGGTCCTCGCTGAACGCCTCGAAGTGGCGCCCGCCGAGCGGGGAGCGGTGGAGGTTGATGGTGGGCGCCAGCAGCACGTCCACGTCCTTGCGGCGGGACTCGGCGGCGAGCAGGTTCCCGATGCGGCGCACCAGCTCGGGGTCCCACGAGGCGGCCTGCGCGGTGGGGCTCGGCAGCGCCAGGGACGGGTCGGCGGCGGTCCAGAAGCGGCCGCGCACGCCGATCGGGCCGTCCGACACGGTCATCGACCGCAGCCCGGCCTCGGGCACCGCGATGGTGCGCCACATGTCGAGCCCGGCCAGCAGGTCGGCCTTCGTCTCCAGGTCCATCTTCGCGAGGGCCGCTTCGACGGCCTCCGCATACTCGGGCCGGTCGGCCGGGATGACCCAGTCGCTCATGGCGCCCTTCCTTTCGGTGTTCCTCGTCGATCCCCTCGGGGCGGCATCTGCGAGTCTCCCACGCTTACCGAGCAACCGGTAGGTTTAGTCGCCGAACCGTTACCATCTATGCTCTGTCCAAGGACTCCCGCAGATTCGAGACGCCCATGCCGAGCATCCAGCACAGCGCCCGCGGCCACGCCCGCCGCGACGAGATCGTGCGGGCCGCCATCGAGACCATCGCCGAACGCGGCTACCGGGGCGCCAGCCTCGCCGCCGTCGCCGAGAAGGCCGGCCTCAGCCAGCAAGGGCTCCTGCACTACTTCCGGAGCAAGGAGGACCTGCTCATCGGGGTCCTCCAATGGCGGCACGAGACCGACACCGGCGGGCGCGACATCGTCGCCGAACCGATGTCCCTCGCCGCCACCCAAGGCGTCGTCGAGGCCAACGCGCACCGCGAGGCCATCGTCCGCACCTTCTCGGTGCTGCTCGGCGAGTCCGTCACCGGCGACCACCCCGCCGCCGAGTACTTCCGGCTCCGCTACCGCCGCGTCCGCGAGGCCATGACCGCGACGCTCCGCCTGGAATGGGGTGACCGGCTCCCGTCCGGCCTCACCCCGGAGGAGGCCGCGCCGCTCGCCGTCGCGATCATGGACGGTCTCCAGTTCCAGTGGCTCCACGAGCCCGAGTCGTTCGACATGCCCGCTGCATTCAGGGCATTCGTGCGGCTCCTCGATCCGAAAGCGGCACCTTGACAGACAGCCCCGCGACCCTGCCCGCCCTCGACGCGCTGGCCTGCCCGAACTGCGCAGGCCCGCTCACGCAGGCCGACCGCCGCCTGTCCTGCCCCGACGGGCACTCCTTCGACCTGGCCAAGCAGGGCTACGCGCCGCTGCTCGCCCCCGGGTCGAACACCACCACCGGTGACACCGCCGACCAGATCGCCGCCCGCGAGGACTTCCTCGACTCCGGCGTCTACGACCGGCTCATGGCCGCGGTCGCGAACGCCTCGCTCACCGACGCCCCCGGCGCGGTCATCGAACCCGGTTGCGGCACCGGGCACTACCTCGCCGCCGCGCTCGCAGTCGACGCCTCGCGCGCGGGCATCGGCCTCGACACCTCGAAGTACGCGCTGCGGCGCTGCGCCAAGCGCACCGTCCCCGGAAGCGAACCCGGGACCGGACGGCGCCTCGCCGCGGTGCTCGCCGACGCGTGGCAGCGCCTGCCGATCCGGGACGGCGCCGCCGCCGCGGTCCTCAACGTCTTCGCCCCCCGCAACGCCGACGAGATCGCGCGCGTACTCCACCCGCAAGGCGCCCTCGTGGTCCTCACCCCCAGGCAGGACCACCTGCGGGAACTCATCGGCACCCTGGACATGCTGAGTGTCGACCCCGAGAAGGAGCAGCGCACCGCCGACCAGCTCGGCACCCGCTTCGAGGCCGAGCGGACCGACGAGGTCGTGTACTCGGTCGGCTTGGGGCACAGCGAGGTCCTGCGGCTCGTCGGAATGGGCCCGAGCGCCCGCCACCTCGACGCCGCCGCGCTCGCGGCGACGGTGGCCGCACTGCCCGAGCGGATCGAAGTCCAGGTCGCCGCGAACGTGACCCGGTGGCGCAAGAAGCATTGACGTGCCTCGATGCATGTGCCGTCGGGAACCGGCCCCGGCCGTGGGCGAAGCGCCCGGCTCGGGGCACTTGTCCTCGGTCGACCCGACCAGTACGGTACGAACCATCACCCCTCACGGCTGGAGATGAGATCAGTGTTCGATGAGCAACGCGCGACCCGGCGCGGCCTGGCGTTCGGCGCGGCCGGCCTGCTCGCCCTCGCCGGCTGCAGCACCGGCGACGCCGCCGCAGAGGACCAGGTCCACGTCGACGAGGACGCCGGCGTCGAAGCCCTCCAGGTCGAGGTCCTCGAGACCTTCGACCACGACGCGACCTCCTTCACCCAGGGCCTCCAGCTCGCCGAGCACCCCGAGCACGGCACCGTCCTCTACGAGAGCGCCGGCCAGTACGGCGCCTCGGACGTGCGCATCGTCGACCCCGGCACCGGCGACGTGCTCGCCTCCCAGGACCTCCCGGCCGAGCAATTCGCCGAAGGCCTCACCCTCACCGACACCGACCTGTGGCAGATCACCTGGCAGGAGCACACCGCCCACCGCCGCGACCCCGTCACCCTCGACGTCCTCGACAGCGTGCAGTACGAAGGCGAAGGCTGGGGCATCTGCTATGACGGCGAGCAGCTGGTCATGAGCGACGGCTCCGCCACCCTCACCTTCCGCGATCCGAAGACGTTCGAGGCCACCGGCACCGTCGACGTCACGCTCGAAGGCGAGCCGGTCTTCCAGATCAACGAGCTCGAATGCACCGGCGGCCAGGTCTGGGCCAACCTCTGGCAGACCGACCAGATCGTGCGCATCGACCCCGCCACCGGCGAGGTCGGCGCGGTCGTCGACGCCACCGGGCTGCTCCCGGCCGAGGAAGCGGGCGGCGCCGACGTGCTCAACGGCATCGCCGCGGCCGAAGAGGACGGCACGTTCTACCTCACCGGCAAGCTCTGGCCGAAGCTCTACCTGGTCGAGTTCACACCGGCCGCTTAACGAGGTGCGGCCGGGCCGCCGCCGTGGCAGCATTCGGGCCATGACGCCGACCCTGCGCACCGCGCGCCTCGTCCTCGAACCGTACGTCCACGCCGACGAGGAGGACTTCGTCGCGCTCTTCGGCGACACCCGCGTCTCGCAGTGGATGGGCGACGGCCCCGAGCCCGAGGAGGCCAACCGCGCGCTGTTCCACCGCGTCTTCACGCACGTCTACGACACCGGCAAGTTCGACGTGTGGGCCGTGCGCGAGGACGGCGACCTCATCGGCCACGCCGAGATCAAGCCGACCGAGGAGTCCGGCGGCCACGAGCTCATCTACGCCCTCGCCCACCGCGCCTGGGGCCGCGGCCTCGGCACCGAACTCGCGCAGGCGATCATCGACTACGGCTTCACGACACTCGGTCTCGACGCAGTGCACGCCACCGTCGCCGACCGGAACACCGCCTCGCTCGCCGTCATGAAGAAGCTCGGCTTCGCGCACGTGCGCGACAAGCCCGAAGACGACGGCTCCGTCACGAAGGTCCTCACCCTGAAGCGCCCGAGCGCGTAGGGCCCTGCCGCATAAGGGACGTGCGCACGCACCGTCCTCAGTGAACGGACCGTCGCGAAAGCGGGAATTGCGCGGGAGGTGCGGGTAGGCCATGATGAGGTCATGGCCATCACACCCCTGGACCGATTGCTGGAGTACAAGATGCACCTCTTGACCGACTCCCGGCAGCCCCGCGCCTACGCCACCTGGTGGCAGGACCTCACCACCGCGGCCCTCTCCGCGTGGTTCTTCGGCGGCCTCATCCTCGACGTCAACGCCCACGCCCGGGGCTGGGCCGAATCGTTCTTCACCTGGTGGCACCTGGCCTTCTACACCGGCTTCTTCGCCACCGCCGCCTGGATCGCCTGGATCCTCATCCGCGCCCACCGCGCCGAGGGCCGCACCGGCATGGCCGCCGTCCCCCACGGCTACGGCCCCGCCGTCATCGGCGTCCCGCTGTTCCTCGTCTCCGGCATCGCCGACATGATCTGGCACCAGGTGCTCGGCGTCGAGACCAACCTCGCGATCCTCTTCAGCCCCTCGCACCTGACCCTTGCCGCCGGCGGCGTCCTCATCGTCGCCGCGCCCCTCCTCTCGGCCTGGCGCCGCGCCGCGCTCGCGGCCGAACCCGAGCCGATCCCGCTCGAGGCCCGCATGGCCGCCCCCGCACTCTCCCTGGGCTACATCACGTGTGCGCTCGTGCTGTTCCTCGCCTACCTCGTGCCGCACACGAACGCGCCGTCCGCCGTCGCGGCGGCACTGCACGGCCCGAACGTCTTCGAGGGCTTCCCGGTGGCGGGCATCGTGTTCACCACGGTGCTGGTGCTCGCGCTGGCGGTCCTGATGACCGGCCGGTTCCGGCTTCCCTTGGGGTTCTTCACGGTCGCGTTCGCGTACCCGGCGGTCATGGCCGGCGCGTACTCGGGCTTCGAGTACGGCGGGTACGTGTGGATCTTCCTGCTCTCGGGCGCGTGGCTCGACTTCCTGGTCTGGCTCATCCGGCCCGAGCTGCGCCGCCGCCGCGACCTGCTCGTGCTCGCCGGGGCCTGGGCGGTGCCGGTGTGGGCCGCGTTCCTCATCGGTACGGGCACTGCCACCGGCGTGTGGCCGGCCGTCGAGATCGGCCTCGGCGCGCCGCTGGTCGCGGCCGTCGTCGGCGGCCTGTTCATGCTGGTGGTCCAGCCCGAGCGGCGCGATGCGGTGCGCACGGTGCCCGTGGAGCCCTCGCCGTTCGACGACGTGATCGCCCGCGCGAAGGCCATGACCGCCAACAAGCCCGCCGAGTAGCGAGCGGCCCCGGCGCGAGCGTCGGGGCCGGGTTCGCCGCTATTTCTTCAGCGCCGCAAGGCTTGCGGTCAGCAGCTCCGCGGAGATGAGGGCCGTGCTCGTGCCCTTGGTGCGGCACGCGTACGCGCCCGCCACGCGGCCCGCGTCGATCGCGGTCGCGAGGTCGCCGCCCCGGGCCCGCGCCCACAGCATCCCCGAGACGAACGCGTCGCCCGCCCCATTGGAGTCCACAGGGGACCAGTCGGCCCATTCGGGGACCGCCGCGCCGAGCTGCGCGACCGGGTCGATCGCGTCGTAGTGCTCCAGGGTCCCGCCGCGTTCGAGGACGTACCCGCCGTGCTCGCCGTTCGTGGCGATCACGACCGTGGCGCGGCCGTTGTCGAGGATCCAGCGCATCGCCTTCTCCGGGTCGCCGCCGAGCTTGGCGGCGGAGAGGGTCACGAGGTCGGCGCGCAGGGCGAAGGCCTTCTGGTGCTCGGCCTCGCCGTCCCACCCGTGGAGGTCGGTCGAGACGGTCACCCCGTCGGGGATCGCGGTGAGCACGTCCCTGGTGTGGTTGGGGATCGAGACGTGGACGTGCTCGGCCTCGGCGACGTGCGGGCCGAAGAACTCGGCGGGCATCCGCAGCTCGGGGTCGTGGCGGTAGTCGTAGAAGGAGTAGCGGCGTCCGGCCGCGTCGACCAGGTTCACCGAGCGCGAGGTGCCGTTGGGGGAGATGAGGTGGCGGAAGTCGAGGCCGTGCCGCTCGTAGTGGCCGAGCACCAGCCGGCCCTGCTCGTCGTCGCCGATGTAGTCGATGAAGCGGGTAGCGAGCCCGAGGTGGAGGCAGCCGAGCGCGACCCCGTTCCCGGTGTGGGCCACGTAGTCGTGGATCGGTTCCACGCCGAGCGAGTCGCCGTCGCCGATCGCGATCTCGGGGACGCGCACGATGGTGTCGACGCCGACGCCGCCGACCACCAGGATGTCGAGCATGTAGGTGCTTCCTTTGCAAGATATTGCAGCAATGTCCGGAATTGATTGCGGGACTCGACCTTAGGTCGAGTCCCGCCATCGGTCAAGCCCTATCGCACCACTCCGGTGTCGACCCTGCCCCGCCGGATCGCGTAGGCGAGCGTCGCCGCGCCGAGCGCGGGGCCCCACAGCCAGAACGGGAACGACCAGATCAGCTCGGGCGCGCCCTGGCGGATCCCCAACGCCGCCATGGGCACCGCCATGAACGTGAACACCCCCGCCATGGCCGCCCCGGGGACGATCGCGATCATCGGCGGCACCGGGCGGCCCCTGAGGGCGAACATCCAGAACGGCCAGCGCTCGCCCCACCGCTGCGTCAGGCCCAGGCACAGCACGCCGCCGCCGAGCGCGGCGAAGCCGAGCAGCAGGCCCCAGATCCGCATCTCGAGCGGGAGGTCATCGCCGACCGGGCCGCCCGTGTAGCCCCACGGGGTCAGCCAGCTCATGCGCACCAGGCCGTAGGGGAGCGAGCAGGCGAAGGCGATCCAGGCGGCGGCCCGGCCCCACTTCGCGGCGCGTTCGGGGGCGAGCCAGGCGGGAGCGGGCTCGCCGTCGCGGCGCTGCACGAGCAGCTGCAGGGTCAGTGCGGTCCAGACGACGGCGCCCGCGAGGGTCCAGATCTGCGCCAGGAAGTAGCCGCCGATGCCGACCATGGTGTCGCCGAGCTCCTTCGCGAACCCGGCGACCGCGGGGTAGTCGACGATTCCGGTCACGCCGAGTCCGACGAGGACGGCGGCGATCGCGGCGGCGGTGACGAGGCGGGCGGTGGTGCCGCGGGCCACGAGGACCGGGACGACCGCTGCGGCGATCGGGATGAGGAACGCGCACAGGTACCCGGCGAGCGAGATCGGCGCGACCGTGGTCAGCGCCAGTCCGAAGACCGCGGCGTAGAGCGCGGTGAGCGGCCAGAGCCGCGTCTTGGCGCGGGCGATGAGGAGCCCGCCGAGTCCGGCGGCGATGAGCGCGGCGGGCGCGATCCAGTCGGGCACCGCTGCGGGGAGCGGGATGGTGGGCTCGTAGAGCTCGTGCGAGTAAGGGCCTTGCTCCGGGTCGAGGAGCTGCCACAGGCCGAACGGGAGGGCCAGGAGCGACCAGAGGAAGGCGGCGAGCACGGTCGTCCGTGCGAGGCGGGTGGGCCGGCGGAGCGGCGTTCGCGTTGTCATGCTTACAGATTCGCGGTTTCGCGGACCTCGTCCCTCCCGCGAGCGGGCGACCGCGCTCCCCCGGCGGGGGCTTTCGGGCTCCCCCTCCCGGGGGAACCGCCCGATTTGGGCGGTCCCGAACGTCGCTGGGCCGCAACACGGCCGACCTGCGATTGCAATACCTGTTCGAGAAGGTCACGGACTCATCACAAACAGGATCGGGTGTGGTCACGACCGCTGTCATCGCGTTCCCGACTGCCATAGTGTGTAACTCGGATCACGCAAACCTCCAGTCTCTGCCGCGTGACCTCTCGAACAGAAGAACTAGGAGCAACCATGTCTCGCTTTCCCCGAGCACTACTGGCAGTGGCCACAGCGGGTATCACAGCGTTCTCGCTCGCCGCGTGCGGTGACGATTCGGATTCCGGTTCCGGCGGCACCGACTGCGAAAGCGACGGCTTGAAGATCGGCACGATCCTGCCGCAGACCGGTTCGCTCGCCTTCCTCGGCCCGCCCGAATTCGCCGGCGTCGACCTCGCCATCCAGGAGATCAACGAGTACGGCGGCGTACTCGGCTGCGACGCAACGGTCATCCACCAGGACTCGGGCGACACCACCTCGCCCATCGCCAGCGAGTCGGCGGACGCCCTCATCCGCCAGGGCGTGCACACCGTCATCGGCGCCGCCTCCTCCAGCGTGTCGCTCAGCTTCATCGACAAGCTCTACCAGGAGGGGATCGTCCAGATCTCCCCGGCGAACACCTCGCCCGAGTTCACGACGTACCCGAACGGCGACTACTACTTCCGCACGGCGCCTTCGGACGTCCTCCAGGGCCGCGTCCTCGCCGACACGATCATCCAGGACGGCCACGAGAGCATCATCATCCTGGCGCTCCAGGACTCCTACGGCACCGGCCTCGCCACGGCCGTGGAGCAGAACTTCACCGACTTCGGCGGCGAAGTGATCGACACGATCGTCTACGACCCGGCCGCCACCGAGTTCTCGGCCGAGGCCGGCCAGGTGGCCGACTCCGGCGCCGACGCCGTCGTCCTCATCACCTTCAACGAGATCGTGAACCTCGCTCCGGCGCTCGCCGAAGAGAACATGAGCGCCCAGGACCTCGGCTGGTACCTCGTCGACGGCAACCTCTCCAACTACGGCGAGCAGTTCCCCACGGGCTTCATGGAGGGCGCCAAGGGCACCTACCCCGGCGCCGACACCGCCGCGATCCAGGAGCGCCTGCTCGAAGTCGACCCCGAGCTCGTCGACTTCACGTACGGCCCCGAGTCCTACGACGCCACCGTCCTCGCGGCGCTCGCCGCGATCCAGGGCGGCGAGGTCGACTCGGAGGTCATCAAGGACAACCTGATCGACGTCAGCCGCGAGGGCACCAAGTGCAGCGGCTTCACCGAATGCGCCGAGCTCCTGGAGGACGGCGAGGACATCGACTACGACGGCTACTCCGGCCCGATCGAGTTCTCCCCTGAGGGCGACGTCTCCGCCGCCACCATCGGCGTCTTCCAGTACAAGGCCGACAACACCTTCGAGAACCTCGGCTACACGTTCGGCGACCTCGAGCAGTAGCCGGCAACCGCACGACAACGGCGATGCCCCTCGGGACCACAGGACCCGAGGGGCATCGCCTCATCCGTGTTCTAGCGGGCCGCACCCGCGGACGCGCGGGCCGTCAATGCGCCCGGCCCAGCGTCCCCAGGTACAGCTCGACCACCTTCGGATCGTCGATGAGACTCGCACCCGGACCGGTGTAGGCACTGCGGCCCTGGTCCAGCACGTAGCCCCGGTCGCAGATCTGGAGGCACCGCCGAGCGTTCTGCTCGACCATGACCACCGTGACCCCGGTCTCGTTGATCTGCTTGGTGTTGAAGAAGACCTCGTCCTGCATCGCCGGGGACAGCCCCGCCGACGGCTCGTCCAGCAGCAGCACCGTCGGCTCCATCATGAGCGCCCGGCCCATCGCCACCATCTGCCGCTCGCCGCCCGAGAGCGAACCGGCCCGCTGCGCGCGCCGCTCGCCCAGGATCGGGAACAGGTCCACCACGAACGCGAACCGCTCCCGGAACGCCTTGGGCCGCAGGAACACCCCCATCTCGAGGTTCTCCTCCACGGTGAGCGCCGAGAACACGTTGTTCGTCTGCGGCACGAACCCCACGCCCAGCGGCACCAGCTGGTGCGCCTTCCGGTTCGTGATGTCCTCGCCCCGCAGGGTCACCTGCCCCGAGGTCACCCCCACGAGCCCGAACATCGCCTTCAGCAGCGTCGACTTCCCGGCCCCGTTCGGGCCGATGATGCCCACCAGCTCGCCCTCGTTCGCGTACAGGTCCGTGCCGTTCAGGATCGACACGCCCGGCAGGTACCCGGCCTCGACCTCGTCGGCGCGCAGCAGCGCCTCCTGCGAGGCCGCCAGGTGCCCCTCCCGGGAGCACACCTCCGTGTCCGAGTCCGGCGTGGCCTCCAAGGGCACGCCCGTCGGTCCGATCCCGACCGCAGTCTCGTTGTCGCTCATGTCGTCTCCTACCGCTGAGCCGCGTCGTGATGGGCGCCCAGGTACGCGTCGATGACCCGCCGGTCCGCCGAGATCTGGTCCGGCGTGCCCTCCGTGATGAGCTGCCCGGCCGCCATGACCGCGACCCAGTCCGCGATCTCGTGGACCATGTCCATGTCGTGCTCCACGAACAGGACCGTCATCCCCTCCTCGCGGAGGTTCTTGATGTGCTCCAGCAGCGTCTGCTTCAGCGCCGGGTTCACCCCGGCCATCGGCTCGTCGAGCATCACCATCTTCGGGCTCAGCATGAGCGCGCGGGCCATCTCCAGCAGCTTGCGCTGGCCGCCGGAGAGCTCTCCGGCGTAGTCCTCGCGCTTGTCGATGAGCTTGAACCGCTCCAGCAGCTCCATGGCCCTGGTCCGGTTCGCCGCCTCCTGCGACTTCCACAGGGGCGGAATCAGGCCGGCCCAGAAGCGCTCGCCGATCTGGTCGGCCGCGCCGATGAGCATGTTGTCCATGACGGTCATGCGGGTGAGCGCCTTCGTCAACTGGAACGTGCGGACCATGCCCGCCCGTGCTACCTGGTACGAGCGCATCCGGTCGGCGCGGCGGCCGTCGAACACCCACTCGCCCCGGCTCGGCCGGTCGAAACCGGTGAGCAGGTTGAAGAACGTGGTCTTGCCCGCGCCGTTCGGTCCGATGAGGGCGGTGATGGTGCCCCGCTGCACTTCCAGGTGCGCCACGTCGACGGCCACCAGACCGCCGAACGCCCGGCGCACGCCCGTCGCGTTGAGGATCGGGTCCTGCTTCGGCGCACCCGGTTCGGGCGGCACGTCCGCCAGCGAATCGCGCGCCGCGGTGATGCCCGCCCTCGCGGCCCTGTCCTCGGCGGGCAGAGCCTCCCGCCCCGTCTCGGGCGGTGCTTCACCGGACTGAGCTTCCCCGAACCGTGCTTCACCGGACTGTGCTTCATCGGACATCGAGCATCAGCTCCCTTTTGTTGCCGAGGATGCCCTGCGGCCGGAAGATCAGCAGCAGGACCATGCCGAGGCCCAGCAGGAAGAACACGAGCGGCCCCACCTGCGTCTGGTTGAGGTACTCGGTGGAGATCACGCCGGCGTTGATCGCCTGGCTCAGGCCCTGCGAGAAGATGTTGTACAGGAACCAGAACAGCGCCGCCCCGAGCACCGGTCCGAAGATCTTGGCCGCGCCGCCGAGGATCAGGACCACGTAGAAGTAGAACGTGAAGTCCGTCGAGAACGTGTCCGGCTGCACGTTCGCGCGGCTCAGCGCGAACACGAACCCGGCCACCGCGCCGATGAGGCCGCCGATGACCAGCGCCTGCATCTTGTACGCGAACACGTTCTTCCCCAGGCTCCGCACGGCCTCCTCGTCCTCGCGGATCCCCTTGAGGACCCGGCCCCACGGGCTGTGCACGAGCAGGGCCAGGACGATGCAGAAGAACGCCACCAGCGCCCACCCGATCGTCATGACCCACAGGTCGCGGTGCGAGTACTGGAGGTCGAACAGTCCGAAGTCGACGGTGAGGCGGCCGCTGTCCATGGACACGAACAGGAACGTCCAGGTCGCGTCCTCCGAGAGCGGGTTCAGCGCGAAGAACGGGTCGGAGAACCCGCGCATGCCGTCCGAGCCGCCGGTGTGCTCCGACCAGACCGTGGCCCGGAAGAGCCGCCGCACGATCTCGGCCGCGGCGATCGTGACGATCGCGAGGTAGTCGGCCCGCAGCCGCAGCGTCGGAATGCCCATGAGCAGGGCCAGCACCACGGCGCAGCCCAGCCCGACGAGGATGCCCCACCAGAACGGCAGCCCGAAGGCCACCACTGCCAGCGCGAGGCCGTAGGCCCCGACCGCGGCGAACGCGGCCTGGCCGAAGTTGAGCAGGCCCGTGTAACCGAACTGGAGGTTCAGGCCGATGGCGCCGAGCGCGTACACGAGCATCGTCGGCCCGATGGCCTGCGTGAGCGCCTGGCTGAAGACGAAGTGCCAATCCATTTCGCTCTCCTAGCCGATTCGCTCGCGGCGGCCCAGGATGCCCTGCGGCCGGGTGAGCATGATGATGATGAGGACCGCCAGCGCGCCGACGTACTTCAGTTCGGGCGCGACCACGAGGGTCGACATCTGCACGAACACGCCGATGAGCATCGCGCCGACGAACGCGCCGAACGCGGTGCCGAGCCCGCCGAGCACGACCGCGGCGAACACCATGAGCAGCAGGTGCTGCCCCATGTCGAACTTCACGCCGTCGCTGATGCCCAGGAAGACGCCGGACATGGCCGCGAGCCCGCCGCCGATCGTCCACACCAGGCGCACGACCTGGTTCACGTCGATGCCGGTGGACTCCGCGAGCGAGGGGTTGTCCGCGACGGCGCGGGTGGCCTTGCCGAGCCGCGTGTAGACGAGCGCGAGGCCGACCGCGATGCAGACGACGAGCGCGATCGAGCCCGTCACCACCTCCTTGGGGGTGATCACCAGCCAGCCGAAGTCCCAGGGCTGCTGGCCCACGAACTCGTTGTAGCGCTGGCGTTCGCCGCCGACGAAGAACAGGGTCGCGTTGCGGATGAGCAGGGCCACGCCGATCGAGATGATCATCATCGAGACGAGGCCGGTGCCGCGTCGGCGCAGCCGCGCCCACAGGCCCCAGTCCTGGAGCCAGCCGAAGACGGCGCCGAGGAGGACGGCGGCGATGGCCGCGATCCAGACGGGGACGCCGAAGGTGAGGTTGAACAGCAGGGCCATGACCGCGCCGAAGGTGACGAGGTCGCCGTGGGCGAAGTTGGTGAGGCCGGTCGTGCCGAACACCATGGAGAGGCCGACCGCCGCCAGGGCGATCATGAGTCCGAAGTGGAGACCGGAGAACAGGAGGCTGACGGCGCGGGTGGCGCCGCCCTCGTCCTCGATCTCGGCGAGGTTCTCGCCGTTCTCCGCCTCGTCGGCACCGGTGCTCGACTCGTCGCCGCCCGGGGTCTCGCCGGTCGCGTCGCCGCCGGAGGAGGGTTCGTCCCCGCCGGGGTCCGCGCCGCCGGTGACCTGCGTGTCGAGCGGGAACAGCACGGTCCTGTCGGCGTTGATGGTGACTTCGAGCTCCGGCTTGCCGTTGCGCACGACCAGCCCGTCGGGGAGGGTGGACTCGTCGAGGACGACGACGTAGTCGCCGGCGGCCTCGAGCGGTACGGCCCAGGTGCCGTCCTCGGCGCTCTGGACCGTGGCGATCTCGGTGCCCGCCGCGTCGCTGACGGTGATCGAGACCCCCGCGACCGGTTCGTCCTGCTGGTTCTCCAGGGTGCCGTGGACGCCGAAGGCGTCCTGGGCGGTGGCGCTGCTGTTCACCCCCAACCCCAGCAACAGGCCGGCGAACGCAGCCGACAGCAACAACACTGCACGTCTCAATGGGCCCCCTCGGGAGGTTTGGGCTTCGGAACCCGCGCATCGTGGATTGTTCGAGAAACACGAAACGACGGGAGTGAGACGGATCTTATGGAGAGGTGAGTAACAACTGCAGGTGTCGTTATCGAACCGTTGCAATTGTGGCCCAGATGTTATCGGAGTGCACCCTCGTCTCGCCCGGTTGTTCCCTACGCCCGTTGCGACCGCATTCGAGTGCGGTGAAGTCCTCGCGACGTTCCTGCGACGCGCCCCAGGCGGCGGCCTTCCCCTCCGGACACCGAGCGGCCACGCGGTGTGAGAGGATATTGCCCGCTCGGGGCAGTAGCTCAGCTGGTTAGAGCAGGGGACTCATAATCCCTGGGTCGCGGGTTCAAGTCCTGCCTGCCCTACAGAGCGAAGGCCCCGCGATAGGCGGGGCCTTCCTGCTGCTCATGCCGCGTCGGCGGCCGGACGCGGGGGAAGCGGCTCCCCGCCGGGCCCGATCGCGGGCGCTACCAGGGGACCACGTCGGTGTCGAAGTACTCGTTGCCCTCCTGGAAGAACCCGCCGTTCGGGCCGTCCTCGCCGATGAGGGCCAGCTCGACCGCGGCCTTCGCGGCGTCCTCGGGCCGGCGCGTGCCCTGGTTGGCGTTCAGGTCGGTCGCGGTGTAGCCCGGGGTCATCGCGTTGATCTTGATGCTGGTGGACGCCAGCTCCTTGGCCCAGGACACGGTCAGCATGTTCAGCGCCGACTTGGAGGCGCCGTAGGCGCCGCCCTGCATGGACGCGAACGGCTGGTTCGGGTCGGTCATGAAGCCGAGGGAGCCGACCTCGCTGGAGACGTTCACGATCCGGCCCGCGTCCGCCTTGCGGATGAGCGGCAGGAGCGCGTTGGTCACCGAGACGACGCCGATGACGTTGGTCTCGAAGACCTTCCGGGTCGTCGCCACGGTGAGCTCGCTGGTGTTCCAGTCCCCGTCCGCGAGTGCGATGCCCGCGTTGTTCACGAGGATGTCGAGGCTCCCGAACTCGGACTCGACGCGCTTCGCGGCGGCGGCGACCGAGGCCTCGTCGGTCACGTCGAGGTGCAGGAAGCGGGCGTCGAGGCCTTCGCCGCGCAGGGTCGCGGCGGCGGCCTCGCCGCGCTCCTGGGAGCGGGCGCCGATGAGGACGGTGAGGCCCTCGGCGCCGAGGGCGCGGGCGATGTGGAAGCCGATGCCCTTGTTGGCGCCGGTGATCAGAGCGGTCTTCGCGGTGGTGTCGGTGTCAGTCATGTCCACGAGCTTGCGCCCGGTTGCGGGGGTTGCAAAGAGGACCGTTTGTGGTGGTACTACTGGTACCTGGATCAGCTCGGCGAACCGGGGGAGTATTGGCGGCATGGACCGCCAGCAGCTCGCCGACTTCCTCCGCACCCGCCGCGCCGCGCTTCGCCCCGGCGACGTGGGTATGCCCGAGGGGCCGCGCCGCCGCACGCCCGGTCTGCGCCGCCAGGAGGTCGCGCAGCTCGCGGGGATCTCCGTGGAGTACTACATCCGACTCGAGCAGGCGCGGGGGCCGAAGCCGTCGCGGCAGGTCCTGACGGCGCTCGCCCGCGCGCTCATGCTCGTGCACGACGAGCGCGCCCACCTGTTCAACCTCGCCGACGAGCGGCCCGACACGAGCGCTTCGAGCCGCGGCGATGTACCGCCGACGATCCTGAACCTCCTGGCCGGGCTCGACGACTTCCCGGCGTACGTGGTGAACGCGGCCTACGACATGCTCGCCTGGAACCCGCTCGCGGACCGGTTGATGGGATGGCTCTCGCAGCTCTCCCCGGAGCAGCGGAACATCCTGCGCGCGAACTTCTCAGGTCCGCACGCCGCTGCGGCCCTGTCGGACGAGCGCTATGCGGGATTCCTGCGGCAGTGCGTGGCCGATGTGCGCGCCTCGCTCGCCCGCGACCCGGCCGACGCGGTGCTGCGGGCGCTCGTGGACGAGCTCCTGCGCTCGAGCCCGGAGTTCGGGGAGCTGTGGGCCGACCACGAGGTGGGCGTCCGCACCGTCCAGACCAAGCAGGTGGTGCACGAGGAGTACGGGCCGCTCGAGTTCGACTGCCAGGTGCTCGAGGTGCCGGCCACCTGCTTTCGCATCATCTTCTATGTGCCGCAACCGGGTTCGCGCACCGCCGAGGTGTTCGCGACCATGGCCGCGTTGACGCCCGTCACCTCCGGGGCCCCCGCGTCGGTCGCGTGACCCGGCGGCGACGGACATCACGCTCGGATTTCACCCGCAAGGCTTTTACTCTTTGGGCGAGTGTATTTATGATTGATGCGGAGGCGCGAGCCTCCCGCTCTTGAACAGCGACCGGACGGCAAGGAAGCAGCCGGTGACAGCCTCAGCGTTCTCACCCTCCTTCTCTTCTTCCCGGAGCTGCTTTCCATGCGCATGCCCCTGTTCGCCATGTCAATCGGCGCATTCGGCATCGGCACCGCCGAGTTCGTCATCATGGGCATCCTGCCCCAGGTGGCCGCCTCCTCGGGCGTCTCGCTCGCCGAGGCCGGCCTGGCCGTCTCGGCCTACGCCATCGGCGTGGTCCTCGGCGCCCCGCTGCTCACCGTCGCCACCACCCGCGTGCCCCGCAAGCCGCTGCTCATCGCCTTGATGGCGTGGTTCGCGGTCGCCAACCTCGTCACCGCCCTGGCCCCCGACTTCGGGACCCTGCTCGCCTCCCGGTTCTTCGCCGGGCTGCCGCACGGCGCGTTCTTCGGCGCGGCCGCGGTGGTCGGCGCGAGCCTGGTCTCCTACGAGCGGCGCGCCCGCGCGATCTCGGGCATCATGTCCGGCCTCACCGTCGCCACGATCATCGGTGTCCCGGTGAGCGCCCTGCTCATCGGACAGTTCTCGTGGCGCTGGATCTTCGCCGCCGTCGCCGCGCTCGGCGTGGTGGCCGCCGCCGCGATCTGGGCCACCGTGCCCGACACGCGCGGAGTCATCGTGCCCACCAAGGCCTCCGACGAGATCCGCGCGATCCGCTCCAAGCGCGTCCTGCTCCCGCTCGTCACGGGCGCGGTCGGCTTCGGCGGCATGTTCGCGGCCTACACCTACCTGACGCCGATCCTCGAAGAGGTCACCGGCCTGGGCACGGTCGCCGTCGCGATCACCCTCGCGGTGTTCGGCCTCGGCCTCACGGCCGGGAACATCGTCGGCGGCCACGTCGCCGACCGCGCCCCGATCCAGGGCCTGTTCGCCTCGTTCACGACCATCGCGGCCGTGATGCTGATGATGTTCTTCACGATGGCGAACCCGGTCCTGGCGATCTCGGGCGTGTTCCTGATGGCGCTCTCGTCCTCGCTGGTCGGCCCGATCATGCAGCGGCTGCTGCTCGACGGCGCGCACGCCGCCCCGTCACTGGCCTCCTCCCTGCACCACGCGGCCTTCAACCTCGCCAACGCGAACGGCGCCTGGCTCGGCGGCCTGGCCCTCTCGGCCGGGCTGAGCCTGACCGCGCCGATCCTCGTCGGCGTCGGCCTGGCCCTGGCCGGTCTCGCCCTCTCGGTCCCGCTCGCGCGGGCCCAAGCCGAGGCCGAGGTCCTGCCGGTGGTGCCGAGCCACCTGACGACCGCCGAACTCGCCCGGGCCTCCTAACCAAGACCCTTGCGGCGAAACCGGTCGAGCACCGGCACCGCTGAACGAATCGCTCGGTCCCGGGTCGAACTCGAGCCGAACCCGATCCGACCTGGTCCCAGGTCGAACTCGAGTCGAACCCGATCCGACCCCGCCGCCCCGGCCCGCAGCCGGGGCGGCGCCGTCGTTCCCGGAGCTCTCCGGTGCCACGTCCCAGATGGCCTCTCCGGCTGCGCGGCGCCGCCGGGCCGTCAGGCCCGCGTTCAGACCCGAGGGGTCGCCATCGAGCCCGGCCTGCTCCCGATCCGACCCCGCCGCCCGACCTCGCCGCCCGACCCCGCCGCCCGGGCCTGCAGTCGGGGCGGCGTCGTCGCCCCCGGAGGCCTTCGCTCACGGGATCAGCACCACCTTGCCCGTAGTGCCCCGGTGCTCAAGGGCGCGATGGGCTTCGGCGGCCTCGGACAGCTTGAACGTGTGCACCGCGGGGCGGAGCCGCCCGGCCGCGAGTTCGGCCAGCGAGCGCTCTTCGAGCGCCCGGAGGCCGCCCAGCTTCTCAAGGAGCTTCGGGCCGAGAGCGCCGGAGACCGTGAGGCCGCGGTTCACGATCTCCTCCACCGTGCCCTCGGTGGCCTTCCCGGCAGACCAGCCGAAGACCACCATGCGGCCGCCGAAGCCCAGCCTTTCGAAGGCCGCCCGGCCGGTCTCGCCGCCCACGGAGTCGAACAGCAGGGTCGCCTCGCGGCCCTCCAACGCCTTGTCCAGCACCGAGGTCCAGTCCCCGGCCTTGTAGTCGATCGCGGCATCGGCCCCGTTCTCGGCGACCTGGCGGACCTTGTCCGGTCCGCCCGCGAGGCCGACCACGTACGCTCCGGCGTTCTTGGCGGCCTGCACCAGGAGGGTGCCGATGCCGCCCGCGGCGGCCGGCACGATCACCACGTCCTCACTGCTCACCGGGCCGACCGAGAGGACCATGAGCGCGGTCCGGCCGGTGCCGATCATCGCGATCGCCTCCGCGAACCCGGCGCCCTCGGGGATCTCGTGCACGTTCGCGACCTCGCGCACCGATTTCTCGGCGTACCCGCCGGAGGCGAAGCCGAGGTGGGCGACCACCCGCTTGCCGATCCATGACGCGTCGACGCCCTCCCCGACCGCGTCGACGATCCCGGCGGCCTCGCGGCCGGGGACCATCGGCAGGTCGGGGAGCGGGTACGGGCCGTTCTTGTCGCCCTTGCGGAAGGTCGTGTCGAGCAGGTGGACGCCGGCGGCGCGATTGGCGATGCGCAACTGCCCGGGGCCGGGCTCGGGATCGGCCACCTCCTCGTACACGAGTACCTCGGGGCCGCCGAATTCGTGGTGCCGGATCGCGTGCATGTCGTCCCTCGCTGTCGTTCGGATGCGTTCGCATCGATGGGTGTGACACCACTGTAGGAACCGGCCGACTGGGGCCGCATCTGTCGAACGACCTGAGTCGCCCCTGACGAAAGTCAGGGGCGACCGTGGGCGTTCACGCTTTCGGGTGAACATCGGCGGCGTGACGACTCGTTACCCGATTTCCTGTCGGCGCTGCCGGGGAGCATTGACGCAGGCTGGTCGGCCCCCGGGTGGGTGGGGTGGGTCTTTCGGCGGGCGGTTGCTGATGGGCGGGTTATTGAGCGGTCGGTTGCGGGTCGGTAAGCCCGGGTCGATGCCCAAGGCGCTCAAGAGGTTCCGGGACTCCTCGCGGCACGCCTCGGCCGCGTTCGGGTGCCCGGCCGCCTGGTAGGCGTTGGCGAGGGCGAGGAGGCTGCGGGCCTGGCGGAGCGGGTCGGGCATGGCCGCGAAGACGTCGCACGCCTGGCGGCCCATACTGATCGCCTTGCGCAGGTCGCCCTCGGCGGTGTGGAGCTTGCACATGACCCTGGCCTTGACCGCGAGCGACTCCGAGGTCTCGTACCGGGCCAGGTGCGCGACCCGGGCCAGGGTGTCCCGCACCTGCTCGAACTGCTCGGTGTCCACATACAGGTCGGCCAGCCAGTACGTGTAGATCAGCTGGTGGCGCCAGTTGTTGAACTGCTCGACGAGTTCGAGGCTGCGCAGCAGCGCCGCCTCGGCCCGCGGGAAGTCCTCGTCGGCGCGGTGGACCGCGAACTGCCGGAAGTACAGCCGCGACTGGTAGTACTTCGACGGGTGGTCGCGCAGCATCTCGGCGATCTCGCGGCTGAGGTTCTCGGCGGCGCTGATGCGGCCCTGGTCGACGTACAGCTCCGAGAGCGACAGCAGCGGGTACACCGTGGTCGGCCCGTCGGGGGCGGCCGCGTCGAGGTCGCGGGCCTTCAGCAGCAGCGCCTCGGCCTCGGCGAAGATGCCCATGCGCCGCAGCACGGTGCCCAGCGAGGTGAGGACCTCGACGCGAACGTTCCGGTTGCCCGAGCGCTCGGCCGCCACGACCGCCTCGCGCAGCAGCGACACGGCCTCCCGGTACCGGCCGAGCTGGGTGAGGGTGGTGGCGAGGTCGTTGCGGGCCTTGCCGGTGGCGTCGCCGTGCGGGGTGAGGCGGAGGTACTCGAGGGTCTTCTCCGCGTACGCCTTCGACTTGTGGAGGTCGCCGGAGGCGAAGGCCACCGCGTCCGCGAGGGCGTAGGCGCGCACGGCGTCCATGGGCTCGTCGGAGCGCTTCCCGGTCTCGATGCCGAGTTCGGCGACGTGGGCGAGTTCGGGCAGCTCGTACAGGGAGTCGGAGAGCGCCCGCCGGTTCGCGGCGTCGTCGCGGTAGCCGGCGTCGGCGAAGGAGATGAGCCGGGAGAGGAGCCGCGAGACGTGCGGGTGGCCGTTCCATTCGAGGAAGGTCGCCACGATGTTGCGGTACTCCAGGACGGGCAGGCGCGTGGAGCCCTGCGCGTACCACGCGACGGCCTGCTCCCGGAGCCGTTGCAGCGCAGCCGGGTCGAACGCCGACTCGGCTTTGCGGCGGGCGTACTCGCGCACCAGGTCGTGGAAGCGGTAGCGGCCGGGCCGGTACTCGTCGATGCGGTGGGCGGCCACGAGGTTCGCCAGGAGCCGTTCGGCCGCTTCGGGTTCCCAGGTGACGAGCGCGCACGCGAGCCCTTTGGAGAAGTCCGTGCCCGGCAGGTACGCCAGGTTGAGGTACAGCAGCTCCTCTTCGGGTTCGAGCGCCTGGTAGGACAGGTCGAACGCGGCGGCCACCGTGGTGGTCGGGTCGCCTTCGACGGCGAGGCGGGAGAGCCGGTCGTGCCCGGCGAGCGCCGTCGCGGTATCCGCCAAGGTCGTGCCGGGCTGCGCGTCGAGGTTGGTGCCGACGATGCGCAGCGCGAGCGGCAGGCCGCCGCAGAGCTCCGCGACCCGTTCGGCCGCAGCGGGTTCGCGTCCCACGCGGTCCGCGCCGATGAGGCTCTCGAGGAGCCGCACGGATTCGCAGCCGTCGAGCGCGCCCACGGTGACCTGCCGGATGTCGTGGGCGGCGGCGAGGTCGGGGAGCCGCCCGCGGCTCGTCACGACCGCGACGCAGCCGGCCGTGGCCGGCAGCAGCGGCAGCACCTGGGCCGAGTTGCGGGCGTTGTCGAGGATGAGGAGCGTGCGGGTGTCGGCGAGGCGCGAGCGCAGCAGTGCGGCGGCCTCGTCGAGGTCGGAGGGGATGGCCTCGGTCGGGACGCGCAGGGCGCGGAGGAATCCGGCGAGGGCGTCCAGCGGGGCGAGCGAGGGCGTTCGGTCGAAGCCGCGCAGGTTCACGTACAGCTGCCCGTCGGGGAACCGCTCGCGCACCAGGTGCGCCCAGTGGAGTGCGAGCGTGGTCTTCCCGGAGCCGCCGATCCCCGAGATCACGGCGACTTGCGGGCCGCCTTCGAGGAGCCGGTCGAGCGCCGCCAGCTCGGCGGTGCGGCCGGTGAAGTGGACGCTGTCCGAGGGCAGCTGCGCGGGCGCGGGCAGTTCGGCGCGGGGCTTGGGGGCACCGGTTCGCGGTGCGGCCCTGAGGGACGGGTCGTCGCGCAGGATCGCCGTGTGGAGATCCTTGAGGCGCTGGCCGGGGTCGATGCCGAGCTCCTCGGCGAGCTGGCGGCGGATCGACTCGTACACGTCGAGGGCCTCGGCGGGCCGGTCCTCGCGGTAGAGCGCGGTCATGAGCAGCTCGGCCGTGTGCTGGCGGTACGGGTGGGCTTCGAGCACCCGCCGCAGGTCGGCCACGACCGACACGCCGGTGGCCAGCGCGAGTTCGAGTTCGGCGCGGGACTCCTCGGCGGCGGCGCGCTCCTCGTCCCAGCGGCGCGCCCCCGCCTCGATGAGCCGCCCGCCCAGCCCGGCGAGGGTCGGGCCGCGCCACAGGTCGAGGGCTTCGCGCAGGCTCGCAAGGGCCGCTTCGGGTTCGGAGGCGGCCTCCTGCTCGCGGGCGATGCGCACGGTGCGCTGGAAGCGCAGGGAGTCCAGCTGCTCGGGCCGCACGCGCAGGCGGTAGCCGTCGCCGACGGTCTCGAGATCGCCGGTGCCCGTGGGCAGCAGGATCCCGCGGGCGCTGGCGACGGTGTTCTGGACCTGGCGGCGCGCGGTCGTGGGCGGCAGCTCCTCCCAGATGGCGTCGACGAGTCTCGGCAGGGGCACCACGTGCCCGGCCTCCAGGAGCAGCACGGCGAGCAGCCGGGGCAGGGTCCGCCCGGGCAGTGCCACGGGCAGGCCCTCCCTGGTCAGCTGCAGGGGGCCGAGGATGCCGAAGTCCACGGTCCACCTCCCGGGGAGTCGAGGTGCGGCCGTCATTGCGCGGGGACGCTTCCAGTCTATGGGCAGAACATGATCATTTGGGAACGGTTGCAAAGGGTTTGCGCAGAGTGACTGCACAGGTACCGGTGTGTGTCTCATGAACGACTCGTGAAGGTCTTGACGAGCCCGCCACGATGCTTCTCGTATCGAGCAGAGGAGGAGCGATGTTCACGAGACAGCGTCCCGAGGCCCAGACCAAGCCTCAAGAGGCCCGCGCCAGGTTCCGCGGCGGCCTGGTCGCCACGACGAGCGGCTGGTCGCAGGGGTACGTGCAGACCAACCTGGTGTCGGTGCCGGCCCGCCACGCGATCAGCCTGCGCCGCTTCGCGGTGCGCAATCCGCGGGCCTGCCCGCTGCTGGACGTGGTCGGCCCCGGCCGGTACTGGACCGACCTGGCCTTCGGCGCGGACCTGCGCCGCGACCTGCCTGCGTACCGGGTCTACCAGAAGGGCGAGCTGGTCGCGGAGCGCACCGACGTGGCCGATCTGTGGAGCTCGGACCTGGTGACCTTCCTGACCGGCTGCACCTTCACGTTCGAGCCGTTCCTGGAGCGGGCGGGCATCCCGCTGCGCCACCTCGAGCAGGGCGTCAACGTCCCCATGTACCGCACCACGCTGAAATGCCTAGGCGCCAGGCGCTTCCGCGGACCGGTGGTGGTCTCGATGCGGCCCATGCCGGCGGCGCAGACCGACCTCGCGGCGGCGATCACCGCCGACATGCCGTACGCGCACGGCGCCCCCGTCCACATCGGCCGCCCCGGCGCGATCGGCATCCGCGACCTCGACCGGCCCGACTTCGGCGACCCGGTGCGCCTCCACAAGGGCGACGTGCCCGTGTTCTGGGCCTGCGGTGTGACCCTTCAGGAAGCGGTCGTCAAGGCGAAGCTGCCGTTCGCGATCACCCATGCGCCAGGGCACATGCTCATCACCGACCGCCGCGCGAAGACCAGCGGCACCGGCGAGATCCGCCTGGTTTCATGAGCACTGGATTCGCTAGACCGGGCCCGGTGTCGCCCCCGCCGACGCCGGGGCCGGTTCCGGCAGGCGGAACAGGCCCAGGAACCGCTCGGCCATGGCCTGGTCGCCCTGGACGGTGACGCGGCCCGCGTGCAGCGAGACGTCGAGGCTGCGGCTGCCCAGGGTGAGGCGCTTGAGCGTCTCGGCATCGGTGCGGATCACCGCGTGCGGGTGCTCGGGCCGGCCCGGTGCGAGGAGCAGCTGCGCGTCGATGATCTCGGCGATGAACGGCCGGTCGTCGACCCACAGCTCGAACGCCGCGTCGAACCCGCGCGCCGCCACCGGCATGAACAGGGTCCGCATCGAGAGGATGAGCGCGTCCGCGCCCATCGGCGCGTCCAGCGGGATCGCGGCCGAGCGGGCGCCCCAGCGCAGCAGGAACACGATGACCGGTTCGAGGTCGCGGCCCCATTCGGTGAGCTCGTACACCTTGGACGCGGCCGGGGGCGGCAGGCGGCGCTTGGAGACCACGCCGTGCGTCTCGAGTTCGCGCAGCCGCTGCGAGAGGACGTTCGCGCTGGCCCCGTGGAGCCCCGTGCGGAGGTCGGTGAAACGCTTGGGTCCCAGGAGCAGTTCGCGGACGATGAGGAGCGACCAGCGTTCGCCCACGAGGTCGAGCGCGTGGGCGGCCGGGCAGCCGTCGCCGTAGGTGCGCACGGGTCTCCTCCAGAAGGCAGAGTGGATGAAACCGCTGGTGAATCCCATTGCGGTAGTACGTATTCATCATAGAGTCACGTAAGACGAGCTTCAAGTCCTGGTAAATGACCAACAGATCTCGGAACGG
Organism: Glycomyces sp. NPDC021274; assembly: GCF_040641195.1. Classification (NCBI taxonomy): domain Bacteria; kingdom Bacillati; phylum Actinomycetota; class Actinomycetes; order Glycomycetales; family Glycomycetaceae; genus Glycomyces; species Glycomyces sp. NPDC021274. The sequence goes on along the minus strand of NZ_JBFADC010000004.1, from coordinate 66,585 downwards.
TAACGTGCGCTCTGTAAAAGGTGCGTGTCCGTGTGCCGGTCCGGCTTGCGTCCGGCCGCATCGTGCGGCACCATTCAGGGCGTGCCAGAACTGACCGCCTCCTCGCTGATGGAGCACCAACAGGCCGCCAACACGCTGGTCGCCCTCCTGGAGGGCAACGGCCGCTTCATTGCCGGCGAGCCCCGCTACAAGCGCGACATCGTCGCGGCCCGCGAGGCCGCGCCCGGGCAGACGCCCAGCGCCGCCGTCTTCACGTGCATCGACTCGCGGGTGACCGCCGAGAGCGTGTTCGACTGCGACTTCGGGCAGCTGCTCGTGGTGCGCACGGCCGGGCACGTGCCCGACCGGGCCGCCGTCGGCTCGCTCGAATTCGCGGCCGCCGAGCTCGGCATCGCACTCGTGGTCGTGCTCGGCCACGAGCGGTGCGGGGCGATCAACGCGGCCCTGCACGCGGTCGAGGACGACGCGCACGACCCGCGCACCGACTACCTCGTGGAGCAGCTGTGGCAGCCGGCCTCGCAGGCGTGGTCGGAGACGAAGGAGCCCGAGGAGGCCGCCTCGCGCGCGATGCGGCTCCAGGTGCGCCGCACCGTCGCCGACCTGAGCCGCCGCGAGAGCCTCGACGGCGTGCTGGTGGTCGGCGCGGTCTACGACCTGGACACGGGCAGCGTAACGCTCATCGACGAGAACTGATCGCGAAGAGCTGTCAGAATCGGGGTATGAGCGACCAACCCTTGACCGAGGCCGAGATCGAACTCGCGCTGTCGGAACTGCCCGGCTGGAGTCACGTCGGCGACCGCCTCGAGCAGACCTGGACCTTCGACGGCCACCTCCGGGCACTCGCCGCCGCGAGCGCCGTCGGGTTCCTGAACGAGCAGCGCGGCCACCACGCGGACCTCACGATCAACTACAACAAGCTGCGGGTCTCCGCGACCACCCACTCCGCGGGGAACAAGGTGTCCGCGAAGGACACCGACCTGGCCCGGGCGGTGAGCGACCTCCTGGACTGATCCGCCGGACCGAACCGCTCGACCGGCAGGCGCGGGAGGGACTGCTGCGGCCCCTGGTGCGCCTGTGCCACCTATGCGTATTACCTGCGAAAACGGGTAATGCATAGGGGCTTCGTCTCTGCGATGATGAAGTCAGCACAGGTGGGAGCACCTCATGGACGCAATGGACGCACACGCCGCGCGGCCTTCCAGTACTGACAAGCGCATCGCCCTCGACCGCCTCGCCAGGGCGCGTCGCAAGGGCATGCTCGACTCCCGGGAGTACCGGCTGCGCCGTCGCATGGCCGAACGGGCCCAGAGCGTCGCCGACCTCCAGACACTCCTGCTGGACGTCGGCGACGACGAGCTCGGCCGCGAGGACCACTGGCGGTACGGCCGCTGGCGCGGGCCGGTTCGGGAAGGCCGCGAACTCGAGATCCAGCGCTTCGTGGGCGCGCTGTTCCTCGTCGCCGCCGTGATCGCGGTGATCGTCTGCGTTTCAGTGGCGATCGTCCTCTACGAGCACTGGCGTTAGGCGACGAGCGCCTTCAGCTTGTCCCGCAACGCGTCCAGGGACTCGGCGAGCCACGGCATCTCCAGCGGGTCGTTGGACACGAGCGCCGCGAGGCGCTCGGAGTCGGACTCGCCGTAGAGGCCGGTGACGGCCACGCGGATCGTCAGGGCCGCCGGGTCGTCCCCGAACGCGTCCCCGGCGATGACCACGATCCCGAACTCGTCCAGCAGGACCCGGGCGAGGTCGGCGCTGGTGCGCACGCCCCAGCGCTCGGCCAGCGCCGCGCGCAGGGGCTCGAACTCCGGCCACACGTAGAAGCCGCCCTGCGGGACGCGCACGTGGCAGCCGACGGCCGCGAAGACTTCGGCGACGGCACCGGCGACCGCGCCGTGCAGGCGCCGCGCCATGGCGACGCGGTCGACGAGTTCGGCCGGGTCGGACCAGGCATAGGCGGCGGCGTGCTGCATCGGCAGGGGCGCTGAGGACCAGAGTTCGGAGGCGATGCCGCGCACGGACTCCTGGATCCGGCGTCCCAGGTCGGAGTCGGGGAACCGTGCGGCGCCGATGCGCCAGCCGCCGAGGGCGTAGTTCTTGGAGAGCGCGGTGGTCGTGATGGTGCGTTCGGGCGCCCACCGGCCGGGGGAGGGGAACGCGCCGGGCTTGAACACGAGGTCGCGGTAGATCTCGTCGGCCACGATGACGAGGTCGAGTTCGCGGGCCTGCTCGCACAGGGCCTGCACGGCGTCCTCGGAGGCGAGGCGGCCGGTCGGGTTGTCCGGGAGGGTGACGACGACGAGGCGCGGGTCGCGGCCCGCAGCGCGGGCGTCGCGCACAGCCGCGGCCATGAGGGCCGCGTCGGGCACGCCGCCTTCGCCTTCGGGCACGGGCACCCGGATCGGCTCGCGGCCGAGCAGCTGCGACTGGGCGGCGTAGGAGACCCACGCGGGCCGGGGGAGGACGACGTCGCCGCCGACGGCGTGCTGGAGGGCGAACAGCAGCGGCTTGGAGCCGGGGCCGAGGAGCACCTGGCCGCCTTCGGTGGGGTTACCGCGGCGGGTCCAGTACCCGGCGGCGGCGTCGCGGGCCTCGTCGGTGCCGGCGACGGGCCCGTAGGCGATGCGGCCGGCGGCCTTGGCGAGCCGCTGGCTCAGCAGGGGGTGCACGGGGATGCCCGCTTCGCCGAATCCGAGTGCGAGTACCTCCTGCCCGGCGGCGCGGCGCGCGGCGACGGCTTCGTTGGCGGCGAGGGTGGCGGAGACGGTCACAGTGACTCCCTGATGGATGGTCGTTCGACGTGGCCTAATCTCCTCTCGAACGAGCATCATCGCAAGTATTTCTAGCTTTTGCCGAGGGTAAGATTTCCTTATGCTCGATGTGCGCCGCCTGCGGCTGCTCTACGAATTCGCGGCCCAGGGATCGATAGCCGCCACTGCCGCGGCGACCGGCCAGACCGCCTCGGCGGTCTCACAGCAGTTGGCCGCCTTGGAGAAGGAGACCGGCGTGTCGCTCCTGGAGCGCACCGCCCGCTCGGCCCAGCTGACCGACGCGGGTCGCCGCCTCGTGGCCCACACCGCGCACATCCTCGAGGCGATCGACGCGGCCGAGACCGACCTCGCGGCCGAGTCCGCCCAGCCGCGCGGGCGGGTCACCGTCACCGCGTTCCCCACGGTCGCCGTCGCCCTCGCGGGCCCGATCGTGCGCCGCCTGCGCCGCTACCCCGAGCTCCAGATGGTCCTGCTCCAGCAGCACACCGTCTCGGAGTCCCTGGCGCGCGTGCGGTCCGGCGAGATCGACCTGGCCCTCATCGACGACTGGTCGGGCCAGCGCCGCCCGCCCACCTCGGGGCCGCTGACCTTCCACCACCTGGTGAACGACCCGCTCGTGGCGGTGCTGCCGATCAAGCACCCCTTGGCGGCCAAGGAGGTCCTGTCGGCGCACGAGCTGGCGGGGGAGTCCTGGATCGCGTCCCCGGAGGGCGAGCCGTCGCGGATGGCGCTGGCGCGGCTGTGGCGGGCCGAGGGGATCAGCGCGCCGGTCTCGGAGTTCGAGGGGCTCGACACGATCCTCACCTTGGTGGCGAAGGGCCTGGGGGTGACGGTGGCGCCGTGGATGGCCGCGGCCGAGCGCAAGGACGTGGCGGTGCGGAAGGTCGTCGAGGACCTGCCGGGCCGGGAGGTCTACGTGGTCCACCGGACGGCCTCCACGGGCCGCCCGGCGGTGATGACCGTGCTCCAGGCGCTGCACCAGGCCGCGCGGAAGCTCATGACCGCGGCCGAGAAGTTCTTATCGCAGGTGCGAGGGCGGGTACGGCGACTCGTCCTCGTCCCACGCCGCCGCCTCGGGTGCGGGCTTCGGCCTGGGCTTCGGCTTCTCCTCGGGGTCCTTGGGCTCCTTCGGCTTCGGCTGCCGGCGCGCGAGGTACGCGGCGAGCCAGGTCGTGATCGGCACGGCCGCGATGAGGCCGAGCGTGCCGGCGACCGACCGCACGATCTCGGTGGCGATCGTCTGGCTCGTGAGCACCTGCTCCAGCGGCCGGTTGGCGGCGGCGATGAGCACCAGCAGCGGCAGCGACGCGCCCGCGTAGGCGAGCACGAGGGTGTTCACGACCGAGGTCAGGTGGTCGCGCCCGACCCGCATCCCCGATTTGAACAGCCGCGCCGGACCCCATTTCGGGTTGGCCTTCGCCACCTCGTCCACAGTGGCGGCCTGCGAGACCGTCACGTCGTCGATGACGCCGAGCGCGCCGATGAGGATGCCCGCCAGGAGCAGGCCCGACATGTCGATCGGGTACTGCAGCGCCAGGTTCGTGGTGTTCTCGTCGAGCACCCCGTTGAGCTTCGTGAGGTTCACGGCCGCCTCGGCCAGGAGCACCGTGACGACGAGCGACGCGAGCGTCCCGACCACGGCCACCGTGGTCGTGCGGTTCCAGCCGTGCCCCAGGTAGAGCGAGACGAGCATGATCGCGGCCGAACCGACGACGGCGACCAGGATCGGCGAGGACCCGTCGAGGACCGCCGGGACCATGAACAGCAGCACCACGGCGAAGGTGATCCCGAGGCTCACCAGCGACCGCAGGCCCTTCCACCGTCCGAACGCGACCACGGCGAGCGCGAACGCGATCACGAGCGCCCACAGCGCACTGGAGCGGTCGTGGTCGATGATGTGGTACTGCTGGCCCGAGACCGAGTCGGGCGTGTGGAGGAGGATGACGTCGTCCCCGGCCTCGACGACGGGAGCGCCTGGGCCGCTGGGGATGTCGACGACCGTCTCCTCATCGGCGTGCTCGCCGGTGAGGAGCCGCACGACCACGTCGCCGCACACGGTCGCCTGCAGCTGCTCGTTCAGCTCGGCGTCGGCCGCGTCGCATTCGGTCTCGTTCACCGTGAGCACGTGGCCGTCGACCTCGGTGCCGTACCCGTCGATCCCCTCGGCGTCGGCGACCCCCGAGGGCCACAGGAGGATCAGGCCCAGGAGCGTCACGGCCGCCGCGGGGACCAGGATCCACAGCGCGGCGCGGGGGACGGCGTCGTTCGGGACGGCATGGCTGTGCATGGGCTGCTTCGCGGAATCCTCGTTCACGACCGTGAGCTTACGATCCCCGCCCCCCGGCGCGGCGCAGCAGCGCGCCCCGACCGGCCCCCGCTGCGGCGGCGGCCGGTCTGATATCCGCATTGGCCGGACAAATCGGACCGTGAGCGGTCGACTACCTGCAGTTTCGGACTGTAGCGCTCCAGTCGCCCAGAGTCAGAAACGTCATACGTCCACCGGGTCGACCCAGCGGACCGCGGAGTAATTGCGCCACAAGTGGAGCAGTGCCGGGTCCCCGCGGACCAGCAGATCGTCGAACGGCAGCCGGTTCCACAGCGCCAGGTACAGCAGCTCCACCGGGCCCTCGATGACGCAGTGCGGGGTCTCGACCTCGCTGAACGTCACGAGCGGACCCGTATCGGTGGGGTGGATGTACCAGTCGCCGCGCCCCGGCGGCAGATCGGTGGCATGGATGTGGAGCACGGACGGGCGCAATGCCCGCACCCTGCTCGAGGGCCTGCCGTGGAACCCCAGCAGCAGCTCGTCGATGCCGTCCGCCGCGAACTCGGGACAGATCGGTGAGATCTCGTCGCCCCGGGCCTGCTCGGCGTCGACACGGTGGATGGTGGTCTCGTGGGCCTGCCTGCGGACCCAGAAGCGGCGCGACGACTCGGAGGGGAACATCTGCCAGCACTGGAGCCCGCTCGGAGCGGCCTCCAGCACGGCCGCGAGCCGCAGCAGCCCTTCGCGGACCCAGTCGACCAGCAGGTCGTCGTGCGGCATGGGCCCCACGATGCGCTGGAACTCCTGTTTCCGTGGATCGTAAGGCAACGCTTCGCCCACGATCGCCGCCGCCCAACGATGGACGGTCCCGATGTGGGTCAAGAGATCCTTGACGTTCCATCCTGGGCAGGTGGGCACGCTCGCATTCAGCGCGAGTTCTCCACCAGCGACAGCGATCCGCTCCCCTTCGGTGCGCAGCCCGTTGATTTGATCGCCGATGTTCATCCCCTGAAGTTTCGCACCTGTGTCGCGAATTACGCAAGCTCGAGCATCGGACCGATACATAAGTGTTAAAAGAGGAAGCGCTGGCGAGTAGGACGTTAAGGGACTCCCGCCCCATCGGCCGCACCCGGATAGGGTCGGGCCGTGGAACACCGACTGCTCGTCATCACCGCGATCCCCGGCTGCCCCCGGCCGCTCACCGAGCAGGTCGCCCTCGCCCTCCGCGGCGGACCCTTCGCACTCGTCTTGCGCGACAAGCACCTCAGCTGGGACGAGCGCACCGCGCTCGCCGCAGCCCTGCAGCCGATCCTCGACGCGGCCGGAGGCCTGCTCATCGTCGCCGACCCGGCCGCACCGGTCGCCGCCGCGCACCTCTCGCGCACGTTCCCGACGCCCCGGCCCCGGCCCGCGATCGTCGGCCGCTCCGTCCACGCGGGCGAACCGATCGACCCCGGCCTCGACTACTGCACCTACTCGCCGATCTGGCCCACCGACTCCAAACCCGGGTACGGGCCCGCGGTCGGGACCAGTGCGCTGCGCGAGGCGTGCGCGGCGAGCCCGGTCCCGGTGTACGCGCTCGGCGGCGTCACCGGCCCCGACCGGGCCCGCGCCGCAAGGGAGGCGGGTGCGGCGGGGGTCGCGGTCATGGGCGCGGTGATGCGCGCCGCCGACCCGGAGCGCGCGGTGCGCTCGCTCCGGGCCGCGCTGGCGTTACCTGGTCAGGCCGTTGTCGGCGATGACCTTGGAGTAGAACTTCGCGCTGTCCTTGGGGGTGCGCTGCTGGGTCGCGTAGTCGACGTGGACGATGCCGAAGCGCTTGTCGTAGCCGAAGGCCCACTCGAAGTTGTCCATGAGCGACCAGGCGGTGTAGCCGCGCACGTCGGCGCCGGCCTCGATCGCGTCGTGGACGGCCGCGATGTGCGAGCGCAGGTACGCGACGCGCTCGTCGTCGTGGACCTCGCCGTCCTCGCTCGGCCCGGTCGGGTAGGCCGCGCCGTTCTCGGTGATCATCGTGGGGACGCCGTAGTCCTTGTGGATGCGCACCAGCAGGTCCGTCAGGCCCGTGGCGTCGACGGCCCAGCCCATGTCGGTGAAGTCGAGCCCCTCGGGGGTGTAGGTCTCGACGCCGATCGTGCCGGGGCCGACCTCGCTCTCCGGCTCGTCCGGGTTGGCGCGCAGCCAGGTCGGGCTGTAGTAGTTGACGCCGAGGACGTCGATCGGCTGGTTGATCTGCGCGAGGTCGCCGTCCTGGACGAAGGACCAGTCGGTGTGGTGCTGGGTGCGCTCGATGACGTCGGCGGGGTACTGGCCGCGCAGGATCGGGTCGAAGAAGACCCGGTTCGCGATGCCGTCCACGACCCGCACGGCCTCTTCTTCGCCGCGGCACTGGGTCGGGTTGAGCACGATCGAGACCTGGTCGGCCCCGGCGGCGCGCAGCGACTGCACGGCGAGGCCGTGCGCGAGGTTGAGGTGGTGCACGGCGGCCAGCGCGGCGGCGGGCTCGGTGCGGCCGGGCGCGTGGTGGCCGTTGCCGTAGCCGAGGAAGGCCGAGCACCACGGCTCGTTGAGGGTCCACCAGGTGTGGACGCGGTCGGAGAGGCGCGCGCCGACGATGGCGGCGTAGTCGCCGAAGCGCTCGGCGGTCTCGCGGGCGGGCCAGCCGCCGCGGTCCTCGAACGTCTGCGGGAGGTCCCAGTGGTAGAGCGTGGGCATCGGCTTGATACCGGCGGCCACGAGCTTGTCGACGAGGCGGTCGTAGAAGTCCAGGCCCTTGGGGTTGGCCGGGCCGGTGCCGTCGGGCTGGATGCGCGGCCATGCGATGGAGAACCGGTAGGTGTCGACGCCGAGGGAGGTCATCAGCGCGATGTCCTCGTCGACGCGGTGGTAGTGGTCGCAGGCGACGGCCCCGGACTGGCCGCGCCAGGTCTTGCCGGGGGTGGCGGAGAACGTGTCCCAGATGGACTGGCCCCGGCCGTCCTCGGTCGCCGCGCCCTCGATCTGGTAGGAGGCCGTGGCGGTCCCCCACAGGAAGCCCTGGGGGAAGGTCAGCTGCGTCATCGGTCGCACCTTTCGCGAACTATTCGGCTGTACTTCTGTAACAGCAGGAGGTTGCCGGGCCTCGGAATGATACGTCATTGGTATCGCTCCCATTAACTGGGTGCCGACAGATATCGATCCAATCCCACCCGGTAACGATTCAGCAATGCACACTTGACAATCAGTGTTACCCAGAGCACCATTGCCAGCGTCGTTCCAACGGCGGGTGAGGCAGTCCCGACCTGGGGCGGAACCAGTGAGAGCGGTTCCCCGCAGGCAGGGACAGGGAGGCAGTCGGACTCGCCGGGGGCACCAACACCTGCGAAGAGAGGGAAACCCCGATGAGCAAGACGCGAAGAATATCCTGCCTTGCGGCTGCCGCCAGCGCCACCGCGATCGCCGTGACGGCGTGCGGCGCCCCCGACGAGGGGAACGACCAGGAGAACTTCAACATCCGCGGTGAGATCCCCGCGGCCGCCGAGGACTGCGCGCAGTACGACTCCTACGGCGACTTCGAGGACGAGACCGTCACCATCTTCGGCTCCATCCTCGACCAGGAGGCCGACGAGATGCAGGCCGGCTGGCACTACTTCGAAGAGTGCACCGGCATCAACATCGAGTACGAGGGCACCGGCCAGTTCGAGGCCGACATGAAGGTCCGCGTCGACGGCGGCACCGCGCCGAGCATCGCGCTCTTCCCGCAGCCCGGCCTCATGTCCAACTTCAAGGACGACCTCATCGCGGCCTCGCCGGAGCTCTCCGCGCTCGCCACCGAGGGCTGGAGCCCCGACTGGCTCGAATACGGCACCATCGACGGCACGCTCTACGCCGCGCCGAACTCGGCGAACGCCAAGTCGTTCATCTGGTACTCGCCGCAGTTCTTCGCCGACAACAACTACACCGTCCCCACCACGTGGGACGAGCTGATCACCCTCTCCGACACGATCGCCGCCTCCGGGATCACCCCGTGGTGCGCCGGCTTCGAATCGGGCGGCGCCACCGGATGGCCGGGCACCGACTGGATCGAGGACATCGTCCTGCGCGAGGGCACCGACCTGTACGACCAGTGGGTCAACCACGAGATCCCGTTCAACGACGCGCGGATCGTCGCCGCGATCGAGAAGGCCGGCACGGTCCTGCAGAACGAGGAGTACGTCTTCAACGGGCCGGACACGATCAGCTCCACCGCGTTCCAGACCGGCGGGCACCCGATCCTGAACAACGAGTGCGCGTTCTACCGCATGGCCTCCTTCTACGGCGCCATGTGGCCTGAGGACACCGAGGTCGCCGAGGACGGCGACGTGTTCGCCTTCCAGTTCCCCGAGACCGACCCGGCCGCCAACACCATGCTCGTCGGCGGCGAGTTCGTGGCCGCGTTCTCCGACTCCGAGGCCACCGAGGCCACCCGCCAGTTCCTGGCGTCGGAGCTGTACCACAGCACCCGCCTGCAGACCGGCCCGTGGAGCACCGCCCAGCAGGGCGTCGACCCGTCGGTCGCCACCACGCCCGTCAACGTGTACGCCACCGAGATCCTGACCGACCCGGCCGTCACCGTCCGCTTCGACGGCTCGGACCTCATGCCCGGTGAGGTCGGCGCCTCGTCCTTCTGGACCGGCATCGTCGAATGGGCCGACGGCGCGAAGACCGCGCAGCAGATGGCCGACGACATCGAAGCCTCCTGGCCGCAGTAGCCTGCCGCCTGCGCAGACGTAGATGAAGCCGAGCGGGACCCCACCGGTCCCGCTCGGCCCCATTGCACCCGCGGCGCAGCGCAAGCCGCCGACGGGCGCTGCACAGACAACTGGAGTCGCACAACGTGGACATCTCCGATTACACCGACCGCTTCGGCCTCCTGGGCGTCGGCCTGGTCGCCTTCGCGGCGGTCCTACTGGGCCTCTACGGCCTCGCCGAACTCGCCTCGCGGCGCGACCGCAGCCGCGCGGTCGCCCTCGTGTTCCTCGCCCCCGCCGTCCTGTTCCTCGTGGTCGGCCTCGTCTACCCCGCCATCCGCACCGTCGCCATGTCGTTCTACTCCGGCGACGGCTCGCAGTTCGTGGGCGTCGACAACTACACCTGGGCCGTCACCGACCCGGACGCCCTCAGGGTCCTCATCAACACCGTCATGTGGATCGTCATCGTCCCGCTGGTGTCCACCGTGGTCGGCCTCGTCTACGCCGTCCTCATCGACGGCCGCAGAGGCGAGCGCGTCTACAAGGCCCTCGTGTTCCTGCCCATGGGCATCTCCTTCGTGGGCGCCTCCATCATCTGGAAGCTCGTCTACGAGTACGACCGCTCGGGCGACCAGATCGGGCTCGCCAACCAGGTCCTCGTCTGGTTCGGCGCCGACCCGGTCAACTGGCTCACCGTGAACCCGTGGAACAACCTCCTGCTCATGGTCGTCCTCGTCTGGATCGAGGTCGGCTTCGCGACCGTCGTCCTCTCGGCGGCCCTCAAGGGCGTGCCCACCGAGATCGTCGAGGCCGCCCGCATCGACGGGGCCAGCCCCTCGCAGATCTTCTGGAAGGTCACCGTCCCGTCGATCCGCTCGGCCATCGTGGTCGTCGCGGTCACCGTCTTCATCGCCACGCTGAAGCTCTTCGACATCGTGCGGGCCATGACCGGCGGCCACCAGGGCACCGACGTCCTCGCCCACAACATGTGGGACCAGGCCTTCCGGCTCGGCAACGACGGACGCGGCGCCACGATGGCAGTGCTGCTGTTCGCGCTCGTCATCCCCGTCGTCATCTACCAGGTGCGCAACATGCGCCGCCAGGAACTGGAGACCCGATGAGCGTCGACACCACCGCGCAGGAGCAGGCCTCCCGGATCGGCGAGACCCGCGGCCAGCGCCTGCGCCGCGTCCTCTCCAGCCGCCTCGCCAGCGTCATCGCCCTCGTCATCGCAGCACTGTGGACGATCCCGACCGCCGGGCTCTTCATCTCCTCGCTGCGTCCCGAGGACGACATCAACGAGACCGGCTGGTGGATGTTCTTCACCGATCCGGGCTCGGCCACACTGGAGACCTACAACTACGTCCTGTACTCGAACACGCAGGGCGGCGGGCTCATCCGCAACCTCATCAACACGATCGTCATCACCATCCCCGGCGTGGTCATACCGGTGGTGTTCGCCGCCATGGCGGCCTACGCGCTGTCCTGGATCAACTTCAAGGGCCGGAACTTCCTGTACATCGCGATCTTCGCGCTGCAGGTCGTCCCGCTCCAGATGGCGCTCATCCCGCTGCTGTCGTTCTTCAGCAAGGGCCTCCACATCGGCGGCGTGACCATCACGCCCGCCTGGGAGCTCGAGGGCGTGAACACGATCGTGCAAGTCTGGATCGCCCACGCGATCTTCGGGCTGCCGCTGGCGATCTTCCTGCTGCACAACTTCATGCGGGAGCTCCCGGGCGACGTCATGGAGGCCGCCCGGATCGACGGCGCCACCCACTCGCAGATCTTCCGCAAGGTGGTCCTGCCGCTGGTGACCCCGGCGATCGCGTCCATCGCGATCTTCCAGTTCCTGTGGGTGTGGAACGACTTCCTCGTCGGCCGCACCTTCGGCGGCGGCGAGGCCACCCGGCCGCTCACCGCGGTCCTCGGCGACATGGCCGGCAGCTGGGGCAACAACTGGACCCGCCTGCCGGCGGCGGGCTTCCTCGCGATCATCGTGCCGCTCCTGGTGTTCCTGCTGCTCCAGCGCTACTTCGTGCGCGGGCTGCTGGCGGGTTCGGTCAAGGGCTAGCGAGACCGAAAAGGAGGGAGGGGCCGCGAGGCCCCTCCCTTCCGGTCTACCTGCCCTCGTTCCACAAGCGCTGGAAGTGCTGCGCGTAGCGGTCGGCCACGCCCTGGTTCGCGACCCGCAGCACGTTGTCGTCGGCGTGCTTCAGGCCGTTCCCGTTGAGGTTGTGCGTCCCGGTCCACACCACCGCCCGGTGCTCGCCGCCGAAGCCCGCCTCCGCGACGATGTACTTGTTCCGGTGCGCGTCATGCACCTTCACGTTCCGCGATCCGAGCTTCTCCTCGACCCACCGCGGACTCGACGTCTCCGCGTCGAGCACCACCACCCGCACCGTGCAGCCCAGGCCCTGGATCCGGTCGAGCTCGGTGCGCACGGCCGGGCGGTTCGACTGGAAGTTCGCGTGTGCCACCAGCACCCGGTCGCCCGAGGCGCACGCGGTGATCTCCGCGAGCTGGTCGGCTACCGCATCGCTCCCGCGCGAGAACACCCACGCCCGCGCCAGGCTCCCCGTGGTGCTCTTGTGCTTGTCGGTCCAGCCGTCCCAGTTCCCGGCGTACAGCCGGTTCCAGTACGACGTGTAGAAGTCGAACAGGTCCCGATCGCCGTGGACGCCGAGGAGGTTGTGCGCCTGTGTCGTCTGCGACCACGTGAAGTTGAAGCTCGTCACCAGCACTGTGGGCGCGCCGCCGTGCTCGATGAGGAAGAACCGGTTGTGCATGGGGCCCTTGCGGGTCCCGTTCGCGTTCGGCAGGCAGGAGCCGGAGCACTGGCGGACCTTCACCCCGGCGGCCCTGAGCTTGCCGATCACCGGGTCGTTCGCCGCCGGCCTGTCGGAGCGGGTGCCGATCACGGCCTGCACGTCCACGCCGCGCTGCTCGGCGGCGACCATCGCATTCGCCAGCGCCGCCACCGGCGGGTCGAGTGTCCACTGGTAGGCGGCGGCGCGGATCGTGTCGCCCGCCCCGGTCGCGTCGACCTGCTGAACGATCTCACTGACGATCGCGGTGTCCTTGGCGCCGTTGGGGTCCGTGCCGCACATCGTGTAGCTGCCGGTCCTGGCGCAGCCGGTGCCCGTCGCATCGGCTTCGGCCGAGACGGTCACCGTCAGGGCCGCGAGCAGCGCGCCCGCCGCCGCCAGGGCGATGATGCTCCGGTTCATGCCGGTCTCCTTCTGCGGTTGCCTGAGACATGAACATGGCACGGGTTCGGGGCGGTGGCGGGTTTTCGGGCGGGTACCGGACGTTTCGCATGGTAGGGCGGTCACGGCCGTGTAATTTCCACGAGGGTGAAATGGGGTCGTTGTCAGGCGGATTCCTGGAAACGACAGTCGGATACCCGACGATTTCTCAACAATCAATGGAGGTCCCCAAACTCGCAGTGCCGATTCGACCAGTGCAGTCAGGAGTCATCATGAGTATGAGCGCCGCAGGAGAACTGCCCGAGGAATTCCGCAGGGACCTCGCCGAACAGGCCAAGCAGACCGCCGAGCACCCGGAACCGCACTTCCTCGCCGAGGAGCAGCCGCGGCTGGCCGAGCCCGCGAGCGGCTGGCTGCTCATCGGCATGCTGCTGGTGGTGGCCGTGGGAGTGCTGCTGCTCCTCATCTTCGCCTCGGGCGGCAACGCGGAGCAGTCGCTGATGCTCTAGGCCCGCCGCGCTGGAACACGCTTGCATCACTGCCGCCCCGTCACGGCGCCGTCCGCGTTGCGGGAGTGGCAAGATCGGGACCGTGGAAACCTGGCGTGGAATAGACGCGACCCCCGAGGGCTGGCCCGCCTCAGTGATCGCCATCGGCGTGTTCGACGGCGTGCACCGCGGCCACGCGGCCCTCGTCCGCACCGCCGTCAAGGCCGCAGCCGAGCGCGAGGCCCGCTGCGTCGTCGTCACCTTCGATCCCCATCCGACCGCCGTGGTCGCACCGCACGCGATGCCGTCGCAGCTCACCGGCATCGAGCGGCGCATCGAACTGCTCGGCGCGCTCGGCGTCGACGCGGTGTGCGTGCTGCCGTTCACCAAGGAGCTCTCGCAGCTGAGCCCGGAGTACTTCGTGCGGCACGTCCTCGTGGGCGGCCTGCACGCCAAGGCCGTGGTCGTCGGCGAGAACTGGCGCTTCGGCCACAAGGCCGCCGGCGACGTCAAGCGACTCGCCGAACTGGGCGAGGAGTACGACTTCGAGGTCCTGCCGCAGACCCTGACCTCCGACGAGGAGGTCTTCTCCTCGACCCGCGTGCGCGGCCTCATCGCCGCGGGCGACGTGGCCGGTGCGGCGGTGCTGCTCGGACGCGACCACGGCATCGAGGGCACGGTGGTCCACGGGGCCGGGCGCGGCGGGACCGCCCTGGGCTTCCCGACCGCGAACATCGAGTGGACGCCGGGCGCGGCGATCCCCGCGGACGGGGTGTACGCGGGCTGGTTCCAGCATCACGCCGACCGCGACTCGCACCGCCACGCCGCCGCGATCAGCGTCGGCACGAACCCCACCTTCGAGGGCACCGCGCGCACGGTCGAGGCGCACCTGCTCGACTTCGACGGCGACCTCTACGGCGAGCACGTCCGGCTCGACTTCACCGAGCGGCTGCGCGGCCAGATCACCTTCGACGGCCTCGAACCGCTCATCAAGCAGATCGAGACCGACGTCGCAGACACCCGCCGGGCTTTGGACCTGGGCTGACGCCCTGTTAGCCTGGACAGGTTCTGCAACTGACCAGCCTGCTCGACACCGCGGGTTGGCCGTAACCATGAAAGGGTGTTCGAACATGGCGCTCGACGCTGAAAAGAAGGCCGCGATCATCAAGGAGTACGCGACCAGTGAGGGCGACTCGGGTTCCACCGACGTCCAGGTCGCGATCCTGACGACCCGCATCCGCGAGCTCACCGCCCACGTGCAGGAGCACAAGCACGACCACCACTCGCGTCGTGGCCTGCTCCTCCTGGTCGGCAAGCGCCGCCGCCTCCTCAAGTACCTGAAGAAGGAAGACATCACGCGCTACCGTGCGCTCATCGAGAAGCTCGGCATCCGCGACAACGCTTAATCGCGACTTGCAGAAAGGGAGCGTCCCGCCTGGGACGCTCCCTTTCGCCTACCCCGTCCGAGTGCCTGTCCCGGCTCACTTTTGCTTCGCCTGTGCCGCCGCGTCGGCCGGATAACGTATGGTGGGGATTGAGCACACGCTCGACCGCAGCGCCTCAGGGAGGCGCGGCGCGGCCCGCCAAAGACCGCCCCGGTCCTCGGTAGTGGCATCCGGAACGTCCCGCTTGAAGCGGGGCCGAGCTTCCGAGTGCTTCGATCGAAGACCGGAAAAGCGCGCCGGCGAGCCGCATTCCGAACGACGCAGTGCGCTGCACTGCAAAAGGAGATCGACACTCTATGTCCGATAACCAACGGACACCCGAGGCCTTCAACCTCGGGGAGCACCACGCCACCGCCGTGATCGACAACGGCGCCTTCGGCACCCGCAAGATCGTCTTCAGCACCGGCCGCCTGGCCAAGCTGGCCCACGGCTCCGCGATCGTCCAGATGGACGACACCGTCGTCCTCTCGACCACGTCCGCCTCGAAGAACCCGAAGGACCACTTCGACTTCTTCCCGCTGACCGTGGACATCGAGGAGCGGATGTACGCCGCCGGGCGCATTCCCGGCTCGTTCTTCCGCCGCGAGGGACGCCCGAGCGAGAACGCCATCCTCATCTGCCGCCTGATCGACCGCGGCCTGCGCCCGTCCTTCGTGTCGGGTCTGCGCAACGAGGTCCAGGTCATCGGCACGATCCTCTCGGTCGACGCCCGCGACGAGTACGACGTGGTCGCCATGAACGGCGCCTCCATGTCGACCCAGCTCGCCGGCCTGCCCTTCTCGGGCCCGCTGGGCTCGACCCGCATCGTCCTCATCGACGGCACCTGGGTCGCGTTCCCGACCCTGGAGCAGATCGAGAAGGCCACCTTCGACATGATCGTCACCGGCCGGGTCCTGGACTCGGGCGACGTCGCGATCATGATGGTCGAAGCCGAGGCCACCGCGGGCGCCATCGGCCTCATCGCGGCCGGCGGCACCAAGCCCACCGAAGAGGTCGTCGCGAGCGGCCTCGAGGCCGCCAAGCCGGTCATCGCCGAGCTCGTGCGCGCCCAGGCCGAACTGGCCAAGGTCGCCGCGAAGCCGCAGGCCGACTACCCGCGCTTCCTGGACTACCAGGACGACGCGTACGCCGCCGTCGAAGCGGCCGTCTCGGCCGAGCTCGACCAGGCGCTGCAGATCGCCGACAAGACCGACCGCCAGAACGAGCTCGACCGCGTCAAGTCGGTCATGCTCGAGAAGCTCGGCGCGGACTTCGAAGGCCGCGAGGCCGAGCTGGGCGCCTCGCTGCGCTCGCTCACCAAGAAGCTGGTCCGCAAGCGCGTCATCAGCGAGGGCGTCCGCATCGACGGCCGCCTGCCCGCGTACATCCGGCCGCTCGCGGCCGAGGCGGGCATCCTGCCGCGCGTCCACGGCTCGGCCCTGTTCGAGCGCGGCGAGACCCAGATCATGGGTGTCACCACGCTGAACATGCTGCGCATGGAGCAGGCCATCGACACGCTGTCGCCGGTCAGCAAGAAGCGCTACATGCACAACTACAACTTCCCGCCGTACTCGACCGGTGAGACCGGCCGCGTGGGCTCGCCCAAGCGCCGCGAGATCGGCCACGGCGCGCTCGCCGAGCGCGCCCTCGTGCCGGTGCTGCCGACCCGCGAGGAGTTCCCGTACGCGATCCGCCAGGTCTCCGAGGCGCTCGCGTCCAACGGTTCGACCTCGATGGGCTCGGTCTGCGCGTCCACGATGTCGCTCATGAACGCCGGCGTGCCGATCAAGGCCCCCGTCGCGGGCATCGCGATGGGCCTCATCTCCGAGGAGGTCGACGGCGAGACCAAGTACGTCACGCTGACCGACATCCTCGGCGCCGAGGACGCTTACGGCGACATGGACTTCAAGGTCGCCGGCACCGCCGAGTTCGTGACGGCCCTGCAGCTGGACACGAAGCTCGACGGCCTGCCGTCGGACGTGCTGGCCCAGGCGCTGCAGCAGGCGAACGACGCCCGCCACGCGATCCTCGACGTCATGCTCGACGCGATCAGCGAGCCCGGTGAGCTGGCGCCGACCGCGCCGCGCATCACCACGCTGAAGATCCCCGTGGACAAGATCGGCGCGATCATCGGCCCGAAGGGCCAGACGATCAACCAGATCCAGGACGACACGGGCGCGGACATCACCGTCGAGGACGACGGCACGATCTACGTGTCGGCGGAGAACGGCGAGGCCGCTCAGGCCGCGGTCGAGACGATCAACGCGATCGCGAACCCGACCCTCCCGAACGTGGGGGACCGGTTCCTCGGCACGGTCGTCAAGACCACCGACTTCGGCGCGTTCATCTCGCTGACGCCGGGCCGCGACGGCCTCCTGCACATCTCGAAGGTCGGCGACGGCAAGCGCGTCGAGCGGGTCGAGGACGTGCTGGGCGTCGGCGACAAGGTCGAGGTCGAGATCGGCGACATCGACAACCGCGGCAAGATCTACCTGGACAAGGTGTACCCGGAGGGCCAGGAGCCCGAGGGGTACAAGAAGGGCCGCCCGGCCGAGCGCAAGGAGTCCCGCGGGGACTCCCGCGGGGACCGGGGCGATCGCGGTGACCGCGGCCCGCGCCGTGACCGCGAGCGCTCCGGTGAGCGTTCCGGTGGCGGCGAGCGCAGTGAGCGCCCCGCGGCCTCCGGTGGCGCCGGCAGCGACGGCGAGCGCCGTCGTCGCCGCACCCGCCGCAGCGACGAAGGCGGAGGCTCGGAAGAGTAGATGAGTCGACCCCAGACTCACACGCTGATTGACGATCCGCTGGGCGGCACGGTCCGAGTGACCGTGCTGCCCGGCGGTTTGCGTGTGCTCACCGAATCCGTCCCGACCATGCGCTCCGCCTCGGTGGGCGTGTGGGTCGGCGTGGGGTCCCGCGACGAGGCCCCCGAGCTCGCCGGCGTCTCGCACTTCCTGGAGCACCTGCTGTTCAAGGGCACCGAGAAGCGCACCGCCACGGAGATCGCCGAGGCCGTGGAGGCCGTCGGCGGCGAGTCGAACGCGTACACCGCGCGGGAGCTGACCTGCTTCTACGCGCGCGTGCTCGACGACGACCTGCCGATGGCCGTCGACGTGCTCGGCGACGCCATGTGCAACTCGCTCGTGACCCCCGCCGACGTCGAGGTCGAGCGCGACGTGATCCTCGAGGAGATCGCCGCGTCCGCCGACGAGCCGTCCGATGTCGTGCACGAGCTGTTCTCGCTGGCGCTGTTCGGCGAGGGGGCCCTGGGCCGGGACATCGCCGGCGACCCTGACACCGTCCGGGCGCTCACCCGCGACCAGATCTTCGACTTCTACCGCGAGCACTACCGGGCCCCGAACCTGACGGTGTGCGCGGCGGGCGGGGTCGACCACGCCGAGACCGTGAAGCTCGTGGCGGAGGCGTTCGCGCCGATCCTGGGCGGCGCCGAAGTGCCGCGCCAGCGCCGCCACGACGACGACCTGCTGCCCGCGCCGGTGCCGCTCATGGTGGAGCACCACGACACCGAGCAGGCGCACCTGGTGGTCGGCTGCCGCCTGTTCTCGCGGCACGACCACCGCAAGGACGCCTTCGAGGTGCTGAACAACATCCTCGGCGGCGGCATGTCCTCGCGGCTGTTCCAGTCGGTGCGCGAGCAGCGCGGCCTGGCGTACACGGTGTACTCGTTCTCGACGTACTTCGCGGACACCGGCATGTTCGGCGTCTACGCCGGCTCCAACCCCGACCGGGTCCACCAGGTCCGGGACCTGGTGCTCGCCGAGCTCGCGAAGGTGGCCGCCGAAGGCGTCACCGAGGCGGAGCTGCGGCGCGGCCAGGGCATGAGCAAGGGCGGCATGGTGCTCGCGATGGAGGACTCCGGTTCGCGCATGAACGCGCTGGGCCGCGAGGAGCTGCTGTACGGCGAGCACACGAGCCTGGAGCGGGACATCGCCGACATCGAGGCGGTGACCGTCGATCAGATGAAGGCGGTGGCCGCCGAGATCCTCACGCAGCCGATGACGACCGTGGCCGTGGGGCCGTTCGACCAGAAGGATTTCGCATGATCAAGGTGGGTGTGCTCGGCGCGCACGGCCGCATGGGCAAGGCCGTGTGCGAGGCGGTGGACGCCGCCGAGGACATGGAACTGGCGGCGACCGTGGGTCGCGACGAGGCGCTGGACGCCCTCACCGGCGTCGACGTGGTCGTGGACTTCACGCTGCCGGACGTCGTGATGGGCAATCTGGAGTGGTGCGTCGACCACGGCATCCACACCGTGGTCGGCGTGTCGGGCTTCGACGCGAAGCGCCTGGAGGCCGCCCGCGAGATCATCGCGGCGGACCCCGAGGTCGGCTCCGTGATCGCCCCGAACTTCGGGATCGGAGCGGTGCTGATGATGCAGTTCGCGGCGAAGGCCGCCAAGCACTTCGACTCGGCGGAGATCATCGAGTCGCACCACCCGCGCAAGGTCGACGCGCCTTCGGGCACGGCCGTGCACACTGCGCGCGTGATCGCGGCGGCCCGCGCCGAGGCCGAGCTGCCGGACATGCCGGACGCGACCGAGACGGACCCGCAGGGTGCGCGCGGTGCCGAGATCGACGGGGTGCGCATCCACGCGGTCCGCTCGGCGGGCTATGTCGCGAGCCAGGAGGTGCGCTTCGGCGGCCCCGGCGAGCGGTTCGCGATCAGCCACGACTCGCTCGACCGGGCCTCGTTCATGCCCGGCGTGCTGCTGGCGGTGCGCGAGGTCGTGAAGCGCCCGGGCCTCACGGTGGGCCTGGACGACCTGCTCGACTAGCGCTCAATGACGAAGGGCCCGCCGAAAGGCGGGCCCTTTTCTCGTCTCTGCTACTCGGTGGCGGGGCTTTCGCTGACGGTGTCGTCCTGCGGGGTGGGGCTGGCGGTCTCCTCGGTGCCGCCGGACCCGGCGTCGGGCGTGGGCGACGCGCTGGGCGAATCGGTCGTCGCGGACTCGCTGGGGGAGGTGCTCGGTGAGGGCGACTCGGAGGTGGCGGACTCGCTCGGGGACGCCGATTCGCTGGGCGCCACGGAGGTCGTCGGGCTCTCGGGGCTCTCGCTCTCGACGTGGGTCTCGATGATGATGGTCTCGGGGCCGTCGCTCACGAACCGCTCGGGGTCGCCGGTCAGGGCGCCGAGCAGGTAGAGGGCGGCGACGGTGAGGGCGAAGACGAGGACGCTGGAGACGAGGATGGCCACGAGGGTCCGCTTGTTGGACTGGGTCTTCGTGACGTGGCCTTCAGGGGCCGGTTCGGCAGGGATCACGATCTCGTCGGTGTCTGCAGTGCCGAAGGGCCTGGTGGCGTCGGAGCCGCCGGCAGCGTCGGCTGCGCCCAGCGGTTCGGTGGCGTCGGGCTGCTCGGCGAGGACGGCCGTCTCGTCCGGGTCCGCTGCGGTGCCGGGGAGCTTCGCGGTGGCCTGGACGCTGCCTGGCCCGAGCGGCCGGGTCACCGCGGTGGCCTTGCCTCGGGCGACGGGCGCGAGCGCGGTGATCTGCTCTTTGATCTTCTCGCCGGTGCGGCGCATGGCCCGGAGGATGAGGACGGCGCCGATGGAGGAGCAGACGCTGAGGACGGCGGTGCCCGCCAGGGTGCCCCAGAGGCCGAGGAGTTTGGCGAGGACCGCGCCGAGGACCGTGGCGCCCGCGGCGGCGAGGACCTGGCCGATGCTCAGTTCCAGGCCGGGGTCGTGTTGCTTGTGCCCCTTGCTTTTCGACTCGTATTGAGTCACCGGCCCTCCCCGCTGGTGTTATAGATCCGTTATGCCGACAGGCTCACCAGAATACGGGCCGTAGGGGACACGGCTACGGTTTGTGCTGGAGCTAACGGCTCACGCTGACGGGTTGCCGACGGAGTGGCGGCGCAAACGCCGCGACTGCCACAGCCACAGCAGCCCGCACGCGACCAGCAGGAATGCGATGCCGGCGATGAGGAACGCGACGCCGTCGTTCTCGACGGCGGTGGCGTTGAGGTCGTACTCCTCACCGGGGGTCATGGTCCAGGTGACGGTGCGGCCCTCGAGGGTGCCGTTGTGCTCGGTGACGCGGGCGGGGAAGTCGACGCTGAGGAGGATCTCGGCGTCCTCGAACGCGTCGGGGTCGAGGAACCCGGCGGCGCGCAGGTCCCAGTGGCCTTCGAGGCCGTACTCGCGGCCGGTGTGGTCGAGGCGGAGGTAGCCCCAGTCGTCGCCGCCGAACTCGGCGAAGTCGCCGAGCGGGCGGTCGGTGAAGGTCGCGGTGTAGCCGCTGTAGCCGTCCTCGTCGTAGGGGGTGCGCTCGGTGCCGGGCACGCCGTCGAGGAGGGCGTCGAGGAACGCGTCGAGCTGCGCCTGGTCGAGCCCCTCGTCGCCGGCTTCGGCCACGAACTCGTCGCTCCAGGCGGCGGTGAACGCGCCGCCCACGGTGTCGTCGGGGCGGACCTGGAGCCCGAGGTCGAGCCGGAGGCACCCGGAGGTGGCGACGAGCAGTCCGAGCGCGGCGGCAGCGGCGACCGCCCGGCGAGTGTGCAGACCCAGCATGACCTGAGCCTAGGCCCGGAAAAGCGCCGATTCACCGGTTTCGACCGACTCAGGGGGAGCGGCATGTCGTACCCCCGTGCCACCCTGTTACCGGGGGCCCTGGAAACGAGCCTCAGCTGCTCTCGCCCTGCCTTCGTATCGAGCACAGCGGCGCAATGTCGTACCCCCGTGCCACCCTGTTTTCGGGGGCCCTGAAAACGAGCTCCGGTGGCTCTCCCCGTGCCCGCCGAACTCGCGCGCTCGGCCGTTCCCGTTAGGCTGTGGGGGAGGAGGCGATGTGTGCGCAGTCGATGAGGCCACGCTGGTGTCAGAACCGGGCCAGAGCCCGCCGGAGCCCAAGCGCGGCAACCCGGTGCAGCGCTGGGTCACGGGCTTGTTCGGCCACCCCGCATTCGCGCCGCTCGCGATCCTCGGCTGCTTCTCGGCCGCCGCGGCCGGGATCGTCGCCACGGACCCGACCGACAACACCGGCCCCAGCACCTGCCTGTTCAAGATCGCCACCGGCTTCGACTGCCCCGGCTGCGGCGGCACCCGCGCGTTCTACTACCTCGCCACCCTCAACCTGCCCGAGGCCGCGCGCCACCACCTCATGGCCGTCTTCGCCGCCCCGTTCCTCGTCTGGATGTACCTCGCCTGGGCCCTGCCGCGCCTCGTCCCGCGCCGCACCTGGCGGCTCCCGACCTTCCACCTCACCCCGAACGCCCTCACGACGTTCCTCATCGTCTGGGGCGTCTTCTTCATCGCCCGCAACCTGCCGTGGGAGCCGTTCAGCTTCTTCTACGTATGAGCAGAAAAGGCCCGGCCGACTGCGCCGACGCTCGCAAGGCGAGCAGGTGCACAGTGCGGCCGGGCCTCACTCGGGTGTTGGGTTGCAGCTGTTACGCGTAAGCGCTCGCGCGGTGCAGGTAGATGTCGCCCGAGACCGAGCGGGCCCGCACTTCCAGGCTCGTGCCGGTGCTCGACGGGGCCGGCGAGGTGTCGCCCGTGGCCAGCTCCGAGGTGACCGAGCCCGCCTTGGCGTCCAGGTCGACCCAGATGTCCGTCCCCGGGATCACGCCGAGGCTGATGCGCCCCGAGACCGTGTTCGCCTTGACCGAACCGGAGCGCAGCGCGCTCAGCTCGATCCCGCCCGAGAGCGTGTTCACGTTCGCGTTCGAGTCGAGCCGCTCGGCCGTGATCGAACCGGCCACCGTCTTCGCGGAGAAGTCCCCGCCGACGTGGTCGGCCCGCACCTGGCCCGAAGCGGTGTTCGCACGGAAGTCCTCGACCGCGTCGATGACGCTGATCGAACCCGAGACGGTGTTCGCGCGGACGCTGGTCGCGTTCTCCACCGTCGCCGAGCCGGCGACCGTGTTGATCGAGACCGCGCCGAGCTTGCCGTGCAGGCTGATCGGCGCCGAAGTCGTCTTCACCGAGATCTCCGAGCGGACCGGCACCTTCACCGCGAGGTGGACGCCGATCTCCTTGCGGAAGAACCAGTTCTGCGCCTTCTCAGGGGCCACGACGCGCAGGTGCCCGTTCTCGAACTCGACGCGCGCCAGGTCGGCGGCGTCGGCGTCCCCCTCGGTGCGGCGCTGCGCGGGCTTGACCTCCACGAGCACCGTGTCGAGCTCGTGGGCGGTGACGGTGACCGAGCCGTCGGCGAGGGTGATCGCCGCCGTGATCGGGCCGTCATGGGTGAATTCGGTGTACTCGTTCATGCTCGGTGCTCCTAAGCCCTGGCGTAGCCGGTGATGCGCTGGCTGTACTTCGCGCCGGCGGGCTGGCCCGAGGTGCGCGAGACGTGGACGGCGTTGTTGATCGCACGCACCAGCCAGGCGTTGACCGAGGCGCCGTCAGAGGAGGCCGCCTTCTCGACGTCCTCCTTCAGCGACTCGGGAAGACGCAACGTGATGCGGGCGACGTCGTCGTCCACCGGCGGGGCCGGAGGCGGCGCGATCTCGGCGGTCTCGCCGCCGCTCACCCGCAGGTCCACTTCCCGGCCGCGCACGCGCAGGTCGACCGAGGCCGAGGAACCGGCCTGGTCGAGCCCCGCCGTGATCTCGGCGGCGGCCTCCGAAAGGGCTTCCATGAGCGCCAGGCGAGCGCCCGCGTCCAGCGCCTCGGACAGCAGTTCAGCGGTCCGCGCGGCTTCCTCGCCACCGGGCGCGGCGGCAGCGGTGAGGCTCCGGCGGAGCGATTCGATATACGGCGTCAAGTCCATGACACCATGGTGACATCATTTCTGACGTCTGTCAAGCGGCGTTCTGGAACCAGACACTGCGATCCGAACCACCACTCCCACCCGCACGCCGCCCCCGCACCCGCCGAAGCCGGGCGCGTGCCGGACCACACTCCGCAGCCGAGTACCCTCAGGGAGTCGAGAACCAGCAATAACAGGCACCGAACACGAAACGAGGGGGAGCGGGGATGCCCGAAATCGTACCGATGGACGTCCAACTCATCGCCTGGACGCACTTCGAGTCCCCGGCCGACGTCCCCTGGGAGACGGACGCCGACGGCGGCCAAGCCCTCGCCGAATTCGCCGGACGCGCCTGCTACCAGTCCTGGAAGAAGCCCAACCCCAAGACCGCCACGAACGCCGGATACCTCGAGCACATCCTCCAGGTCGGCCACCTCTCGGTCCTCGAGCACGGCACCGTCAGCTTCTACCTCAGCGGCATCTCCCGCTCCCTGACGCACGAGCTGATCCGCCACCGCCACTTCTCGTACTCCCAGCTCTCCCAGCGCTACGTCCCCGAGCGCGACGCCGCCATGGTCGAACCCGAGGCCATCGCGAACGACCCCGAACTCCACGAGCGCTTCCTCGCCGCGGCCGAAGCCGCCCAGAGCGCCTACAACGACCTCCTCGAAGGCCTCGAGAAGCAGTTCGCCGACGTCGCCAACCCCACGCTGCGCCGAAAGCAAGCGCGCCAAGCGGCGCGCGCAGTACTCCCCAACGCCACCGAGACCCGCATCGTCGTGACCGGCAACTACCGCGCCTGGCGGCACTTCGTCGCCATGCGCGCGTCCGAGCACGCCGACGTCGAGATCCGGGCGCTGGCCGTCGAATGCCTCAAGCAGCTCAAAGACAAGGCCCCCAACGTCTTCGCCGACTTCCAGATCACGAAGCTCGACGACGGCACCGAGGTCGCCTCCAGCCCCTACGTCACCGAGGGCTAGAGCCGCAGGCAACTCCCCGCCGCCACCGGGCAACGCCCGCAAGGACCGCCGAGCGGGCCGATCGCAGGCCCGCAACGCTCCTTGAGGGCCGTTTCGCGGTGGCGCGGCGGAAAAACTTGAGACAGTTACAAACGCAGCGAGCGGCCGGGCGCAGGCGCCCCGGCCGCCGGACCAAGCATTGGTGAAAGCAACATGCGCAACGCAACGCGCCCCTTCGGGCGAACACTCGCGGCCATGATCACGCCGTTCACGCCCTCGGGCGAACTCGACGTCCCCGGCACCGCCGCCCTCGCGCGCCACCTCGCCGACGAGCAGGGCTGCGAGGGCCTCGTCGTCAACGGCACCACCGGCGAATCCCCCACCACCACCGACGCCGAGAAGACCCAGGTCCTCGAGACCGTCCTCGAAGCCGTCGGCGACCGCGTCCACGTCATCGCCGGGGCCTCCACCTACGACACCCGCCACTCCGTGCGCCTCGCCCAGGACGCCCAGAAGGCCGGCGCCCACGGGCTCCTGCTCGTCACCCCCTACTACAACAAGCCCACCCAGGCCGGCGTCATCGCGCACTTCAGCGCCATCGCCGACGCCGTCGAGCTGCCGGTGATGCTCTACGACATCCCCCCGCGCTCGGTCATCGGCATCGAAGAGGACACCTTCGCCCGCCTCGCCGAGCACACCCGCATCATCAGTGTCAAGGACGCCACCGGCGACCTCGCCAAGGCCCAGCGCGTCCGCGTCGCCACCGGCCTCGCCTTCTACTGCGGCGTCGACGAACTCAACCTCGCCGCCTACGCCACCGGCCAGGTCGGCGTCGTCTCCGTCGTCGCCCACCTCCTCGGCAAGCACCTCAACGCCATGTTCGACGCCTACGACGACGGCGACACCGCCAAGGCCGCCGAGATCAACGACCGGCTCCTGCCCGCCGTCACCGCCCTCATGGGACGCGGACCCGGGATCATCGCCGTCAAGGCCGGACTGGGCGGCCAAGGCGTGCCCGCCGGCGAACCCCGCCTGCCGCTCCTGCCCGCGGACGAAGTGCTCGCCGCCGATATCGCCACCGCCCTCGCCGATCTGAAGGAGGCCTGATGGGCCTGACACGACCCAAGACCCTCGGCGCACCCGGCGCCCTCCCCGAAGGGGCGCTGCGCGTCATCCCGCTCGGCGGACTCGGCGCCATCGGGCGCAACATGACGCTCTTCGAATACGAAGGGCGCCTGCTCATCGTCGACTGCGGGGTGCTCTTCCCCGACGTCGACCAGCCCGGCGTCGACCTGATCCTGCCGGACTTCACGCCGATCCTCGACCGCCTCGACGACATCGAGGCCATCGTCGTCACCCACGGCCACGAGGACCACATCGGCGCGATCCCCTACCTGCTCGAGCACAAGAACGACATCCCCGTCGTCGGCTCCAGGTTCTCGGTCGCCCTGGTGGAGGCCAAGCTCCGCGAGCGCCGCATCAAGCCCGCCGGCGTCGTCGTCGCCGAGAACGAGACCCTGCAGCTCGGGCCGTTCGGCTGCGAGTTCCTCGCCGTCAACCACTCGATCCCGGACGCGCTCGCCGTCGCGATCCGCACCGAGGCCGGCCTGGTGCTCCACACCGGCGACTTCAAGATGGACCAGCTGCCGCTCGACGGGCGCATCACCGACCTCGCCGGCTTCGCCCGCCTCGGCGACCAGGGCGTCGACCTGCTCCTCTCGGACTCCACGAACGCCGAGATCCCCGGCTTCGTGACCTCGGAGCGCCAGATCGGGCCCGTGCTCGACCGGCTCTTCGAGGACGTCAAGGGCCGCATCATCGTCGCGTCCTTCGCCAGCCACGTGCACCGCGTGCAGCAGGTCCTGGACGCCGCGTACGCGCACGGCCGCAAGGTCGCGTTCGTCGGCCGCTCGATGGTGCGCAACATGGCGATCGCCCGCGACCTCGGCCTCATGGAGGTCCCCGAAGGGCTCCTCGTGAGCATGGACGAGGCGGTGCGACTGCCCGGCGACGAGATCGTCTACATGTCCACCGGTTCGCAGGGCGAGCCGATGAGCGCCTTGGGCCGCATGGCCTCCGGCGACCACCGGCACATCGCGGTCGAGCCCGAGGACACGATCATCCTCGCCTCCTCGCTCGTGCCCGGCAACGAGACCGCCGTGTACGGCGTCATCAACCGCCTCGCGCGCACCGGCGCGACCGTGATCCACAAGGACGTCGCGAAGGTCCACGTCTCCGGCCACGCCCCCGCGGGCGAGCTGCTGTACGTGCTCAACGTCGTCAAGCCCTCCAACATGATCCCGGTCCACGGCGAGGCCCGGCACCTCCAGGCGCACGCGCGCCTCGCCATCGAGTCGGGTGTGCCGGCCGACCAGGTCATCGTCATCGAGAACGGCGACGTCGTCGACCTGATCGACGGCCGCGCGCGCCTCGTCGGGCATGTCCCGAACAACCTGATCTACGTCGACGGCCTCTCCGTGGGCGACGTCGGCGAGCCCGTGCTCAGCGAGCGCCGGATGCTCGGCGACGGCGGCTTCATCGCGGCCACGGTCGTCATCGACTCCGAGAACGGCAAGATCGTCGGCGGCCCGACGGTCTCCGCGCGCGGGTTCTCCGAGGACCCGAAGGCCTTCGACGGGGTCCTGCCGCTCATCGACGACGCCATGGAGCGCGCCGCGGTGGACGGCATCACCGACCCGCACCAGCTGCAGCAGATCCTGCGGCGCACGGTCGGCAAGTGGGTCAACGACACCTACCGCCGCCGCCCGATGATCGTGCCGCACGTCCTTGAAGTATGAGAGGACGCGAGAAGCGCAGCCTCGAAGTATGAGAGGACGCAAGGAGCAAAGCCTCGAGGTCTGAGAACGCAAGCGGCGCAATCGCGAACAAGTGAACGCAAAGCGGCGGGGCCGCGCCCTTTCGGGCGCGGCCCCGCCGCTTTGCGCCTTGCGTCAGCCGGGGTGGACGGTGACGGTCGGATTGGTGCCCGGCAGTGGTTGCATCGCTTGGGCGGTCAGGAGCGCCTCGTTCCTGCGCGGGTTCGTCTGCATCAGGAAGGTGCTCAGCGCCAGCAACAGCGCGGCGACCAGGATGAGGTAGACGCCGCTGTCGGCGGTGATGTCGATGTCTGACGCGGATTCGGAGTACTCGTCCTCGTACTCGTCGTCGCTCGATGTCGAGGCTTCCAGGACCTGGCGCATCACCGTGACGGGGTGGTAGGCGAAGGCCGCCAGCAGCGCCGCGGTGCCGATCGCTCCGAGACGGGACGGCCAGCGCAGCGCGGGGCTTCGGTGGGCGCTCATACCGACCGCCGCGAGCAGCGCGAGCGCCAGGACCACTGTGGCCGTGTCGATGCCGAAGCCGCCGGTGCCGTACAGGCCCGAGAGGGAGTAGAAGGCCATCTCGTCGTTGAGCTCGTCGATCTTGATGCGGGGGAGGAGCAGCGAGACGCACAGTAGCGCCAGACCGACTCCGGCCACAGTCAGGCCGAGCATCGAGGGCCGGTCGGAGGGCGGGGGAACGGGCAGCATCGGCTGCTGTCCGGGTTGCTGCGGAGGGCCCATCGGAGGCGGCTGGTGCATTTGCAGGGGCTGCGTGCCCTGCGGTGGCGGCGGCATCATGTGCGGCTGCCCGGGCGGAACCGGTGGGATGGAAGGTTCCTGAGGAGAGTCGGTGTTCACGGACCTGATGGTACTGGCCCGGCACGCTGCGCAGAGTCCCTGAACATGAGGGGGTGTCGTGTTTGCTTTGCGGTTCGAGCGGGCGAGGGCGCGATGCGTGTCGGACCTGCGCGGTATTTTTGTGCCAGGGGTCCCTTAAGGGGGATTTATCATCTTAAAAGGGTATTTGCTAGCTTTTCGCCTTGAATGGCAGCGGGTTCGGCGGTTCGATGCGGAGGTCGTTGACCACCATGTCGTCCGGGGCGTTGAGGATCCCGACGATGGTCGTCGCGATCGACTCCGGGCTCGTCGCGCGGGCCGGGTCGTAGTCCGCGCCGTACTGCTCGCGGACGCTGCGCTGCATGTCGGTGGCGAAATGCGAGGGGTACACGCTGGTCACCCGCACCCCGTTGGGCTGCTCCTCGCCGCGCAGCGCATCGGCCAGCGCGCGCAGCGCGTGCTTGCTCGCGGCGTACGAGCCCCACTTCGGCCCCGCGTTGAGCCCCGCCCCCGAATTGACGAAGACGACGTGGCCCCGCGCGGCGCGCAACGCCGGGAGCAGGGCGCGGGTCAGTTCGGCCGGGGCGGTCACGTTGATTGCGAGCGTCCGCTCCCACTGCTCGAGCGGCTGCTCGGCGACGGTACCGATGTGGGCGATCCCGGCATTGTGGATCACCCCGTCGAGCCGTTCCAGGCCGAGCGCGGCCACCGCGTCCGCGATCCGCGCCGGTTCGGCCAGGTCCAGCACGAGCGTCCGGTCGTGCGGCACACCGTCCAGAGCGGACTCGCTGCGCGCGTGCGCGATCACCTTGTCGCCGCGGGCGGTGAGCTGCTCGGCGAGGGTCCGGCCGAGCCCGCGGCCCGCGCCGGTCACCAGAATCGTTTTCGACATGCCGTCACATTAACCGTTTTCATGGTTGCCTTCGGCCCGACTCCGCTCGGCATGAGGGCGGTAACGTATGGGGCATGATGGCCAGGACGAGCGGCAGTTCGGGCGGCGCCGCCCGCAAGGGGGGCGCGGTCCGCAAGAGCACTGCACCCGCGGCGCGCCGCAAGCCCGCCGCATCCGCCGCCCGATCGCCCGCGAAGCCCGCTCCGCGCAAGGCGGCGAAGTCGACCGCTAAGAAGACCACCAAACAGGGCTCGCAAAAGCAGTCCACCGCCAAGCGGGCCGCCAAGAAGACCACCGCGAAACGCAAAGGCATGGACGCGGTCCCCGGACCGCTCGAAGCACTCGGCCTCGGCCTGCGCGGCCTCTGGGTCGGCACCGCCCGCTCCACGGGCTGGATGGCCCGTTCCGTCGGCAAGGAGGCCGCCACGGCCCGCGACATCGATCCCGCGCACCGTCGAGACGGCCTCGGGCTCTTCATCATCGCCATCGCGATCGTCCTGGCCTGCGCGGTCTGGTTCGACGTGGCCGGCCCGATCGGCGAACGGCTCGCGTTCATCCTCGACTGGCTGCTGGGCCTCGCCACCCGCGCGCTCCCGGTGCTGCTGGTCCTGTGGGGACTGCGCGTGATGCGGCAGGTGCCGCCCGAAGAGGCGCACGGCCGCTCACTGGTGGGCTGGACCTCGCTCTGGCTCTCGAGCCTCGGCCTGCTGCACCTGATCTCGGGCCTGCCGTCCGACATGGGCGAGCGGATGGTCGCGGGCGGCCAGATCGGCTGGCTCGTGGGCGGCGGCCTCGCGCTGGGCGTCTCGTCGTACGTGGCGTTCCCGCTGCTGATCCTCCTGCTGCTGTTCGGGGTCCTGGTGGTGACTGCGACGCCGCTGAACCAGGTGCCGTACAAGCTCGGCCGCCTGTGGGACCTGGCGACCGGCCGGGTCGACGCCTATGAGGACGATGACGAGGAGGGCGAGGAGCCCAGCCCGCGCAAGACGCGCGCCGAGAGCCGCGAGGCGAAGCGGCTCAAGGAGGAGGAGGCGCGCCGGGTGCACCGTCCGACGACGGTGCTGCCGCGGCTCGCGCCCGAGGAGGTGCCGGAGCTCAACTCCGAGCACGTGTCGGCGCGCGACTCCTCGCCTACGCCTGAGCCCGAGCCGGTGCGCGAACCGCCGAAGCACTCGCCGCCGCCCAAGCGGATCGAGCAGCCGACTCTTTCGGACGGCGGCGCGGCCGTGGACGGCGACTACCGGCTCCCGTCGATGGACCTGCTGCCGGTCGGCCCGACCGCCAAGAAGCGGTCCAAGGCCAACGACTCGGTCATCGCCGCCTTGCAGGAGGTGTTCGCGCAGTTCCAAGTGGACGCGGCGGTCACCGGCTTCACGCGCGGCCCGACGGTGACGCGATACGAGGTCGAGCTGGGGCCGGCGGTGAAGGTCGAGCGGATCATCCAGCTCTCCAAGAACATCGCGTACGCGGTCAAGAGCTCCGACATCCGCATCATCAACCCGATCCCGGGCAAGAGCGCCGTCGGCGTCGAGATCCCCAACACCGACCGCGACGACGTGGCGCTCGGCGACGTGCTCCGCTCGCCGCTCGCCCAGTCCGACGCCCACCCGATGATCGTGGGCCTGGGCAAGGACGTCGAAGGCGGCTACGTCCTCACCAACCTGACGAAGACCCCGCACCTCTTGGTGGCCGGCGCCACCGGCTCAGGTAAATCTAGCCTCATCAATACTTTGCTGGTGTCGATGCTGGTGCGGGCCACGCCCGAGCAGGTGCGGCTGCTGCTCATCGACCCCAAGCGGGTCGAGCTCACCAACTACGAGGGCGTGCCGCACCTCGTCCACCCCATCGTGACCAACCCGAAGAAGGCGTCCGACGCGCTCCAGTGGGTGGTCAAGGAGATGGACATGCGCTATGAGGACCTCGCGAAGGCCGGTGTGCGCCATGTGGACGACTTCAACCGGAAGGTGCGCTCGGGCGAGCTCAAGACCGATCCGGCCTCGGGCCGGGAGCTGCGCCCGCACCCGTACCTGCTGGTGATCGTGGACGAGCTGGCCGACCTGATGATGGTGGCGGCCAGGGACGTCGAGGAGTCGGTCGTCCGCATCACGCAGCTGGCCCGCGCGGCCGGCATCCACCTGGTGCTCGCCACGCAGCGGCCGTCGGTGGACGTGGTCACCGGCCTCATCAAGGCGAACGTGCCGTCGCGGCTGGCGTTCTCCACATCGTCGCTGGCGGACTCGCGGGTCATCCTCGACCAGCCGGGCGCGGAGAAGCTCGTGGGCCGCGGCGACGGGCTGTTCCTACCGATGGGCGCGTCCAAGCCCGAGCGGATCCAGGGCGCGTGGGTCAGCGACGCCGAGATCGAAGCGGTCGTGGAGCATGTGAAGTCCCAGATGGAGCCGCAGTTCATCGAGGAGGTCACGGCGACACCGGGTTCGACGCGCGACATCGACCCCGACATCGGGGACGACCTCGAACTGCTCATCCAGGCGATCGAGCAGGTCGTGACCACGCAGTTCGGTTCCACTTCGATGCTGCAGCGCAAGCTGCGCGTGGGCTTCGCGAAGGCCGGGCGGCTCATGGACCTCATGGAGACCCGCGGCGTGGTGGGCCCCTCCGAGGGGACGAAGGCGCGCGATGTGCTGGTGAAACCCGACGAGTTGGACGGCGTCATCGCCTCGCTCCAGGGCTAGACGATGCGCGAAGGGCCGGTCCGCGGAAGCGGACCGGCCCTGCTTGCGGCTCAGGCGAAGCTGACGGTGAGCTCGTGGTTCTTGTCGCCGCTGATCGACATCGAGATGTCCTCCGCGGGCCACTTGACCGGGCCCTTCGGGTGGAAGCTCAGCGAGTAGTCGAGCATGTCGGCGGGCACGTCGTACGTGAGGGTGAACGTGCGCCAGACGGCGTCGGTGAGGT
The DNA here is from genome assembly GCF_040641195.1 of Glycomyces sp. NPDC021274. Taxonomy (NCBI): domain Bacteria; kingdom Bacillati; phylum Actinomycetota; class Actinomycetes; order Glycomycetales; family Glycomycetaceae; genus Glycomyces; species Glycomyces sp. NPDC021274. Next base: position 34,588 of record NZ_JBFADC010000004.1, on the reverse strand, counting down.
CCTCGTCCACGTGCTCGGACGTGAGAGGCGTGAGCGCGCCGTTGGCGTCGGCGATCTTGAACGCCTCGTTCGGGTCGATGGCCCATTCGAGGCCGTTGGCCGAGTGGAGCCACCCGAACTCGACCGTGAGCAGGGCCCGGTCCGGTTCGGCCACCCAGCCGGCGCCGGGCTGGAAGACGTCGCGGGCGAGGTAGAACTGCGTCTGGTAGCGCCAGTCGTCGAAGGAGTACTCGTAGCTGCCGCGGGTGGCGGAGCCGTCCACGGAGCCCTCGACCACCTCGGACTCGGCGACGGCCTTACCGGTGTACAGCGCCTGGATGAGGCCTTCGCGGGTGCGTTCGCGCAGGTCCATGGTCTGGGTGCGTTCGACGTCGACCACTTCGAGCGTGATCGGGGCGTCCTTCTCCGCGACCGTGAAGAAGACCTCGCCGGGGGCGGGCACCTCGCCGTCGAAGTCCCAGGCCTCGTCGCCGATCTTCAGCGTCGCGGCCAGCTCGCCGGCCTCGGCGTTGAAGGGCGCTTCGACGCCGGGCTCGCGCGAGAACTGGACGAGCGTGAACTCGTACCCGGGCTGGGGCGAGTACAGGCTCGGGTTCTCACCGAACAGGTAGTCGAGCTGGAAGCCCTCGGGCAGGGCGTCGAAGGACGCCACGCACTCGACGCGGAGCGCGAAGTGGGCGCCCATGAGCAGGCCCTCGTCGCCGGCGAACCGGGACGCGTCGTCCGCGGGGCACACCGAGACCGGGACCTCGTCGCTGGTGAGCGTGTAGCCGGCGCGGGTGTGGAGCGTGCCGGTGGGCGGGGCGCCGCAGGCGGCGACCGTCATCACTGCGACCGCGGCGAGCAGCGCGAACGCGGAACGGCGGATCACGTGAGGGGTGCGGGCACGGCGATGGGCTGGGGCGATGTCTTTGGGGGACATAGCGCAAGCCTAGGGTATGGCCGCCAGGTGCGACGATGCACTGTTGCCCCTGCGCAGGCGGGTATCGAAAGGGCCGGATTGTCCGATTCGTAACCGGTCCGCGACCGGTCGGTCGCGACGACTCGGGTAAGCCCGGTCACCCCGCCGACCAGGGTCACTGTGGCCCGCCCCGCCGCCGGGGGCATTCGCGCCCCGCCGGTAGGTACGCTTTCCTGGTGTCTGCAGCTCATTCGACCCGTTCCGAGGAATCGACCGCACGCGAAGCCGGCAAGAGCGTCGCGCTCTTGACCCTCGGCTGCGCCCGCAACGAGACCGACTCCGAGGAGCTGGCCGCCCGCCTCGCCGCCGGCGGTTGGCGCATCAGCGACGACGGCGAGAACGCCGACGTCGTCATGGTCAACACCTGCGGTTTCATCGAGCAGGCCAAGACCGAGTCCATCGACGTCCTCCTCGACGCCTCCTCCACCGGCGCCAAGGTCGTCGCGACCGGCTGCATGGCCGAGCGCTACGGCCGCGAGCTGGCCGAGAGCCTGCCCGAGGCCGACGCCGTGCTCGGCTTCGACCACTACCCGGACATGGCGGCCCGGCTCGACGACATCCTCGCCGGGCGTTCGATCGAGTCCCACCAGCCGTCCGACCGCCGCAAGCTCCTGCCGCTGGCCCCCGCCGCGCGCCAGAGCGCCGCCGCCGTCGTCCCCGGCCACTCCCGCGCCTCCCAGGCCGACGCCGCCCAGCTCGACGCGGGCGCCCCGCAGCACCTCGCGGTCGTGCGCAAGCGCCTCACCGACGGCCCCGTCGCGAACCTCAAGCTCGCCTCCGGCTGCGACCGCCGCTGCACTTTCTGCGCGATCCCGTCCTTCCGCGGCTCGTTCGTCTCCCGCACGCCCGAGGAGATCCTCGCCGAGGCCGCCTGGCTCGCCTCCGAAGGCGTCAAGGAGCTCAACCTCGTCTCGGAGAACACCACCTCCTACGGCAAGGACCTCGCCGACTCCCAGGCGCTGGAGCACCTGCTGGAGGGCATGTCCGCCATCGAGGGCATCGAGTGGATCCGCCTCTCCTACCTGCAGCCCGCCGAGCTGCGCCCGAGCCTCATCGAAGCGATGCAGCGCACGGACAAGGTGGTGCCGTACTTCGACCTGTCGTTCCAGCACTCCTCCGCCAAGGTCCTGCGCCGCATGCGCCGCTTCGGCTCCACCGAGAACTTCCTGGCCCTGCTCAAGCAGATCCGCGACGTCGACCCGCTCGCCGGCGCCCGCACCAACGTTATCGTCGGCTTCCCCGGCGAGACCGAGGAGGACGTCGAGGAGCTCATGGGCTTCCTCGAAGAGGCCCGCCTCGACTCCACCGGCGTGTTCGCCTACTCCGACGAGGACGGCACCGAAGCGGTGCACCTCGACGGGCACGTGGACGAGGACGTCGTCTCCGAGCGCCACACCCGCGTCTCGATGCTCGTCGACGAACTGGTGAGCCAGCGCGCCGCCGAGCGCGTCGGCGAGGTCATGAAGGTCCTCGTCGAGTCCGTCGAAGACGACGGCGTGGACGGCCGCGGCGCCCACCAGGCCCCCGAGGTCGACGGCACGATCGCGCTCGTGGGCGAGGTCGAGGGCCTGGAGCCCGGCGACTTCGTGACGGCGAAGGTGATCGACTCGCACGGTGTCGACCTCGTGGCGGAGATCGTCGAGGAGGCCTGGTGACCACTGAGGACCCGCCGGTCTCACCGTGGAACATCGCGAACGTGGTGACGGTGGCCCGGATCTTCCTGGTCCCGGTGTTCGCGGTGTTCGTGGTTCTCTCGGGGATGGAGCACCCGGGCTGGCGGATGGCCGCCTGCGCGCTGTTCGTGTTCATCTCGGCGACGGACTTCGTGGACGGCTGGCTGGCGCGCTCGCGCGGCCTGGTCACCGATTTCGGGAAGCTCGCCGACCCGATCGCCGACAAGATCCTCATCGGCGCCTCGCTGATCCTCTTGAGCTACTACGACCACCTCGCGTGGTGGGTGACCGTGGTCATCCTCCTGCGTGAACTGGGGATCACGGCGCTGCGCGTGGCGGTGCTGCGGCGCACGGTGATCGCGGCCGACCGGGGAGGGAAGCTCAAGACGGTCCTGCAGATCACGGCCGTGGCCTGGTACCTGTGGCCGTGGCCGTCCCCGCTGGACGCGGTGGGCCCGTGGCTGATGGGGGCCGCGCTCGTCCTCACGGTGGCGACGGGAATGGATTACCTCTGGAAAGCATTCAAAACGAAGAAGAGCGAGCCGAACCGGACGAGATAGGCTTGCGGAACCCACCTAAGCTCATGTGAGCTATCGCGGCGCGGAGGAGAATCCTATGGTGTTGTTGCGGGAACTGCTGGGAGAGACCCTGCGGCGCCGCCGCCGCGCGCAGAAGCGGACGCTGCGGGACGTGTCGAAGCAGGCCAATGTGAGCCTGGGCTACCTCTCGGAGATCGAACGGGGCCACAAGGAACCGTCGAGCGAGCTGCTGGCCTCGGTGTGCGGGGCATTGCAGGTGCGCCTGTCCGAGGTGCTGGCGGAGGTCTCGCGCGAGGTCGCCGTCCACGAGCGCGGCGAGGCCGAGTCCCTGGGGCGCGAGGCGCTGGCGCAGGGCCGCCAGGTCGCGGTGCTGCCCCGGCCGCGCGACAAGGCCGAGAGCGACGTCCAGGAGGAGGTCGCCCGTCGGCGGCGCGCCCTGTCGGCGGCGCCCGCTTCGATTGCGCAGGTCCGCTCTCGGCACCGGCGTGGCGACGTGACCGATTCGGTGGTCCGCGCGGCGGCTTGAAATCAGCCGATGATGTAGTTTTGGCGATTGAGGCGCCACCCTGTCCCACGCAAGTGGCGCCGATGTCCGACACTAGAGGCATGTCGGCGTGGCTGAACACATTTATGGCTCGAAAGCTTCGCCAAGGAGCACCGGAAGGACCCCGATAATGGCCAATCCGTTCGTCAAGGGCTGGAAATACATGATGGCGCTCTTCGGTGCGAAGATCGATGAGCATGCCGACCCCAAGATCCAGATCCAGCAGGCGATTGAAGAAGCCCAGAAGCAGCACCAGGCGCTGGTGGGGCAGGCGGCGTCCGTGATCGGGAACCAGCGTCAGCTGGAGATGAAGCTCAACCGCTCGATGTCCGAGGTGGAGCGTCTGCAGGCGCAGGCCCGCCAGGCCCTCGTGCTCGCGGACAAGGCCCGTGCCGACGGCGACGAGGCGAAGGCCCAGCAGTTCGAGTCGACCGCCGAGATCCTCGCCGGCCAGCTGGTCTCCACCGAACAGTCCCTCGAGGACATGAAGGTGATGCACGACCAGGCGCTCACCGCTGCGGACCAGGCCAAGAAGGCCGTCGAGAACAACCAGATGATCCTGCAGCAGAAGCTGCAGGAGCGCACGAAGCTGCTCGGCCAGCTCGAGCAGGCCAAGATGCAGGAGACGATCGCCTCCTCGCTCGAGTCGATGTCGCAGACCGCCGCCCCCGGCAACGTCCCGAACTTCGACGAGATCCGCGACAAGATCGAAGGCCGCTACTCGAACGCGATGGGCCGCGCCGAGCTCGCCTCGAACTCGGTGGAGGGCCGCCTCCTCGAGGTCAACCGCGCCACCCGTGACATGGCGGGCGCCTCGCGCCTGGACCAGATCCGCGCGTCGCTCGAGGGCGAGCAGCTCTCCGGCGGGAAGGTGAGCCCGGCGATCGAGTCGAAGGAGTCGACGACGAACGCCCGCCTCGCGGACATCCGCGCGTCGCTGGGCAACGACGAGGGCACGGCCGAGCCCGAGGCCGACAAGACCAAGAGCTGACCCGAAGGGACCCCCGGTGGACGCCAAGGACCGCAAGCGCGCGTTCAAGCGCCTGCGCTCCCGGTTGTCCTCCGCCAAGTCCTGGACGACCACCGCGGGAGGCGCTGTCGCCGGCAGCGCCTTCTTCGTGCCTTATGCCGGTCTCGGTACGCCGGACGGGATCTGGGTGACGGTCGCGGGGTTCTCGACCGCGATGGCGGTGGTCCGCTGGTTCGACTACCGCCGCCTCGCCCGCGCGCTCCCGGACGCCGAGCGCGTCTCGTTGGAGCTGCACGGCCCGGCGAAGCTGGCGAAGGAGGCGCAGGGCCTCTTCGGCGAGACGGCCGAGGCGATCCGGCGCGGGCGCATCCGTGCGAAGTTCCGGGGCAGTCGGGCGCTGCCTCCGTACGAGCGGCTCGAGCGGGCGTCGATCGCCGCCGAGCAGATGGCGAGGCGCCTCGAAGGGAACGAGGAGGCGGTGGCGATCCTCGCGGGGGCGTCGAAGGCCGGGCAGGAGTTGTACCGGCTCGCCTTGGGCGTCAAGGACGTCGAGGCGGCGATCGCGATCGCGCCCGAGGTGAAGCGCGCCGGTCTGGGCGCGAACCTGGACCGCATGGTGGAGCGCCTGGAAGCGGGCGTGGCCGCCTATGAGGACATGGTGAGCGCGGCGGGGGAGTGCCTGGCCGGTTCGATCGGGCTGCAGCAGGCGCTGTCGGCGCACCGCTCGGACGAGACGCTGGACCTGCTCACCGATGCCGCCGACCGGCTGCGCGCGGCCGGTGACGCGGCGAGTGAGATCCGCGGGAGCGTCGGTCCCCAGGCCAACGGCTGACGATCCGTCACGCGTGGTGACGCGACAGACGCGCTGCGGAGTGGGATGAGGCGAATAGGTCTCATTTGATCTAATTCGACGATGAAATCCCCGATGCTCCGAGCGGTCGCAGTCGCGGCCGCGGCCTGCTTGACCGGTCTGGTTCCCGGCGGCGCCGCGTACGCCCAGAACGTGCCCGCGGGAGCGGTGAAGATGTTCCTCAAAGACCACGAGGACCTCCCGCTGGCGGCCTCCGAGGACGGCGCCCACTTGACCGCCGACCCGCACCTGTGGCGGCTCGTCGCCGTCGAGGCGTTCCAGGAGCTCGGCCGGTACCAGCTCGTGCACGACGACTCGGGCCGGTGCCTGAGCGCCGACACCACCGGGGGCGGCGAGACCGCGCCGGTGTTCCTCATCGACTGCGCCGACGCGATCGCCTGGGAGGTCGTCTTCGACACGGTGCCCGCCAACAGCGACTTCCGCTTCATCACCGCCGACGGCTACTTCCTCGGCCTGGCGGACGGGTCCGAGGCGGAGGAGGGCGCCGAGGTTCTCGCGGTGCAGCTGGAGACGGGTACCAGCAGGCACTTCCAGGAGTGGCTGTTCGCGGCCCCGCCGCCGGGACCCACGCCGTCCGCATCGCCGTCCCCCTCCGCTCCCGCGCCGAGCGAGAACCAGTCCTCCCCCTCCCCGGTCGAGTCCGGGTCGCCGAAGCCGACGCTCCCGACCACGGGCGCGGGCCTGGGCCTCGGGGTCGGCGCCGGCGTCGTGGCCGTCGCGGGCGGCGCGGCCCTCGTGCTGTGGTGGCAGCGCCGCCGCGCGCTGCGGGCCGACTGGTGAGAGGCCAAGGCGCGCAAGCGCAGGGCCCCCTGCAACACGACGCGCCGTCACGACACACTGAATCCCACGATGCGGGAAATGGTGGTTCGGGCCCACGGCCGGTGGCATACTACTTTTCGTGACCTTCCAGCTCATGATTAGCTGCGGGCGTTCCGCGGAGCACCGCCGTTAGATGCTCCCGCCGAACGCCAGACCTCCTGCCGCCCGCAGGGGGTCTTTTTCGTTCAGGGCAAACGAACGTTCAGGTAGGCCCCGCAGCGGCCGTGCCAAAAAAGTAGAAAACTGGAGCACCAAGTGACGCAACCAGATCCGCACCACGGCAGTGAACCTGCGAACAGCGGCGGGGATTTCCACGTCTTCGACACCACGCTCCGCGACGGCGCGCAGATGGAGGGCCTCCGCTACTCCGTCGCCGACAAGCTCGCCGTCGCCGAGCTCCTCGACGAACTCGGGGTCGACTACATCGAGGGCGGCTGGCCCGGCGCGATCCCCTCGGACACGGAGTTCTTCGCCCGCGCGGCCGATGAACTGAACTTCAAGCACGCCAAGCTCGTCGCCTTCGGCATGACCCGCCGCGCCGGTTCGAGCGCCGCCGAGGACCCCGGCTTCCAGGCCCTCCTCGACTCGCGCGCCCCCGTGCTCTGCCTGGTCGCCAAGTCCGACATGCGCCACGTCGCGCAGGCCCTCAAGACCACCGCCGAAGAGAACCTGGCGATGATCGCCGACTCGGTGCGCACCGGCCGCGAGCACGACCGCCAGGTCTTCATCGACTGCGAGCACTTCTTCGACGGCTTCCGCCACGACCCCGAGTACGCCGCCCTGGTGGTGCGCACCGCGCTCGAAGCCGGCGCCGAAGCGGTCGTCCTCTGCGACACCAACGGCGGCAGCATCCCCTCCGACATCACCGCCGTCGTCACCTCGCTGCGTACCCGCCTCGAAGCGGTCCTCCCGCGCGAGCGCGTACGCCTGGGCATGCACGCCCAGAACGACACCGGCTGCGCCGTCGCCAACACCCTCGCCGCCGTCCAGGCCGGCGTCATGCACGTCCAGGGCACCGCCAACGGCTACGGCGAACGCCCCGGCAACGCCAACCTCTTCAGCGTCATCGCGAACCTCGAGACCAAGCTCGGCATGAAAGTGCTGCCCGACGGCGGCCTCGCGCAGCTCACCCGCATCTCCCACGCGATCGCCGAGATCGCCAACATGACCCCCGACGAGCACGCCCCCTACACCGGGCACGCCGCATTCGCGCACAAGGCCGGCATCCACGCCTCCGCGATCAAGGCCGACCCGGCCCTGTACAACCACGTCGACCCCGTCGTCGTCGGCAACGACATGCGCATCCTCGTCACCGAGATGGCCGGTCGCGCCTCCGTCGAGCTCAAGGGCCGCGAACTGGGCATCGACCTCTCCGGCGACAAGGCCGCGCTCGACCGCATCACCAAGCGCGTCAAGGAGCTCGAGTCCAAAGGCTGGTCCTTCGAGGCCGCCGACGCGTCCTTCGAGCTGCTGGTCCGCGACGAGGTCGAAGGCGGCCTGCCCCGGCCGTTCAAGCTCGACACCTACCGCGTCATCGTCGACCACGACCCGAGCGCCGTCACCGTCGCCGAAGCCACCGTCCGCCTGGACGTCGACGGCGAACGCGTCATCGCCACCGCCCAGGGCAACGGCCCGGTCAACGCGCTCGACGCGGCCCTGCGCAGCGCCCTGGCCGCCCGCCACCCGCGCCTGGCCGAGCTCACCCTCTCCGACTTCAAGGTCCGCATCCTCGCCGGCTCCAAGGGCACCGACGCGGTCACCCGCGTCCTCGTCTCCATGAGCGACGGCGAATCCGAGTGGACCACCGTCGGCGTGGCCCCCAACCTCATCGAGGCCTCCTGGAACGCGCTCGCCGACGGCCTCGCGTACGGGCTCAACCGGCGGGGCTCCGCAAAGTCCTGAACTCCCACCGCATCGCGCGGCGCCCCACGAGCGGCGCCGCGCGGCACTGACACGGCCCGGTCCACGAGACCGGGTCCGCGCCTGCACCGCGCCGATCGTGCGGCAGGCAAGTGAAAAGGGCCCGGCCTCCGCGAGCGGAGGCCGGGCCCTTTGCCGTAGGCCCTAGTCGAAGACCGCGAGGCGCTTCTGCTCCTGCGTGCCGCCCCCGAAGGTCGTGAAGGAGCCGCCCACCGTCAGGTTCGTGCCCGACGGGTGCGCGGTCGCGTCCCAGGCGCCCACGACGCCGTTCGCGGCCGGGTTCCAGTCCAGGAGCTTCCCGTTCATGTCGACCGCGAGGAGCTTCCCGCGCTCGGCGCGCACGCCGTCCACGCACTGGCCCAGGGGGCCGGCATGGTTGGTGACGCAGGCCTTGTCGAAGTGGCCGCCGCCGATGACGGTGCTGCCCCAGACCTCGACGGTCTGCATGCCGCCGTCGACCGCCTGGTACCAGAGCGTCTCGCCGGCGCGGGTGAACGCCCGGATTTCGCCGCCGCGCCCGTCGAGCGCCGCGTACACGCGGTCCCCGGCGACCTCGACCTCGCGGGTCAGGACGTACACCTTGGACACGAACGAGGTGTCGACCGCGCCCGTGGACGGATTGACCGCGCCGAGCTTCCCGTACTTCTTGTCGCCGCCCATCGTCCCGAACGCCCCCGCGACGTACAGGCGGTCGTGGCCGTACTGGAGGTCGCGCACCGCGCCCTCCGCCACGGTCGGCTTGAACGTGGTGACGGGAGCGCCGTTGACGGCGCTGACGGCCGCGAGGGCCGGCTGGGCGAACCCGCCGACCGACAGGAACGTGCCGCCCAGGTAGACCGTGGAGCCGACCGGCTCGATCGAGTACACGGCGGCGGACGGCTTCGGGTTCCAGGCCGTGTCGAGCTTCCCGGTGTCGAGCCAGAACCGGGCCACGCGGGACCGTGCGACCCCGTCGACCTCGGTGAACTTCCCGGCGATGTACAGGTGGTCCCCGGAGGTCTTGACCTCGTGGACCGTGCCGTTCAGTGCCGGCGCGAACGGAAGGAGCACCCCCGTGGCCGAATTCACGGCCGCCAGGTAGTTGCGGCGGGAGAACGTGCCGTCGGTGTTGCGGGCTCGTGTGAAGAGCCCTCCCGAGTAGACGATGTCGCCGTCGTAGTCCACCTTGAGCACCTGGTCGTTGAACGAGGCGGACGCTTGCGGCAGGCTGGAGTCGATCGCTCCGGCGGGCGCCTGCGCGATGAACAGGGCCCCGAGCAGTACGAAGAGTGTGATCAAACGACGCATACGGCAGTCTTGCACGCAACACGCGACGCATCAGGCATTGCGCACGGCGCGTCACGGTGACGTGACGCTCCATGAATGCGCAATAGGCGGTTTCCACAGGAGACGGCCCGCGGCCCGCGCCTGCAGGCACCGCGCGCGGTGAGCACCGTGCCTGCGCCGCTGGTGCGGCCGTACTAGAGTTGTGGTGTGACTTCCTACAAGACCGATCGTGCCCGCGCGGCGGCCATGGCCGCGGATTCGGCCGTGTATGGGCGCCGCCGCTTCATGTCCGGTTTCTTCCTCGGCCTCGTGATCCTCGTGATCGCGGCCTTCGCCTTCGGCTTCGTGCTGGTGGGCGACATCGGCGAGACCATGAGGGTGCGCTTCGGCGCCACCGCCATCTCCCTGCTCGTGGCCGCGCCGCTGACCTGCGTGCTCGGCTTCCTCATCGGCCTGTTCGGGTCGGTCCGCCGCCTCGGCATGGGCATCGTCGTCGGCGCGCTCGTCGGCGTCGTCATCATCGGCGGCATCTTCCTGCTCGTGCGCTGACGCGACGCGGCACCTGACCGCGCGCCGCGCCGCACGTGATGCGGGCGCGCCCCGCGCGACAGTGCGTCGACCCCGCCCCGACCCCGAACTAAGCTGAGGCCGCAAGGTTTCGAACCAGTCTCAGAGAGGGGCCGACTGTGCGGATCGCGCGGATCGCTCAACCGACCGGCATGTCGTTCGCCGTCCTGGAAGGCGAGGGCCCCGGGGCCACCGCCGCCGAGATCGAGGGCCACCCGTTCGCGCAGATCAAGCTCACCGGCCAGCGCTGGGCGCTCGAGGACGTGCGGCTGCTCGCCCCGATCCTGCCGTCCAAGGTCGTGTGCGTCGGGCGCAACTACGCCGACCACGCCGCCGAGCTGGGCAACGAGGTGCCCAAGGAGCCCCTGATCTTCCTCAAGCCGTCCACTTCGGTGATCGGCCCGAGTGAGGCCGTCCGGCTCCCGGCCGTGGCCGACCAGGTCGAGCACGAGGCCGAGCTCGCCGTCGTGATCGGCCTGCACGGGGCCCGCGGCCTCGACCGCGAGGCCGCCAAGAGCGCGATCTACGGCTACACGTGCGCCAACGACGTGACCGCCCGCGACATCCAGCGCCAGGACGTGCAGTTCACGCGCGCCAAGGGCTTCGACTCGTTCTGCCCGATCGGGCCGTGGATCGAGACCAGCCCGGAGGTCGACATGGCCGACGCCGAGATCCGCTGCGAGGTCAACGGCGAGGTGCGCCAGCTCGGCTCGACCAAGGACATGGTCTTCGACCCGGCCGCGATCGTCGCCTACGTGTCGCAGGTGATGACGCTGCTCCCCGGCGACGTGGTGCTCACCGGCACGCCCGCCGGCGTCGGCCCGCTCCAGGCCGGCGAGACCGTCTCCGTTTCCATCGCCGGCATCGGCACGCTGTCCAACAAGGTGGTTCCCAGTGAGTAACGTCCGCACCCGCTTCTGCCCCAGCCCGACCGGTTCCCCGCACGTGGGCCTGGTGCGCACCTGCCTGTTCTCGTGGGGCTACGCCCGGGCCAAGGGCGGCGAGTTCGTGTTCCGCATCGAGGACACCGACGCGGCGCGCGACACCGAGGAGTCGTACGAGCAGCTGCTGGAGGCGCTCTCGTGGCTGGGCATGACCTGGGACGAGGGGCCCGACATCGGCGGGCCGTACGCGCCCTACCGGCAGTCGCAGCGGCTCGACGTCTACGCCGACGTGATCAAGCGGCTCCTCGACGGCGGCTACGCCTACGAGGCGTTCTCGACCAATGAAGAGGTCGAGGCCCGCCACCGCGCCGCCGGGCGCGACCCGAAGCTCGGCTACGACAACTTCGACCGCGACCTCACCGACGAGCAGAAGGCCGCCTTCCGCGCCGAGGGCCGCAACCCGGTGTACCGGATGCGGATGCCGAACGAGGACATCACGTTCCGCGACGCGGTGCGCGGCGAGGTCACGACCCCGGCCGGCACGGTGCCGGACTACGTGATCGCGCGCGGCGACGGCTCGCCGCTGTACACGCTCACCAACCCGGTGGACGACGCGATCATGAAGGTCAGCATGGTGACCCGCGGCGAGGACCTCATGCCCTCGACGCCGCGCCAGATCGTCATGTGGCGCGCGCTGGTCGAGCTGGGCATCGCCGACGCCGAGCCGGAGTACGCGCACCTGCCGCTGATCGTGGACGAGCGCGGCAAGAAGATGTCGAAGCGGGACCCGCGCTCGAACCTGCTGCAGTACAAGGAGGCCGGGTACCTCCCCGAGGGCGTGCTCAACTACGTGGCGACCCTCGGCTGGTCGATCTCGGGCGACCGCGACGTGTTCACCGTCGCGGAGTTCCTGGAGGCCTTCGACCTGCACGACGTGAAGTCGAACCCGGCGCGGTTCGACGAGAAGAAGTTCGACGCGATCTGCTCGGACCACTTCCGCGCGGTCGACGTCGACGAGCTGATCGAGATGCTCGTGCCGCGCCTGCAGGACGCGGGGCTGCTCGGCGCCGAGGTCACCGCGGCGCAGTCGCATGTGCTCGACGTGGCCGTGCCGCTGGTGCAGGAGCGGTGCGCGACGCTCTCGCAGGCCGTGGAGATGCTGCGGTTCCTGTTCTGCGGCACCGAGGTCGAGCTCGACGAGGACAGTGCGAAGAAGACGTTCAAGGACGACGCTGCGCAGGTGCTGGACGCCTCCATCGCCTCGCTCGAGGGCATCGAGTGGACGACCGGGGCGATCGAGGAGGCCTTGAAGGCCGCTCTCGTGGACGGCATGGGCCTCAAGCCCCGCAAGGCCTTCGGCCCGGTGCGGGTGGCGATCAGCGGCAAGACCGTGTCGCCGCCGCTGTACGAGTCCATGGAGCTCCTGGGCCGGGACGTGAGCCTCGCGCGCTTGCGCGCGGCCCGCGCGACCCTCTGAGCACCGCAAGCGAGAACGGCCCCGTCGGCGACGACGGGGCCGTCGCGTTTGCACGCGTCCACTACTGTGCAATGCATGGTACTGTGGATTGCGTGGACAGATCGCAACTGCTCAAGGGCCTGCTCGACATCATCGTGCTGCGCGTGCTCGAACGCCAGGACGGATACGGGTACGAGATCCTCAACCGGCTGCGCGCCGCGGGCTTCGACGATCTCGGCGACGCCTCGGTCTACGGCACGCTCCGGCGGCTCTACCGGGCGGGCTACCTGTCCACCTACGTGCAGCCGAGCGAGTCGGGCCCGCACCGCAAGTACTACTCGCTCACCGAACCCGGCCGGAAGTACCTGCGCCAGGCGCGCGAGGCCTGGGAGGACGTGAGCACCAAGATGCGAGTGCTGTTCGACGTGCCCACGAAAGGTTGACCATGACCGACGCCCCTACGCCGACCGACGTGATCGCCGCCTACCGCGCCTCGGTCGAGCACCACCTCGCCGTCCTGCTCGAGGACATCCGCCAGGACCTCGCCGCCGGGCTGCGCGCCCACCTCGCCGACGTCGCCTCGGACCTGCGGCCCGGCGAGACGCTCGAGCACCGCCTCGGCAGCCCCGACCGGCTCGCCGTCGCGGTCCTCGGCTACAACCCCGCCCTGGAGGTTTTCCAGGAGGACCATGCAACGGCCCCGGCCTCGCGATCGGTCTACACGGCATGAGCAACCCATCATCGACGACCGCAGCTTGTAGAAGGGCAGCACCATGACGACCACATCCGACCGGTCCACGGAGATCGCGTCCTACCTGGCCGCGGTGGAGCGGCACCTGAACGACCTGCCCACGCACATCAGGCAGGACCTCATGTCTGAACTGGACACCCACCTGTCCGAGGTCGCCGCCGACCTCGAACCGGGCGCGTCGCTCCGCGACCTCCTCGGCAGCCCCGAGGCCTACGCCCGCGAGCTCCGCGACACCGCCGAGGTCGAGAAGGAACCGGTCGCCGTCCGCATGCGCCGCAAGCTCTCCGACACCGCCGCCCCGGCCCTCGCCCGCGTGAAGGGCCTCGCCGACCGGTACGCCGTGAGCACCGGACACGCCGACGCCGCCGAACTGCGCGAACGCCTCCGCCCCGGCTGGTGGGTGCTGCGCGGCGCGATCGTGGCGGCTCTGTTCGTGTACTGGCTCGCGTCCGCCCAGTTCGGTGTCACCGGGTACTCGATGTTCGGATCGATCCCCGGCCTGCTGCTCATGACCGCCGTGCTGCTGGTCTGCGTGTGGGCCTCGATGCGCTTGGGCGCCAAGTCCATGGAATGGCGCGGCAGGCGCCGCCGCTGGACGATCGCCGCCGGGATCGCGATCGTCGCGCTCGCGGGCTACCAGTTCTCCTGGATGATCACGGGTGCGATGCCGACGCAGTACGTCGAGACCACGTACTACGACGACGGGCCGTACGTCAACGACGTCTACGTCTACGACGAGAACGGCAACCTGCTCACCGGCGTGTACCTGTTCGACCAGGACGGCAACCCGCTCTACCTCGGCGACCCGACCCTCTGCCCGGCCACGCCTGGCGACCCGTTCGCGACGGCAGTGGAGGAGGAGGTTGGGTACGCGTACGACGAGAACTTCGGCTACCAGTACCCGCTGTGCGCCCCGCAGGAGGCCGCGACCATGCCCGCCGGCGAGGAGCCGACCGTCGACGCGGACGGCGCGACCGAGCTTCCGTCCGAGGGCCCCACGCAGACCGCGGGAGAGATGCCTTCAGAACCGGAGACCAGCCCGGAAGCGGCCGAGTCCGCGACCCCCGGCGAGTCGCCGACCAAGTAAGCGCCGCGCGGCATGCGAACCGGCCCTGCCGCCAGGCGGGGTCGATTCCGCTTTTTCCGGGCAATACGGGCATGTTAGCGGTCCTCTATGACATTGATCTCACTAGACCTCTGTGGAAGAAGATCTGTCGAGGCGGCGCGGTGTCAATGGGCCGTTCGGGGGAGGCCCGGCACCCGAGTCCAAGGAGGACGGGGACGGCGCGCGCGATACCGGCGCTATCGGGCCAAACGGGCACCCGATAGTTTCGCTCGCATGTGGAGATGTGCCGTATTGGTGCGATTACCGAGCGGTACGGGGCGTCGGTTTCGGACCCCTAGGGTTGCCCCGATGTTTACCCGCATGCACACCTCCCGCGCGCGGCACCGAGCCGAGGACCCCGAGCGGCACCCCGCCCGTAAGCGCGTCCTCGTGTCCGCAGCCGCCGTCCTCTTCGCCGTCGGCTCCGCCAGCAGCGCCAGCGCCGCCATCATCAGCACGGACGACCCGACCGCCGAGGAACTGCTCGCCGCCGAGATCGTCGCCGACGCCGGCGACGCCGAGCACCAGTGGGACCAGGTCGCCCCGATGGAGAGCATCCTCCCCGTCAAGGAGGCCGCCGCGGTCGAACCGGTCGAGAAGACCGAGCCCGCCGAGGTCCCCGAACCCGAGCCCGAGCCCGAGCCCGCCGCGGAGGACACCGGGTCCTCCGACGGCGGCGGCAGCGTCGACATCGCCGCCGACTGCTCCGAGTACTCCGGCAACCAGGCCGTCGGCTGCACCATGACCCTCGAGGCCGGCTGGGACATGAACGAGGTCGGCTGCCTCATCGACCTGTGGAACCGGGAGTCCGGCTGGGACGAGAGCGCCTACAACTCCGGCTCGGGCGCCTACGGCATCCCGCAGTCCCTCCCCGGCGACAAGATGGCCTCGCACGGCGACGACTGGGAGACCAACCCGGCCACCCAGATCGCCTGGGGCCTGGACTACATCGACGGCCGCTACGGCAGCCCGTGCGGCGCCTGGTCGCACAGCGAGTCCAACGGCTGGTACTAGACATTCCCTAAGCTTGAGACCAAGCGGACCCGGAGTTCGCTGACCCGCAGAGCAGCCCCGGCGCGACGGCGCCGGGGCTGCTCGCACGTTCAGGCCTCAGGGCCGGTCGTCCGTCTCCCTGGAGGCCGCGCGCACCGAGCGCAGCAGCAGCCGCGGGTCGCCCAGCATCCGCTTCAGGCGGCGTTCGAGCCCGGCGATCGGGGTGAGGTTCTGCGGGGCCCGCGCGTCCTTGTGCGCGGCGGAACCCAAGGGCGGCAAGGCCGCCGCGGTGGCGTCGGCGAGCGCGATGGCCGCCTCCTCGCTCAGGTCGTCAGCGGCCTCGAGCCGCGCGACGCCCGCCCAGCCGCGGGACGAGGTGCCCGGCAGCCGCAGGTACCAGGTGTAGCGCGGCCAGCCCGACATGAGGTGGAAGACCGGGGTGCGCTGGCCCGGCTGCAGCCGCTCCACGACCGCGTTCAGCTCGCCCTGCAGGTAGGAGCGGTGGTGGCTCTTGATGTAGCCCACCGAGTTCGGGAGGCGGGTGCGCCCGCGCAGGGGCCCGTCGAGGACGGAGAGCTCGGCTTCCATGGCCACCATCGACGCCATCTTCGCCTCGAGGTCGGCCATCTTCTGCTGGGCCTCGTTGACGAGGTCGCCCGGATCGGCCGACACGGCCTCGCAGTACGGGTAGTACCCGAAGTCGACGCCGGGGCTCACCGCGGCGAACAGGCCCCGCTCCACGGCCGCCTCGGCCACGGTGGAGACCTGTCCGTCGAGGTCGCAGGCGACCGCTCCGGCCGCCCAGGAGACGCACACGCCCGGCCAGCGCTCGCCGTCCTCCAGCAGCTCGACGCGGGCGTCGATGCGGCGGACGCCGTCGACGACGACGATGCGGCGCGGGCCCGATGCGGGCGCGTCGACCGGGCGCCAGTCGGCCGGCGCGAGCTCGACGCCCGCGTTCACGATCGCCTGGTTGGCGCGCGAGGGCGACTCGGGGTTGTCCGCGAAGGACGGGTCCCAGGCGTCGACGGTGATCTGCAAGGCGCACCTGCTTTCGAAGCGGTTGCGGCCCACCCTACTTCCCGCCGTCGACGCCCGAGCGTCCGTGTCAGGCGGTGATCTCGGTGACCAGGCCGGTCTCGAGCGAGTAGACGCCGCCGACCACGGTGAGCCTGCCGTCGGCGACCAGCTCGACCATGTTGGGGTGCTCGCTGAGCGCCTGCATGGTGAGCAGGACGTTGGCCTTGATCATCGCGTCGATCGGGTCGCCGGACTCGCCTTTGGCCGCTTCGTAGGCGGCCCGCAGGGCCTCGACGGTCTCGGGGAGGGCGTACTCGTGCTCCTCGAGCTCGGTGCCCTCCTCCTCGGCCAGGAGGGCGTCGTGAGCGGCCGTGACGGCACCGCAGTGCTGGTGTCCGAGGACGACCAGGAGCGGCTCCTTGAGCGCGGCGGGGCCGTACGAGACCGACTCGGAGACCAGCGGGTCGTAGACGTTGCCGGCGGTGCGGGTGACCATGATGTCGCCGACGCCGGTGTCGAAGACGAACTCGGGGGCGACGCGCGAGTCGACGCAGCTGAAGATCGCGGCGCGGGGGGCCTGGCCCTCGGCGAGCGGCTGCCAGTCCTCGGGGGCGGTGTCGGGGTGGACGGGGGCGCCGTCGGCCCAGCGCTGGTTGCCGTCGAGCAGGGCCTGCCAGATGTCCTCGGCCGATTCGAGTTCCTTGAGGCTGGGGACGTCGGCGGTCTGCGCCGCGGCGTCCTCGCCGCCCATGCCGTTGCCGTCGGCGCTGCAGGCGTCGAGGGTGAAGACGGTGAGTGCTCCGGCGCCGATGACGCCCGCTCCGGTGATCAGCTTGCGGCGGTTGCCGCGAATGTGCAATGTGCTCATATCTGCATAAGTACTTGAATGATCAAGTTTAACGCCAGGTGAATGACCCTCATGTATCCTGCGGCACAATCGGACATCGCGCGCGAACCGGACGGCGTGCATGCCAACGGCGCGCCTGCGGTGCGGATGCCGTGGCGGCGTCACGCGGCGGACGAACTCAAATTACTCCCGGCCTCAAGGGATTGCCAGAACGAAGGCGCGCGGAACCGCGACAGGGGCGTCAAGAATTTGTCAAGAGCCTCTGACCTGGTCTAAGTCCAGGTCTTCTCCACATGGGACCCTTTGGCGTCCTTGGTGACTCGGAACCGTACCGGGACCCGTTCTGCGAGTTCGGTCACATGCGTCACGAGTCCGACGGTGCGACCGGCGGAGAGCGTCAGCGCCTCGAGCGTCGTCGCGACCGCGTCGAGCGTTTCCGGGTCCAATGTCCCGAAACCCTCGTCGAGGATGATCGACTCCAGGCTCGCCCCGTGCCGCGACAGGCTCGCCAGCTGGTCGCTCAGGGCGAGCGCCAGCGACAGCGAGGCCGCGAAGGTCTCGCCGCCCGAAAGGCTCCGCGCCGGGCGCGGCATGTCCGCGTCGTGGTGGTCCACCACCCAGAAGTCCTGCTCGCGGTACACGAGGTCGTACTGGCCGCCGGTGATCCGATTGAGCATCACGGTCGCCCCCGCCACGAGTTCGTCGAGGGCTTCGCTGAGCAGCCACTCCATGAACTTGCGCGCGTCCAGGTGCTTGGCGAGCTCCTTGGCCACGAGCGCTTCGCCCGCGAAGCGCCGCATCTCGGCGTCCAGGTCGATGCGCCGCTTCCGCGCCTCGGTGAGCGCCGCGGACTCCGCGCGCGCCGCCTCGACGGCGGTCGCGTGCCGGGCCACGTAGTCGCCGCCCGTGCCGTTGCGCGGCACCTCGACATTGAACTCGCCCAAGGCGAACCGGAGCTCACCGCGCAGCGTCTGCGCGCGGCCGTCGAGGCTCGCGAGCTCGGTGCGGGCGGCCTCGCGTTCAGCGCCCGCGCGCTCCAGCGACGCCTCGGCCCAGGCGACCAGCTGCGCCCAGCTCGCGGCCAGATCGTCCCCGCCCGCGGGCGGGCCGAGCACGGCCACCTGGTCGCGGGCGTGCTGGAACTCCTTCCAGGCCCGCTGCCGGCGCTCATCGGCGACGACCTTGCGCTTCTCGGCCTCGCGCAGCGCCCGCCGCGCGGCTTTGAGGGCCGCGCCGGTGCCCGCGAGCTGCTGCCGGGCCTCCTCCGAGTTGGCCCGCCGCTGCTGCAGCACCGCCGGTTCGGGGACGTTCTCGAGCTTCTTCTTCAGCCGCCGCTCGGCCAGTTGCAGCTCGGTGAGCCGCTCCTCGTAGTTCTCGAGTTTCGTCTGGAGCGCGACGACGGCGGCCTGCGCGTCCCGGAACTCGACGGTGGCCGTGCGGGAGGCCTCTTCGGCCTGGTGCATCGACTCGGAGAGGTCGTGCTCCGGAACCTGGTCCACGGGACGGTCGCAGACCGGGCACTCGTCGCCGATCTCCAGACCCGCCCTGAGGGTGCCGGCGAGTTCGGCCATGCGGACCTTGTGGAGCGACGCGTGCTGGATCTCGACCTCTTCCGAAGCGGCCTCTTCGAGCTCCTTCGCCTCGGCGAACTGGTCGCGCAGCTCCTCGGTGAGCTCGAGGCCGGTCTTCAGCTTCGACTCGGTCTCGGCGAGCTCCGCCCAGGCCTTGAGGTCCCGCTCGAGCTTCGCCAGGTCGAGTCCGTCCAGTTCGGACCGCAGCCGCTCGTCCTCGGCCTCGGTGGCCTCGACTTCGGCCGCCTTCTCGACCACTGCGGCATTCGCCGAGGCGACCTGCGCGGCGATGTCCGCGACCCCGGACGGCTCCTTGATGTAGGTGAGCGAGGCGAGGTTCGCCTCGGCCTCGGTGAGCCTGCGCCGCGCGGCCTCGACGGCCGCGGCGAGGCCGTCGAGCGCGCTCGACTTGTCACGCACCGGTTCCGAGAGCTTCTCCAGGCGTTCGACGCGTTCGGCGGCGTGCCGGATCTGCTCCTCGGTGACCGGCGCGATCCCGGCGAGCTGCGTCTCGTACGCCTGCCGCTTCGCGTCCGCGTCGACGAACCGGGTGCGGGCGCGCTGCTGGATGCCGCGGTAGACGCTGTGGCCGAGCAGGTTCTCCAGGATGTTCCGCCGGTCGGCCGAGGAGGCGCGCAGGAACTCCGCGAACTCGCCCTGGGGGAGCAGCACGCACTTGGTGAACTGCTCGAACGGGAGGCCGATGATCCGCTCGGCGGCGGCGTTGACCTCGTTCGGGCTCCCCCCGAGGGCCTTGCCGAGCCCTTCGACGAGCTCGGTGTCCTCGGCCGGGTTCACGCCCTCGGGCAGCTGCTCCATGGCCGCCGTGGTGGTCTTGACCTTGCCGTTGCGGTCGCGCCGCAGGATGCGCGTGGCCACGTAGTGCTGCCCGGCCGCGCGGAACACCAGCCGCACCCGTCCCTCCACTGAGGACGGTGCGAGGGAGTTCTGCGTGGCCGACTTCGGCCAGCGCGGCGTGCGGCCGTACAGCGCGAAGCAGATCGCGTCGAGCACGGTGGACTTGCCCGCGCCGGTGGGCCCGGTGAGCGCGAAGAACTCCGCGTCGGTGAAGTCGAAGGTCTCGGACCCGGTGTACGAGCCGAATCCCTGGAGGTCCAGTCGGATGGGCCGCATCAGGCCTCCTCGGTGACGGTCTGGGCGTCTTCGTAGAGCTGGGCGAAGAGCTTCGTGACGGCGGGGTCGTCGTGCTGGTGCTCGGTGAGGTACGCGGCGAAGAGGTCGCCGGGGCTGCGGCCCGAGCGCCGTTCGCGGGGTTTCGCGTCGTCGGCGCGCATGACCGGGTCGATGTGGATCTGGACGGCGCGCGGGAAGAGGTCGGCGACCTCGCCGCGGAGCCCGGCGCGGGCCGGTTCGGTGACGAAGACCCGCAGCCAGGCCCGCTCGTCCACCTTGGCCTTCGCGAGCTTCTCGAGGGTGCCGCGCACGGTCTGGAGCGGCACGGCGGCGGTGAGCGGCACGGTACGGGCGCGGGCGGGGACCCCGGGTGCGACGTCGACGATGGCGACGCTCGGCGTGTGGTCCTCCTCGCCGAAGTCGACCGCGAGCGGACCGCCGGAGTAGCGGATCGGGCAGGGCCCGGTGATCGCCTGGGCCTTGTGCAGGTGCCCTAGGGCCACATAGGAAGTGGTGGGCGGGAAGATCGCGGCGGGGACGGCGTAGTCGGCCACGGTGTGGACCTCGCGTTCGCCGCCGCCGACCTTGCCGCCCACGACGGTGAGGTGCCCGGTGAAGAGGTTCACGGTGTCAGCGGTGAAGTCGTGCGTCAGCGCGGAGACGAGGCGGCGCAGGTGGTCGGAGTAGTTCGCCTCGGCGCCGGCCGCGCCGAGCTCGAACAGTTCGGCGGCGCGCACGGCGTGCCGCTGGGCGATGAACGGGAGCGCGGCGCAGCGCCAGGGCTCGCCACCGCTCGTGGTGCCGGTGATGAGGTGGTCGGCGGCCTTGCCGAGCGAGCCGCGCAGGTGGATGCCGGCGGCGTGGGCCCAGTGCCGGAGGGCTTCGAGGGCCTTGCCGTTGTCGTGGTTCCCGGCGATGACGACGACCTCGGCGCCGGTGCCGCGCAGGGCGGACAGGGCCGAGAACAGGAGCCGCTGCGACTCGGCCGAGGGCGAGGCGGTGTCGAAGAGGTCGCCGGCGACGATCACCAGGTCGACCGCTTCTTCACGGGCGACGTCGACCATCTGCTTGAAGACGGCGCGCTGCTCGTCGAGGCGCGAGCGGCCCTTCATGGTGACGCCGACGTGCCAGTCGGACGTGTGGAGAATCCGCAAGGCGTGCTCCTCTGTGCCTGTGAAGGTCGGTGCAGTGCTGTGGGCCCGAAACTAGAACGGGATGTCGTCTTCGTCGTCCCCTGCGAGGTCGAACGGGTCGACCTTCGCGGTGGGCGAGAGTGCACGGCCGGACCGTGCGGTGGCGGACGGGGCGGACCCGGCCTCGGAGGGGCGGGTGGCCCAGGCGGGGAACGGGAAGTTCACCACGAGTGGGACCGGGAGCTCGGGCTGGGCCACGAACATGGTGCCGGGCTTGGCCATGAGCACGCGCATGCGCTGGGCCTGCGTGAGGAACCCGTACTCGGGGCGCGTGGCCTCGGCGGCGTCGAGGCGGCCGACGACGCGGATCGCCGAGTTCGAGGCGATGCGTCGCTCCACTTCGGACGCGGTCTGCTGGGCGCCGATGAGGATGACCCCGAGGGAGCGTCCGCGCTCGGCGATGTCGAGCAGGATGTCCTTGATGGGGCTGGTGCCCTCGCGCGGCGCGTACTTGTTGAGCTCGTCGAGGACGACGAACTGGAGCGGGCGCGCCGTGCCGGCCTTCTCCTTGCGCTCGAACTCGGAGCGGAGCACGACGCCGACGACGAAGCGCTGCGCCCGGTCGGGCAGGTTGTGCAGGTCCACGACGGTGACCTGGGCGTCCGAGGTGAGCACGGCGCCCTTGGGCGGCAGGTCGCCGCGGATGAGCCGCCCGATGTCGCGCCCGGAGGCGATGAGGCGGCGGATGAACGCGTTCACGGTGCCCAGGCCGATTGCGGACCCGGCCCATTCGGTGCGGGTCTCGTCGTCGGAGAGGCGCTCGCAGATGAGGTCGACGAGGTCGCGGTAGCTGGTGAGCAGCTGCCCGTCGACGCTGATCGCGCCGTTGTCCTTGGGGCGGGCCTCCTTGCGCAGCCGCGCGGCGACCTGGTGGACGACCATCGTGTACTGCTGGCGGTCGTCGTCGCCGTCGGCGAACACGAACGGCAGGAGGCTGAGCTGGCAGAACTCGGCGAGGGTCCAGTAGAACGCGTCCACGCCGGTGGACCGGCAGGCCACGTCAGGGACGCCGTTGGAGTCGCCTTCGCGCGGCGGGGCGAGCACCTCCACGGACTTGAACGCGCCGGGCTCCATGCCGAGGCGGCGGTAGGAGTCGCGGATGCTCTCGTCGATCTTCGTGTTGTCGTGGTCGAGGAGCAGCAGGTCCTCGCCCTTGACGTTGAAGATGAGCGCCTTCGTGTTCGCGGCCTCCGCGCCGAGCGCGCCGGAGTGCAGGAGCGAGTAGAGCATCCACGTCGCGAACGAGGTCTTCGTGGCGACGCCGGAGATGCCGGAGATCGAGACGTGCGCCCCCCTCGTGCCGTCGAGGAAGTCGGGGTTGAGGAACACCGGCTGGCCGTCGCGCGAGAACCCCAGGGGCACTTGGCGGGCCATGCCGTCGAAGTAGAGGGCCCGGTCGCGGTCCTCGCCCGTGGCGCGCTGCACCTCGGCGCCGGGGCGCGGCGGCACGAACACCTCCGGTTCGACGCGGGTCACGGTGACCTCGGCGGCCTCCTGCACCTGCGCGGGGAGCAGGCCTCCGGCGATGTCGAAGACGTCCGAGTCGAACTGGGCGCCTTCGTGTCGCGAGCGCACCGAGGTGACGACGCCGGAGATGCGGACCGTGCCGACTCCGGGCACCTGGCGTTCGGTGGTGAGCACGTCGTCGAGCTGGGCGTACGCCTCCGGTCCGACGCCGACCCAGAACGACAGGGGCGTCGCGTCCTCTGTGCCGAGCACGCGGCCCACCGATTCACTCATCGGTCGAGTCTCGCAGATACCGCAGGATGAGGTTCCCCCCGGCTTCGAGGACGTGTCGCAGCTCCAGGGGCCGGGCCGCATCGGCGGCGCGGCCTTCGGCGATGCGGACGGGACCGGCCCCGACCAGCAGCGGCGAGAGCGTCAGATCGAGTTCGTCGGCGAGGTCGGCGGCGATGAGGTCGCCGAACACGCGGGGCCCGCCTTCGCTCAGGATCTGGCGCAGCCCGCGTTCGCGCAGCGCGTCGACCGCCGCCGCGTAGTCGACCGCGCCGGTGCCGGCGGCGATCACGTCCGCGACCTCCCGGAACGGCCCGACCTGCGTCTCGGGGAGGTCGGCGGGGACGACGACGATCGGGCGCCGCGGCGCTTCGGTGAAGAGCCCCTGCTGCGGGTCCAGCCCGGCGAGGCTGCGCGAGGCGACGGCCATCACGGGCACTTCCGGCAGGCCATGCGCCCGGCGCCAGGCCATGCGCTCGGGAGAGAGGACCAGCGGCCCGTACCCTTCCGCGGCCACGGTGCCCGAACCGGTCAGGAGCACGTCGCAGCGCGCCCGCAGGACCTTGAACACCCGCTTGTCCTGTTCACCCGAAAGGGGACCGGAGAGCCCTTCCAGGGTCGCCGCGCCGTCGGCGCTGGAGACGAAGTTGACCCGCAGCCAATCAGGCGCGGGCGGCTCGTACGCCGCGTAGACCTCGTCGTCGGTCATCTCATCGAGTTTTCGGAACTGGACCTCTGCCACGGCCAAAAGGTAGCCCACGGCCCCGACAACATCGCGGTTCGCCACGTTACGGGTGGTACCATCGGTGGTATGCCTAGGAAGAAGAGCACCATATACCTCGATGAGAAAGCCGATCTGCGTCTCGAGGCCGAAGCGCGGCGACGCGGGATCCCTAAGGCGGAGTTGATGCGGCGTTTCCTCGACGAGGGATTGCTGCGCGCGGCCGACGAGGACCCGCTTCCGCCGCTGCCGAAGTTCAGTAGCGGCGGGCCGCTCACCGTTGAAGAGATGGATGAGGCGATCTATCAGAGCATTCGTCGGCGGTCGCTGAAGCGATGATCGTCGTAGCGGACACTTCGGCGGTCTTGGCTGCATTCGATACGGACGAGCCGCTCCAGGCGGAGTGCGAACGGGTCATGGAGTCGGAAACACTGCTGGTATCCCCGTTGGTGCTGTCGGAACTCGACCACCTTGCCCGCCGAAATGGCGGCTTTCGGTTCGCAATCCAGATTTCTGAAGCGATGCTGGCACGCTTTGAACGCGGACAGTACCAGCTCGCGACCATCCAGTACGGCGATATCGAAACCGCTCACCGGACCCGTATCGATTACAGCGGTTTGGAACTCGACCTCGCGGACACCGTCGGGATCGCGCTCGCAGGCCGCTATGGCATCAACAAGATCTTCACTCTCAATCAGCGCGACTTTCGTGTCGTCAAACCGCTCACCGCGGGATTCGACGCGTTCGAAATCCTGCCGTTTGACTGGATTTCCTAGGGCCCAGGTAAATCGGTCAATCGCCGAGGACCCGCTCCAGGTACGGGTTGGAGAAGCGGCGGTCGGGGTCGACCTCTTTCCTCACCGCGAGGAAGTCGTCGAAGTGCTCGTACCGCTCGCCCAGGCGCTCGGCGTCCAGGGAGTGCATCTTGCCCCAGTGGGGCCGCCCGTCCGCGGCGTCGAAGATCGCGGCGCAGTCCTTGAAGTACGGCCCGTGGTCGTGCCGGTGGTACTGGTGCACCGCCACGTACGCGGTGCGCCGGCCCTGCGCGGTCGAGAGCCAGATGTCGTCGGCCGCCGCGAACCGCACCTCGACGGGGAACGACACGAGGTGCCGCTCCCGCTCCACCATCGCCTGCAGTTCCCGCAGCACGCCCGGCAGCGCCTCCCGCGGCAGCGCGTACTCCATCTCCCGGAACACCACCGACCTGGGCGAGGCGAAGACCCGGTGCGACACGTCCGTGTACTCCCGGGCGCTCCACACCCGCCCGGCCAGGCGGTTCAGGCGCGGCACCATCGCCGGGAACCGCGCGCCCACCCGGTTGCTCGCCTCGAACAGCGTGTTCTCGGTGAACGCCTCGCTCCACCAGTACGACAGGCGGCTCGGCGCCCGGCTCGGTTCCGACATCGCGTACCGGTTGTTGAGCTTCGTGAGGGTCCGCGCGGTGTGCGGGAACCAGTAGAACTCGAAATGGTCGTTCTCGGACACCAGCTCGTCAAGGTTCTCGAGCACCGTGTCGAGCCGCTCGGGCCGCTCCACCGCCTTCAAGCGGAACGCCGGGACGCACTGCAGCGTCACTTCGGCGATCACACCGAGCGCGCCGAGGCCCAGCCGCGCCGCCGCGAACAGCTCCGACCGCTCGAACTCCGTACATTGGACGATCGAGCCGTCGGCGAGGACCAGCTTCAACCCCTTGACCTGCCACGCGAACCCGCGGTACCGGTCCCCGGTGCCGTGCGTCCCCGTCGAGATCGCCCCGGAGATCGTCTGCCGGTCGATGTCGCCCATGTTCTCCAGGGCCAGCCCGTGCGCGTCGAGGATCTGGTTCAGCCGCCACAGCGGCATCCCCGCCTCAACGGTCACCAGGCCCGAGCTCGGGTCCACCGCGACCACCTGGTCGAGAGCGCCCATGTCGACCTGCACGCCGTCCGCGACCGCGATCCCGCTGAACGAGTGGCCGGTCCCGACCGCCTTGACCCGCAACCCGTCCGAGGCCGCCGCGGTCACCGCCGCGGCCAGCTCCTCGGCGCCCGCGGGGCGGACGGTGCGGGCGGGGTCGGCGTTCTCGGTGCCCGACCAGTTCTGCCAGATCGAGGTTCCCACGGCAGCTCCCATAGCTACTCCGGTTGAATGTGAGGCGAACTTCACGGTAGCTTTCATCTAACCCCAATTAAGCTGCCGAAGGGAAGTCGGATGGGCTACCAGCGAGTTACCGGGGTCGATGTCCCCGCCGCGCTCGAACACCGGTTCGCCGAACTCGGCCGCGCCACCGCCGGGCTCCAGCCGCCGTTCGCGGTCGTCGATCTCGGCGCCTTCGACACCAACGCGGCCATCCTGCGCCGCAACGCCATCGGGAAGCCCCTGCGTCTCGCCAGCAAGTCGCTGCGCTGCCGCGCCCTCATGCGCCGCGCGCTCGCCCAGCCCGGTTTCAAAGGCATCCTCGGCTTCACCCTCCCCGAAGCGCTCTGGCTCGCACAGGAATTCGAGGACATCGTCGTCGCCTATCCGACCGCCGACACCGACGCGCTGCGCGCCCTCGCCGCCGACGACGAGCTCGCCCGCCGCATCACGCTCATGGTCGACTCCGTCGAGCACCTCGACTTCCTGCGCCGCCACGTCGAACCCGACCCCTCCCGGCCCCTGCGACTCTGCCTCGAACTCGACGTCTCGCTCGAACTGCTCGGCGGCCGCATCCACATCGGCGCGCACCGCTCCCCGGTCCGCACCCCCGAACACGCCCTCGACATGGCCCACGAGATCGACAAGCGCCCGGGCGTCGACCTGGTCGGCATCATGGGCTACGAAGGCCAGATCGCCGGCGTCCAGGACGCCTACTCCGCCGCCGCCCTGAAATACCCGCTGGTGCGGCTCATGCAGCGCGTCTCCCGCATCGAACTCGCCGAACGCCGCGCCGAGGCCGTGGCCGCCGTGCGCAGCGTCGCCGACCTCGAGTTCGTCAACGGCGGCGGCACCGGCTCGGTCATCTCGACCGCCGCCGACCCCTCGGTCACCGAGATCGCCGCCGGATCGGGCCTGTACTCGCCCGCGCTCTTCGACGGCTACCGGTCGATCCGCCCGATCCCCGCCGCCTTCTTCGCGCTCCCGGTGGTCCGGCGCCCCCGCCCCGGCATCGTCACCGCCCTCGGCGGCGGCTGGGTCGCCTCCGGCGTGCCCGGCCCCGACCGCCTCCCGAAACCGACCTTCCCCGCCGGCATGCGCTTCTCCAGGACCGAAGGCGCGGGCGAGGTCCAGACCCCCCTCAAAGGCCGCGCCGCCGACGGCCTCGCCATCGGCGACCGGGTCTGGATGCGCCACGCCAAAGCCGGCGAACTCGCCGAACGCGTCAACACCGTCCACCTCGTCCGCAACGGCGAAGTCGTCGCCGAAGTCCCGACCTACCGCGGCGAAGGCCACGCCTTCGCCTGAGCCGCGAGCGAGGCCGGGCGCGTGCGCCCGGATGCTGTTGCACCGCAATGCGAAAGGGCCCGGCGGAAATCGCTTCCCGCCGGGCCCTTTCACACGATCCGAGGATCAGTCGTCGTCGCCGCGACCGCCTCCGTTGCCACCACCGTTATTGCCGCCGTTACCGCCGCCGTTGTTACCGCCGTTGGTCGTCCCGGGCTCGCACAGGCCCATGAGCTCCGACACCGGGTCACACGTCTCCTGACCCCCCGGCGGGGCCGCCTGCACGCACTTCGGATCGCCCGCGTTCAGCGCGCAGTACGGGCTGGAGGCGTCGATCTTGCCCTCCGCGTTCAAGATGTCGTCCACGATCGGACTGCCCATATGCGAGGCTTCCGCCCAGTCCTTGACCTCGTACTCCTCGGACTCGATCGCGCCGTTCATGAACTGGATCCACACCGGGTAGCTGAGCTTCGAACCGAACGTGCCTTCGTACCCGCCGTCCTTGTTCAGCAGCGGCGCCGACTCCGCGGTCGCGTTGCCCACCCAGGCGGCGATGCTCAACTGCGGGATCGCGCCCACATACCAGGTGTGCGCGTTCGCGTCGCCCCCGTACTGGTCGCCGGCCTGCCAGGTACCGGTCTTGCCGGTGAGCGGCCGGTCGCCGTCGATCTTCTCGCCCTCACCGGTGATCGTCGAACCCACTTCCTGCAGGTTCCGCGCCTCGCTCGTGTCGAGCGCCGCGTAGGAGTCCAGGCTCCGCTTCTCCGGGACCGGGTTGCCGTTGCGGTCGTACACGGCCTCCACGTAGTGCATCTCGTTGTACACCCCGTCGGCCGCGATCGTCGCGTACACGCTGGCCATGAACGCCACCGAGGTCGGGTACTGGCCGAAACTGATGTGGTAGAAGAACGGATCGTTCATCGACTCCAGGTTCAGCTCGGTCCGGATCGGCGTGATGTTGTCCGACTCGTACCCGTCCAATGACGCGTCGATGTCGATGTTCCCGTTGTCATCGGTGACGAACGAGCCGTCCTCGTTCTCGATGATCCCGTGGCGCGAGTAGGTGATGGTCCCGTCCTCGGCGCGGTAGAACCGGTACGTGACCTCCTTGCCCTCCAGGGTCTGCGTCAGCTGCCGCACGCCCATGTCGACCGCGGTCTGCAGGATGGCGGTCGCGCCCCACTTCTCGGCGATCGCGTACATCGGGGTGTTCTTGGACTGCCGCACCGCCTCGGTGAGGGTCATGTGGTCGGCGCCGTTCGTGTTCGACCCCGAGTTCGCGATCGTGGGGTCGTCGAAGTCCTTCAGCGATTCGAACTCGCGCGGCGACTCGGCGTTCCACCACGAGTCCACCGACGCGCCGTTCTTGATCGCCGTCGCCGCCGTGATCATCTTGAACGTCGACGAGGGCGGGTGCGGGTTCTCCAGGCCGGCCTTGTCGATGCCGAGGCCGTTCTGACCGCCGTAGTAGCCCAGCACGCGGCCGGTCCCGGGCTCGACCGCGACGACCGCGCTGGCCATCGAGGTGTTGTACTCGTAGAGCGCCGCGTCCTTGTTCTCGTTGACGAACTCGAAGTAGCCGTCCTCGTTCACGTACTCGGCGGCGGCCGCGGCGTTCTCCTCGGCGACGGGCTCGTCGTTGTCGTCGACGAGCTGACCCTCCTCGTTGCGCTTTCGCTCGAGGTCGCCGCGCCCGGCGGTCCGCTGGGCCTCGGCCTGGATCTCGGGGTCCAGGGTCAGCTCGACGGTGTAGCCGCCGGTGTCCTCCTCCGCGCCGTAGAACTGGTCCTGCGTGAGGCCGTAGCGGCTCTCCAGCTCGTCCCAGATGTAGCCGTCGGTCGGGTTGGTGATGAAGCCGGTGGGGGTGTCGTGGCCCCACGTGCCGGGGTTCTGCAGGGCTGCGAGCGTCTCCGGCATCCCGGCGTCCAACTCCGCCTGGATCGCGGCCAGCTGATCGTCGTCGAGCTTGTCGGTCATGGAGAGCAGCGTGTTCATGCCGTGCGTCCAGCGGTCGACCGGGGCGGTGCTCCCCTCCTTGGCGATGCGCGGGTCGAACGAGCCGTCACCGGCCTTGACCTGCATGACGAGCATCATGCCCTCGCCCCACGTGAGGTCCTCGACCTTCTTGTTGAACCAGACCTCGGCGGCGGCCTCGATGCCGTAGGCGCCGCGTCCGTAGAAGTTGAGGTTCAGGTAGTGGAGCAGGATCGTCTCCTTGGAGTTCTCCTGCTCGAGCTTCATCGCCATGACGGCTTCATTGGCCTTGCGGCTGTAGGAGATGTCACCGCGGATGTCGGAGACCATGCCCGCGTACTGCTGGCTGATGGTCGAGGCGCCCTGCGTGTCGCCGCCCTTGAGGTTGTTGACCAGGGCGCGCAGGGTGCCCTTGTAGTCGACGCCCTCGTGCTCGAAGTAGTCCTTGTCCTCCAGGGCGAGCAGCGACCACGTGACCTGGTCCGGGAGCCTTTCGTAATCGTCGACGAGCTTGCGCGTGAATTCGCCGTAGCCGGCGATCGGGGTGTCGCTGCCGGCGAGCGTGAAGGTCGTGGACTCGCCGAACTTGAGGTCTTCGGGGGCGGGGACGTCGTTGAAGAACCACGCCCCGGCCACGGTCACGGTGCCCAGCATCATCAGGCAGGCCATGATGAGCGCCGCGTAGACACGGCGGCGGCGCTTGGACATCCGCTTCTTCTTGCGGCCCCGCTTCGCCGGGCCGGGGACGGCCTTGGGCTTGGCGGCGCCGACCACTGATGCGCGGCCCATGTTGCCGCCGCCCGCCACGGACGGCGGGCCGACCGGGGAGCCGGCGGACTGGCCCATGGGCGGACGCATCGGCGGTCCCGGCGGGGGACCCATCGGCGATCCCGCTGGAGGACCCATCGGTGGTCCTGCCTGGGGACGCATCGGCGGGCCTGCTGGGGGACCGGCCTGGTGGCGCGGGGCAGGGTGCTGAAAGTCGCTCATGCTCAACCATCCACGAGTTGTGAGGTGCCGATCAGCGGCCTGCGGCCTGCGATCGGCTTCGGCGAGCGCCGCTGAGGAGCGGTTAGGCTGGCGCCCGCAGAACCTTGGATGTTAGCGGACCACGCCCGGTAGGCGAGGAGTGCTCGGTTTCGCGGGTGAGGAAGGCCGCTTGACGACCACCTTAGACCGCCACTACCACATCGTCACCGGCATGCCGGTGACGACCCGGCACACAACGTCACGATCCGGCGACGCCGCGCGCGGCCTGCCTCCCCGAGAACAGGCACCCGCCCAGGAACGTGCCCTCCAGCGACCGGTAGCCGTGCATCCCGCCGCCTCCGAAGCCGGCCGCCTCACCGGCCGCGTACAGCCCCGGCAGCGGCGACCCGTCCGCCCGCAGCACCCGCCCGTCCAGATCGGTCTGCAAGCCGCCCAAGGTCTTCCGCGTCAAGAGGTGCAGCCGCACTCCGATGAGCGGCCCGGCCTTCGGGTCGAGCAGCCGGTGCGGGGACGCGACTCGAATGAGCTTGTCGCCCCGGTAGTTCCGGGCCCCTCGCAACGCTGTGACCTGCAGGTCCTTCGTGAACGTGTTGTCCATCTCGGCGTCCCGCGCCGCGACCGCCGCCCGCACCGTCTCGTACTCCAGCAGGGCCTCGCCGGTGATGCCGTTCATCTTCGCGACCAGCTCCGGCAGCGTGGCCGCGACCGCGAAGTCCGCACCGTGCTTCTTGAACGCCTCCACCGGACCGGGCGCGCCCGGCAGCACCCGCTTGAGCAGCAGCTTCACGTCCTTCCCCGTCAGGTCGGGGTTCTGCTCGGAGCCGGAGAGCGCGAACTCCTTCTCCAGGATCTTCTGGGTGAGCACGAACCACGTGTACTCGTGGCCCGTGGTCATGATGTGCTCGAGCGTCCCGAGCGTGTCGAAGCCGGGGAACAGCGGCGCGGGCAGCCTGTGCCCGGTGGCGTCGAGCCACAGCGACGAGGGCCCGGGCAGGATCCGGATGCCGTGATGCGGCCAGATCGGGTCCCAGTTCTCGATGCCCTCGGTGTAGTGCCACATGCGGTCGCGGTTGATGAGGTTCGCCCCGGCCTCCTCGGCGATCCCGAGCATCCGGCCGTCCACATGCGCGGGCACGCCGGAGATGAGCCGCTTCGGCGCCGGCCCCATCCGCGTCGGCCAGTGCTTTCGCACGAGGTCGAAGTTCCCGCCGATGCCGCCGGAGGTGACGACGACGGCTTCCGCGCTGAGCTCGAACTCGCCCAGCGCCTCCCGCGTGGTCGCGACTCCGCGTGCCGACTCGTCGGGGGACAACAGCGTCCCGGAGACCCCGGTGACGACCCCGTCGGTCACCGTGAGGCGGTCGACCCGGTGCCGGAAGTTGAACTGCACCTTCCCGTCGACCTCGGCCTGCCGCACCCGCCGGGCGAACGGCTCCACGACCCCCGGGCCGGTGCCCCACGTGATGTGGAAGCGCGGCACCGAATTGCCATGCCCCTGCGCGGTATAACCCCCGCGCTCGGCCCAGCCGACCACCGGGAAGAACCGCACTCCCATGGCGTGCAGCCACGACCGCTTCTCCCCGGCCGCGAAGTCCACATACGCCTCGGCCCAGCGCCTCGGCCACTCGTCCTCCGCCCGGTCGAACCCGGCCGTCCCGAGCCAGTCCTGCCACGCCAGCTCGTGCGAGTCCTTGATCCCCATGCGGCGCTGCTCCGGCGAGTCCACCAGGAACAGGCCCCCGAACGACCAGAACGCCTGCCCCCCAAGGGACTGCTCGCCCTCCTGCTCCAGCACGGTCACGCGCTTCCCGAGCCTGACCAGCTCAGCGGCAGCGGCCAGCCCGGCCAACCCCGCCCCGACAACGATGACGTCACTGTCCATCGCCCGCGCCTCCCCAGCAGCAGATACAACGCCTACTGGCGCGTAGCGCCAATATGCCAGTACCGCGATGCCCCGTCAACTGATCGGAGTCTTGTCGCCGACCGAGACGCCACATCGGTTCCAGGCTGGAGTCGTCCTGCCGGCTTTGGGGGATCTGTCGAAGCCGTGAGCATGCTTCGATCGACGGATATCGGACGAACGATGCGGTGAGGAGGAGGCCAGTGGCAATTTCCGAGACGGAAGTTTCAGGAAGGAAGCTGTGGGCTTTTCGTCTCGGGCCCGTGGACGAGGACCGCACTGTCTCGATACCCTTGTATCCGAACGAATGCGCACGGTCGTACCGGCTTCCTCAGTCCGCTTCGCCGGCCAGAAGCGGTGAGGAGTCATCAGCCGTTCCGGCGGCGGTGCCGTCTCTATGGTCCGTCCAACGTTCACCCCCTGAACTACCCTCGATATGACTCGAATGCCGACGTGCGTGGCTCCGCCGAGCCACGGCTGAAAGGGCGTATCCCCGAAGATGACGAGCACCCAGTGGACCCCGGATCCGGAATTGGCACGGGAGGTCGACGATCTCTACGAGCGAGCGATCCTGTCCTACCGTGCGAATCCGAACTTGATCACCGAGCATGCGAACCATGAGGAATCGATCCGCGTCGGCGGATACTCGAACCGGACGCTCTTGGAACTTGTACAGAATGCGGCCGATGCGATGACCGGTGCCGAGGAGTACGGGGCCGGATCAGGACGGGTCGAAATCGTGCTCGATCAGGAGAGCCGGACTCTGTACTGTGCCAATGCCGGGCGTCCCTTTTCCCGAAACGGTCTGATAACCCTCGCCCATGCTCATCTCAGCGGTAAGCGAGGCGACGAGATCGGTCGTTTCGGCCTGGGCTTCAAATCGGTGCTGGCGGTTACGGATTCACCCCAAGTCTTCAGCAGGTCGGTGGCATTCGAGTTCAACTCTCCGGAGGCGATCGAATCGATCTCGGCCATCGTTCCCGGGACCAGAAGGCTCCCGATCCTTCGGACTATGAGGAGCATCGACGCTGGTGCGGCCTTTGAGACGGATCCGATTCTCGCTGAACTCGCCACTTGGGCCTCGACGATCGTGAGGCTGCCGGACCTCTCGCGGGAGGACACCCTCAGAGGAGAGATCGAGAACTTCCGATCGGAGTTCCTGCTGTTCGTGGATTCGGTCCGTGAAGTGCGGCTGCGGGTCAGCGGGTCGGACAAGGACTACGGCACACGGCACATCTCGCAATCCCTGGGAGGCGGCAGGTTCAGGATCAGTCGTCCGAACGGCGACAACGACGAATGGCTGGTCGAGAACCGAATGCACACGCCGACGCGTGAAGCTCGGGCGGAGGTCGGAGAAGCCGTATCCCGCGACCAGGTCAAGGTCACCGTTGCACTTCCGGCTCGAAGCGCTCAAATGAGACTTGGCGAGTTCTGGTCCTATTTTCCGCTGCAGGACAGGACCTCGGCATCCGCGCTCTTCAACGCACCATGGAGCCTCAACGACGACCGGACCACGTTGCTGCGGAACACCTATAACCGTGAAATCCTCGTCAACCTGTCGGCGATCTTTGCTGAAATGTTGCCGAAGGCCTCCATGTCGACCGACCCTGCTGCGCATCTGGATCTCATGCCGGCTCGTTCCGCCAGGGGCGAGGAGTACTCGTTCGGGGACGAGATCATCCGCGCCCAAGTTCCACGGCATGGATCTTCCAATGCGCTGATCCCGGATGCGAGCGGTGTGCTGCGTCGAGCGAGCGAGCTTCGGCCGCTCGATTTCACCATCGACGGTGTCGGCGAGCAGGACCACAGAGATTGGATCGTCTCACCGCACACGAGCGACGACGTTCCCCACTGGCGCTGCTACTCGACCACGCAACGGGCTCGACGAGTGCGCGAAATCTATATGAACGTGTATTCTCCGGTAGTCCTGGACAGGGCCACCAGAGACGACAAGGTCGCTCTCGAAAAGATGCCGAAGCGCGGCATCCTGACCTGGTTGAAAGAATGGGCCGATGGTCCGGATCTCGAATCCGCTGCCAGAGCGTTCTTCTTCGTGACCGAGCGCCGGCAGCTGAGAGAACTGGAAGCTGCCAAGGTGATTCCCACGACCGAGGGGATGCGGTCGATGTCCGACAGGAATTCGGTCTTTCTCGAGTCTAATGAGGATCTCAGGATCGAAGGAGCCTGCTTCGTTCTTCCCGAATTTCTGGCTCTGAACGGTGTCGAGGCGAAGCTCAAGGATGCAGGGTTCGGGAACCTGGACGCGACTTCGATCCTCCGTGCCCGGCTCGCCCAATTGCATTCCGGCTCGGACGATGAATCCCATGCACGGCTCTGGGACGCGGCGCTCGACGTGCCTCCGTCGCAGGCCGTCCAGGTGATGTCCCAATTCGCGGAGCATCACATCAAGGTCCCCACTTGTGACGGTGGTTGGGCACCGCCGACCCTCGTTCTGGACATCGCCGGCATCGGGGAGGGCGCTCCGGAACGGCGGCTCGATCATCCTCGATGCGTTCCGACGGTGGCCCATGCCCTGGGTGTCGTCCGTGCCCCTGTTGGAGAGTATTCGATCGAGGACGAGTCGGCATTCCCCGAGTATCTCCGATATGCACTCGATTACCTGAACGAGCGGTCGGGAATCGGCGATCGGCGGATCGAGCGCCTGGAGTTCGTCCGAAACGACGGACCAGGAAGCTCATGCAAATGTCTCGTTCGGGTGAAGTCGTGTCTTCGTTGCCCTGATTACCGATGGTGAGCGGCAGCGGGCTCGTGGATTCCTT